>JBGQLG010000005.1:0-77182 GCA_041499965.1 Methylomirabilia bacterium
CGAGAGCCTACCGCGCGCCGTCAACAATGACAATTCGATGGTTCGGCCATTCCAGGGCGCGACGAGCGTTGGAGGGTTGGGGGCCATGTCGGGGCCCGGCACACGCAGCGCGTGAACGAGGAGCGCCACGGCTGCGCCGGGGCGCGACGAGCGATGGGGGGTTTGGGGGCCATCTCGGGGCCCCCAATATGGCAGTATATGGCGCGATGATCGACTGGTCGGGCATCTTCCACATCCTGGCGACGCCGTTCGCCGACGACGGCACGCTCGACGTCGACGGGTTGCCGCGGCTCGTCGAGGCGGTGCTGGCCACCGGCGTCAACGGGCTCACCATCCTCGGCATCGCCGGGGAGGCGCATCGGCTGACCGACGAGGAGCGGCGCCGGGTCGTCGAGGGCGTGGTGAAGGCCGTGGCCGGTCACGTGCCGGTGGTGGTCGGCGTCTCGGCGTCGGGGACGCACCTGGCGGCCGCGTTCGCCGCGACGGCGCGCGAGCACGGCGCCGACGCCGTGATGGTGGCGCCGCCGGCCGGCGCCCGCAACCTCGACGCCGTCGCCGAGTACTACCAGGCCGTCGCGCTCGCCGCCCAGCGCCCGCTGGTGCTGCAGGACGAGCCGATCACGACGGGCGTGGTGATGCCGGCGCCATTCCTGGCGCGGCTGATCGCCGAGCTGCCGACTGCTGCGGCCGTCAAGCTCGAGGAAGCGCCGACACCGCCCAAGATCACGCGCCTGGCCGCGCTGGCTGCGCGCCGCGTGGCCGTCTTCGGGGGACTGGGCGGCGTCTACTTCTTCGAGGAGCTCTCGCGCGGTGCCGACGGCGCCATGACGGGGTTCCCGTATCCCGAGGCACTGCGGGCCATCCGCGAGCACTTCGTCGCCGGACAGCGGGCCGAGGCGCGCACGCTCTTCTATCACTGGCTGCCGCTGATCCGCTTCGAGAGCCAGCCCGGCTCGGTGCCGGGTACCTCGCTGGCCATCCGCAAGGAGATCCTGCGCCGCCGCGGCTGGCTGCGCTCGGCGTACGTGCGTCACCCCGCTGCCGCGCCCGACGCCGCGACGCTCGACGAGCTGTCGGAGGTGCTGGCCGCGGTCGTCCCCGGCTAGCGTGGCGGCCACCGGCGCCAGCCGGTTGGTCGAGGCGCTCGCCGCCGGCGGCGTGCGCCGCATCTTCTCGCTCTCCGGCAATCAGATCCTGTCCGTCTACGACGCCACCATCGGCCGCGACGTCGCGCTCGTGCACACGCGCCACGAGGCGGCCGCCGTGCACATGGCGGATGCGTGGGGCCGGCTCACCGACGAGCCGGGCGTGGCGCTCGTCACCGCCGGTCCCGGTCACCTCAACGCCATCTCGGCCCTCTACGGCGCGCGCATGGCCGAATCGCCGGTGCTGCTGCTGTCGGGCGCCAGCCCGCGGGGCCAGCGTGGTCGTGGCGCGTTCCAGGAGGTCGACCAGGTGGCGGCGGCCCGGCCGGTGGTGAAGGCCGCGTGGTCGCTCGAGGACCCCGCGCGCGTGGGCGACGACGTGGCGCGTGCGCTGGCGCTGGCAACGAGCGGGCGGCCGGGCCCCGTGCACCTGAGCCTGCCCGGCGACGTGCTGGAGGGCGCCGCGACGGACACCGCCGCGGTCTGGCCCGCGCCGGTCGCGCCGCCCGTCGTCGGCGAGCGCGACGCGCTGGCGATCGTGGCGCTGCTCGCCGAGGCCAAGCGCCCGCTGATTCTCACCGGGCCCGCGCTCGGCCGGGGCCGGCGCCGCGCTGCCGTGGAGCGGCTGGTGGAGGCCACGGGCGCGCCGGCGCTGGCGATCGAGAGCCCGCGCGGCGTCAACGATCCGTGGCTGCGCGGCGCCACCGCGGTGCTGGGCGAGGCCGACCTCGTGCTGCTGCTCGGCAAGCCGCTCGACTTCTCGCTCCGCTTCGGCCAGGCGTTTGCGCGCGACTGCCGCGTGATCGCGCTCGACGCCGAGCCCACGGCGCCGCGTGAGCGCACCGCGCTGGCGCTCACCGCCGATCCGGCGGCCTCGGCCGCGCGCCTGGCCGCGGTGGCCGCGACCCGCGCGTGGCCGAGCACCGGCTGGCGTGATCGGGTCGAATCCGCTCGGCGGGCCACGCCGCCGGCCTGGCAGGAGGCGCGGCGCTCGGCGCGCACGCCCATCCATCCGCTGCGCGTGTGCGCGGCGCTGGCCCCGCACGTCGAGGCGGGCGCGGTCCTCGTCGCCGACGGCGGCGAGTTCGGCCAGTGGGCGCAGGCCGCGCTCGATCCGCGCGAGCGGCTGATCAACGGCCTCAGCGGCTCGATCGGCAGCGCGCTGCCGATGGCGGTGGCCGCCCGCCTGGCGTGCCCGGACCGGCCGGTGCTGGCGGTGATGGGCGACGGCACTTTCGGCTTTCACGCCTTCGAGCTCGACACCGCGCTGCGCTACGGCGTGCCGCTCGTCGTCGTGGTCGGCAACGACGCGCGCTGGAACGCCGAGCACACGCTGCAGCTGCGCCACTACGGCGCCGAGCGCGCCGTGGGCTGCGCGCTCCTGCCCGCGCGCTACGATCGCGTGGCCGAGGCGCTCGGCGGCCACGGCGAGCTGGTCGAGCGCGCCGACGATCTCGAGCCCGCGCTGGCCCGGGCGTTCGCCGCCGGGCGCCCGGCCTGCGTCAACGTGATGATCGAGGGGTTGGCGGCGCCGACCTTCGGGGGTGGTGGTGGCCACTAGTCTCCCGACTCAGCTCGCCGGCGTGGTCGGGCGCGCGGCCGGCGTGCGGCGTGGGCGGCGGGGCGACAGGGTCGCCGCAGGTTCCGCGAGAGACTACCGGGTGCGCGAAGGGATGGTCGGAGCCTGGTCCTACGTGTGGCGATACACGATCGAAGCCAACGGAACCTGCGGCGACCCTGTCGCCCCGCCGCCCACGCCGCACGCCGGCCGCGCGATCGACCACGTCGACGAACCGCTGACTCGGGGGACGAGAGGTCTGTCGGAAAGAGGTCCGGCGGAAACTGGTTCGTCATGACGGACCTCTCGAGGCCGCTGCGGCTGTCGCGTCGGAATCGGAAGATCGCTGGGGTGTGTGGGGGGCTGGCGGAGTGGCTTGGGTGGGATCCCACTGTCGTGCGCGTCATCTATGTCCTGGTGTCGCTGCTCTCGGTGGCGTTCCCTGGGATCCTCGTCTATCTGATCCTGTGGCTCGTGATTCCGCGTGAGCCCAGGGAACGCGCGTAGCGTGACGGCGGTGCCGCGGCGGCTGCTGGCCGGCGTCGTCGCCTGCTTCTTTCTGTCCGGCGCCACGGGCCTCGTCTACGAGGTGCTGTGGATCCGCATGCTCGGTCTCGTCTTCGGTCACACCGTCTTCGCCGTGACGACCGTGCTGACCGCGTTCATGGCCGGGCTCGGCCTCGGCAGCTGGATCTTCGGGCGCCTCGCCGACCGCCAGGCTCGCCCGCTGCGTCTCTACGGCCTGCTCGAGCTCGGCATCGGCGTCTTCTGCCTGCTGGTGCCGCTGCTGCTGCCGCTGGTGGAGGCGCTGTACCGCGCGCTGGCCCGGGCCCTCGGCCTGTCGTTCTTCACGTTCAGCCTCGCGCAGTTCGCGCTGATCCTGGTGCTGTTCCTGCCGCCGACCACGCTGATGGGCGCCACGCTGCCGATCCTGAGCCGCGTCTTCGCCACCGACGCCGCCAGCCTCGGCCGCCGCGTCGGCCTGCTCTATGCGCTCAACACGTTCGGCGCGGTGGTCGGCACCGCGCTGGCCGGTTACGTGCTGCTGCCCGCGCTCGGCATGCGCGCGACGCTCTGGCTGGCGGCCGCCGTCAACCTGGTCGTCGGCGGGCTGATCGTGCTCGCCGACGGCCGGATGGCCGCGCCGGCGGAGGCGCCGGACGCGCGGCCGCCCGATGCCGGCGTCGCGCCGGCCGGCTCGGCGGCGCCGCTCGTCGCGGCCGGACTGGCGGTGGCCGGCGCCGCGTCGATGATCTACGAGGTCGCGTGGACGCGCGCGCTCAGCCTGGTGATCGGCAGCTCGACCTACGCCTTCACGGCGATGCTGCTGGCGTTCCTGCTGGGGCTGGCGCTGGGCAGCGCGCTCTTCTCGCGCGTCTTCGGCGCCCGCCCGCTCGGCCCGGCGGTGTTCGGCTCCCTGCAGCTCGGCGTCGCGCTCGCCGCGCTCGGCATCCTGCCCGTGTTCGAGCGGCTGCCCGACGTGGTCATTCGCGCGCTGGCCGTGTCGCTGTCGCCGGGGTTCGTGCTGCTGGTGGAGGTGGCGCTGGCGGTGGCCGTGATGCTGGCGCCCACGCTGCTGATCGGCGCCGGGTTCCCCTGCGCGGTACAGGTCGCGGCGCGCGGCCTCAGCAGCGTCGGCGTCGACGTCGGCCGCCTGTACGCGATCAACACGCTGGGCGCCATCGCCGGCACCATCGCGGCCGGCTTCGGGCTGGTGCCGCTGGTCGGCGCCCAGGGCGCCGTCAAGGTCGCCATCGCGCTCAACCTCGCGCTCGGCCTGACGATGCTCGCGGTCGGGCGGCGCGCGGTCGTTCGCTGGCAATGGCTGGCGGCGGCCGCGCTGGCCGTCGTCGTCGTGGCCGGCTTGGTGCGGGCGCCGGCCTGGAACCCCGCGGTCATGGCGGCCGGCGCCGCCGTGTACGCGCGGCAGTACCAGCGCTTCGCCGGCCAGGGCGGCATCGCCCGGGCGACGGCGGACAGCCAGCTGCTCTTCTATCGCGACGGCCTCACGGCCACCGTGAGCGTGCACCGCGAGGGGCCGACCACGTTCCTGCGCGTCAACGGCAAGACCGACGCCAGCAACGGCGTGGACATGCACATGCAGCTCATGCTGGGACACCTGCCACTGCTGCTGCACCCCGACGCCCGCGCGGTGCTGGTGATCGGTCTGGGCAGCGGCGTGACGGTGGGCGCGGTGGCCGTCCACCCCGTCATGCGCGTGGACGCGGTGGAGATCGAGCCGGCCGTCGTGCAGGCGACCGAGTTCTTCCGCCGCGAGAACCGCGAGGCCCTGCGCGATCCGCGCGTGCACCTGGCCATCGGCGACGCCCGCAACGTCATGCTGGCCGGTGACCGGCGGTGGGACGTGATCGTCTCCGAGCCGTCGAATCCGTGGATCGGCGGCGTGGCCACGCTGTTCTCCGAGGAATTCTACGCGCTGGCCCGGTCGCGCCTGAACCCCGACGGCGTGATGGTGCAGTGGGTCGACGGCTACACGATCCGGCCCGAGGATCTGAAGATGATCGTGCGGACGTTCCGCACGGCGTTCCCGGCCACGAGCGTGTGGCACGCCCACGGCATCGGCGACTTCATCCTGGTGGGCGCCGCCGCGCCGCGCGCGGTCGACCTCGCCCGCGTCCAGGCGGCGTGGGAGGCCTCGCCGGCGCTGCGGGAGGACTTCGCGCGCGCCGGCTTCCGCATCGCCCCGGCCTTCCTGGCCGACTTCCTGCTGGCCGAGCCCGACGCCGCCCGGCTCACGCTGGGCGCCGACCTCAACACCGACGACCTGCTGCCGCTCGAATTCTCGGCGCCGCGCAGTCTGCACCGCGACAGCGCGGATACCAACTACCGCATGGTCCGCGCCTTCCGCACGAGCGAGCTGCCGGCGCTCGCGGGCGGCGGCGCCGCGCTCGACACGCCGGCGGTGCGCCACGCGCTCGGGCTCGCGTACCTGAGCAAGGACCGGCCGGCCGAGGCGGCCGCCCAGTTCGAGCGCGCGCTGACCGGCGATGCCGCCCACGTGCCGTCGCTGCTGGGGCTCGGCCGGGCGCTGATCCGGCTGGAGCAGCCGCTGCGGGCGATCGAGACGCTGCAGGCCGCCGCCCGCCACGACCCGCGCAACGCCGAGTCGCACGCGCTGCTGGCCCACGTGTGGCAGGCGCAGCAGATGCCCGCGCGCGCGCTGGAGGCCGCCGCCGCCGCCGTGCGTCTGGCTCCGGAGGAGCCTGCCTACCGGGTGCAGCGGGCCGGTCTGCTCGTGCAGCGGGGCCGCGCGCAGGAGGCCGTGGAAGACTATCTGGCCGCGCGGGCCCGGCGGCCGCGCGACGCCGCGCTGCTCGACGGCCTGGCCACCGCCTACGCACGGCTGGGCCGAGGCGCCGACGCGATGACGACGCTGCAGGAGGCGGTGGCCGCGCAGCCCGAGAACGGCGCGCTCTGGCACCGTCTCGGCCAGGCCTACCTCGCCGTCAACCAGCCGGCGGCCGCCGTGCGGGCGCTGGCCCGCGCGGTGACGCGGGCGCCGACGCCGGCCCAGGCGTACGCCGACCTGGGCCTGGCCCAGCTCGGTGCCGGCGATCCGTTCGCCGCCGTGGCCGCGCTCGATCGCGCGCTCGCCGTCGATCCGGCCCACGCCGGCGCCGCCCAGCTCCGCGCCGAGATCAACGCCAAACTCTACGGAGGAAAGACACCATGACGCTCGGCAGCCGCTACCTGTTCTCCGCCGCGATGGACGTGTCCGCCGACCGCGAGACGCTGTTCCACGAGGTCTACGACACCGAGCACGTGCCGCTCATCCTGACCGTGCCCGGCGTGGTCGCGGCGACACGCTGGCAGGCCCAGCCGTTCTCGATGTTCCTCGGTGGTGAGCGCAAGACGATGGACTCGCAAGGCGCGCCCCGCTTCCACGCCCTCTACGAGCTCGAGAGCCCCGACGTCCTGCTGACCGACGCCTGGGCCAAAGCCGTCGAGCAAGGCCGCTGGCCCGCCCAAGTCCGCCCCCACACCACCAACCGCCGCCACCTGATGCTGCACCGCCTGCCCGGAAGATGACCGCTCGACAGATCTCGTCTCCCGAGTCAGAGCTTCGCCGACCGGGCCGGGGCGGCGCCGGGCCGCGGCGGTGGCGGCGGGGCGAGCCCGAGGACTGCCGTCACGCCGAGGGCTCGCCTGAACGGCGCGAGCGGGGTTCGCGCGGGCCCCCCATCCCCCAAGGGGGGTTGGGTTGTTGAACAAGTCGAGCGTTGGCGGCGCGCTCACCCCGCCGAGCCGCGACGGTGGGAGGCAGGCTCGCCCTCGGTCGTGACGGCAGCCCTCGGGCTCGCCCCGCCGCAAGCTCTGACTCGGGAGACGAACTCGCCGGCTCACGCCTGACGCGCCGCCCGACGAATGACGGGTTCCTGACCGTCTGACCGTCCGCTCCGAGCGCGGGCTTCGCCCGCGCAATCCTGTTTTTGGTCTGGGGGAGGCGGGGAGGAGCACGCCGTCAGGCGCGCGACGACCGTCGGAAGGGGGCGAAGCCCCCTCCGAGTGGGCTCCGAGTTGTCGTATCATCCGCGTGCCGTGGACCCAAGCTGACGGGGGCGGCCGAGGGGAGTCCGCACGTGAGAGCGAACAAGCTGAAGGAGATCTGGGCCAAGGGTGACGCGGTGGTGAACGGCTGGCTGTCCATCCCCAGCGCCTTCTCCGCCGAGGTGATGTCGCACCAGGGGTTCGATTCGCTGACGATCGACATGCAGCACGGCGTCGTCGACTACCAGGTCGCGGTGACGATGCTGCAGGGCATCTCGACGACGGGCGTGGTGCCGCTGGCCCGGGTGCCGTGGAGCGATCCAGCCCGGATCATGAAGATCCTCGACGCCGGCGCCTATGGCGTGATCTGTCCGATGATCAACACGCGGGCCGAGGCCCAGGCGCTGGTGGCGGCCTGCAAGTACTATCCGGCCGGCTATCGCTCGTGGGGGCCGGTGCGTGCGTCCATCTACGCCGGCAGCGACTACACGCCCAAGACCGCCAACGACACGCTGCTCGTCATGCCGATGATCGAGACGGCCGAGGCCGTGAAGAACATCGACGACATCCTGAGCGTGCCCGGCATCGACGCCGTGTACGTCGGCCCCGCCGACCTCTCGATCACGCTCGGCTGCACGCCCAAGCTCGACCAGACGGAGGCTCCGGTGGTCGAGGCCCAGCAGAAGATCTACGAGGCGTGCAAGCGCCACAACGTCGTGGCCGGCATCCACTGCGGTGCGGCGTCGTACGCGCTCAAGATGATCGCGGGCGGCTACCAGTTCGTCACGCTCGCCAGCGACGGGCGCTTCCTGGCCGCCCGCGCCGCCGACGAGGTCGCCGCCGTGCGCAAGACCGGCGTGAACGCCGGCAAATTGCCGGCGTACTAGGCGCGTGCTGGAGAATGGGTGGTCGAGGCGCGCCCCGGCTTTGCCGCGGCGTGACGAGCGTGTGGGGGTATGGGGGTCGAGGCGCGCCCCAGCTCTGCCGGGGCGTGACGAGCATCGGGGGGTATGGGGGTCGAGGCACGCCCCGGCTTTGCTGGGGCGTGACGAGCGTCGGGGGGTATGGGGGCCATGTCGGGGCCCCCATTAATATTCGACGCAGGGCTGCGGGAGCGGGCTCGGGCTCACCTGGCGAGCTTCGAGCGCCGCGCGCATCCGCCGGCCGAGCGGCGGCCGGCGGCGGTGGCGGTCGTGCTGCTGCCCGACGAGCAGGGGCGCGCGTGCTTCCTGCTGACGCGGCGGGCCGACCGGTTGCGGGCCCATGCGCGCCAGTGGGCACTGCCCGGCGGCCGCCTGGAGCCGGGCGAGAGCGCGGAAGCGGCAGCGCTACGCGAGCTGTCCGAGGAGGTCGGGCTCACGCTCGAGGCCGGCGCGGTGCTGGGCGTGCTGGACGACTATCCGACCCGCTCGGGATTCGTGATCACGCCGGTCGTCGTGTGGGGCGAGGGCGCCGGCGAACTGACGCCCAACCCGGACGAGGTCAAGCGTGTGTACCACGTGCGGCTCGATGACCTCGAGCGGCCCGAGATCCCGATCCTGGTCTCGATCCCGGAGAGCGAGCGGCCGGTCATCCAGCTGCCGATCCTGTCGACGCTCATCCACGCCCCGACGGCGGCGGTGATCTACCAGGTCCGCGAGGTCGTCGTACACGGTCGGCCCACGCGAGTGGATCACTTCGAGCAGCCGGTGTGGGCCTGGCGATAGCGCAGACCAGACAGGAGAGATGCTGATGGGAGCGCTGAAGGGGCAGGTGGCGATCGTGACGGGAGGCGGCTCGGGCATCGGCGAGTCGGCGGCGCGGATGCTGGCCGGCGAGGGCGCGCAGGTCGTGATCTGCGGCCGGCGGCAGCTTCCGATCGACGCGGTGGCCCGCGCGATCGAGAAGGACGGCGGCCTCTGCGCCGCCCGCGCGGTCGATCTCGAGGCCGCGGACGCCGCCGCCGGGTTCGTGCGGTGGACGCTGGAGCGCTTCGGCCGCGTGGACGTGCTCGTCAACAACGCCGGCCACAGCAGCCACGCGCGCTCGATCCGCTGGATCGGCCGCCAGGAATGGGACAGCGTGATGGCCGTCAACCTCACGGCCGTGTACGTGCTGACCCAGGCGGTGCTGCCGGGCATGATCGAGCGGGGCGGCGGCACCATCGTCACGGTCGGCTCGCTGGCCGCGCTCAAGGCGGGGCTCATCGGCGGCGTCGTCTACGGCGCGGCCAAGGCCGGCGTGCGCAACCTCATGGCCCACGTGCACAACACGCTGCGCAACCAGGGTATCCGCGCGACGATCATCATGCCGGCCGAGGTCGACACGCCCATCCTCGACAAGCGCCCGCACAACCCGGACGCCGGCGCCCGGGCCACCATGATGCAGGCCGAGGACGTGGCGCGGGCGATCCTCCTCTGCGTGACCTTGCCGCCGCGCACGGTCATCGAGGAGATCGTCATGAGCCCGACCATCCTGCGCGACCAGAGCCAGGACCTGGCGGTGGCGGCGAAGGCCGGCTCGCCCGGCGACACCGCGGGGAGGCGTCAATGAGCACGTTCACGCTGATCGAGGCCGAGCGCGCAGTGCCGGTCGAGGCCCGGGTGACCGGCGGGCAGGTGCTGCTGGAGCCGGCCTCGCTCAAGGACGCGCTGGGCTGGGAGTACCACGACGGCCAGCTCTGCAGCGACGCGATGTGCATCCCGATCGCCGAGGAGCGCGTGCTGCTCCGCGAGGGCGGCATCGACCTGCAGGCCTTCGCCCGCGCGCTCGACCGGCCGCTGGCCGTCGACGTCGAGGAGCGCGCCGCCTGCCTGGGCGCCTCCGCCCGCGAGCGCGCGGACGCGCTGGCCTCGCAGCACGCGCCCGACTTCACGCTGCCCGACCTCGACGGCCGGGAGCACACGCTGTCGGCGCATCGGGGCAAGAAGATCTTGCTGGTGGCGTGGGCCTCGTGGTGAGGGTGCCGTCTCGACCTGCCGGTCTGGCAGGCGCTCTCCCAGGAGCTGAAGGATCGCGGCTTCACCGTGATCACGGTGGCGCTCGACAAGTCGGCCGACGACGCGCGGCCGTGGATCGAGGCGGCGCACCCGACGCATCCCGCCCTGATCGACACGCGTCACGGGCTGGCCGACCTCTACAATGTCGTCAACGTGCCGACGATCTTCTGGATCGACGAGCGCGGCCGCATCGTGCGGCCCAACGACGTCGCGTTCGGCGCCGACACCTTCAAGCACATCACCGGGCTGGAAGCGGCCCGGCACCTGGGCGCGCTGCGCGCGTGGGTACGCGGTGAGGGCCCGGCCATGACCCCCGAAGACGTGCGCCGCCACCAGCCGCTGCCGACCGACGCCGACCAGCAGGCGCGCGCCGAGTTCGGCCTCGGCCAGTGGCTGTGGGCGCAGGGGCGCACCGCGGCGGCCGAGCGCCACTTCGTGCGCGGCGGCGAACTGGCCCCGCACGACTTCACGATCCGTCGCGGGACGATGCCGATGCGCGACATCGACCCGATGGGACCACGGTTCCGCGAGATGCTGCAAACCTGGGTGGGCGCCGGCCAGCCGTACTACCGGCCGCTCCCCGATACGGCGGGCAAGGAATGAGGATGGCAGTGCGAGTGGCAGTGCGAGCTGAGGGCGGCCCGGCCGCCCGAGGCGAGCCTGTAATCCTAAATATGGCTGGAGCCCGCAATCCTAAATAGGGAGGACCGAACACATGGGCATGCTCGACGGCAAGACCGCGCTCGTCACCGGAGCCGGACGAGGCATCGGACGCGGCATCGCAATCGCGCTGGCCGCGGCCGGCGCCAAGGTGGTCGTCAACGATCTGGGCGCCTCGCTGGAGGGCGGCGGCGGCGAGCAGGGCCCGGCCGACCAGGTGGTGAACGAGATCACGAAGAACGGCGGCACCGCCCAGGCCAACTACGGCTCGGTGGCCGACTTCGCCCAGGGCACCGCGATGGTCGAGCAGGTCGCCAAGGCGTGGGGCCGCATCGACATCCTGGTGCACGTGGCCGGCATCCTGCGCGACCGGATGATCTTCAACATGACCGAGGCGGAGTGGGACGCGGTCATCGGCGTGCATCTCAAGGGCGCCTTCAACACGATCCGGGCCGCTTCCATCCGCATGCGCGAGCAGAAGACCGGCCGCATCATCAGCATGTCGTCGGTCTCCGCGCTGGGCGCGCCCGGCCAGCCGAACTATGCCGCCGCCAAGGCCGGCATCATCGGGCTCACCTGGTCGACCGCCAACGCGATGGCCAAGTACGGCGTGACCTGCAACGCGATCATGCCGAGCGGCGCCACCCGCATGATCGACTCCACGCCGCGCGGCCGCGAGGTGTTCGAGTCGACCGGCAAGTGGCCGAGCGAACAGGCCGTCGGCACCGAGCGCGATCCCGACAACGTGGCGCCGCTCGTCGTCTATCTCTGCAGTGCCGCCGCCGCCGCCGTGAACGGGCAGGTCTTCCACTCCTACGGCTACGGCTATACGGTGCTCTCGCACCCGCAGGCGATGCGGCGGCTGGAGGGCAATCGCCGGCTGACCCCGGAGGAAGTCGGCGCCATGTTCAAGGACACGGTCGGCGGCAACCTCAAGGCGCCGCTGGGCACCGGCTTCGGGCGCACGCTCCACGAGCGGCCGGCCGCCGAGTGGAAGGATCTCGGCAAGGGGGCGAAGGCCTGGAAGTCGCCGTGGGAGGAGGCGTGAGCGGCGTCCTCCTCATCTGCCACGCCAACACCTGCCGCAGTGTGATGGCCCACGTGCTGCTGGAGCGCATGCTGGCCGAACGCGGACTCGGGGAGATCCGGGTCCGCTCGGCCGGCGTCGCGAAGTTCGCGCGGGACGGCATGCTGGCCTCGCTCGACGCCCGCATCGTGCTGCGCGAGATCGGCATCCGCCTGGCCGAGGACGACTTCACGTCCACCGACCTCAAGAGCCACCCCGAGCTGTTGCACGAGGCCGCCGTGGTGGTGACGATGACCGCCGACCAGAAGCGCACGATCACCGAGTTCGGGGCCGCCCCGCGGCCGCTCCTGACGCTGCGCGAGCTGGCCGGCGAGGAGGGCGACATCGGCGATCCCGTCGGCCAGGGCGAGGACGTCTACCGGGCCTGCCGCGACGAGATCACCCGCTGCCTGGACAAGGGTCTCGACCGGTTGCTCGTGCTGCGGAGCGACACACCCCTCGGGTAGGCCGCTCGGCGTAGAATCAACCCCGGTCAAGAGGTGACCGGAATGCGCATCACCGCCGTCGAGCCTTGCATCGTCGAGGTGCCGCTGCGCCGGCCGGTCCGGGGCGTGCACGGCGTCACGGCCGTGCAGCGGAGCGTGCTCGTACGCGTGGTCACCGGCGAGGGCCTCGAGGGCTGGGGCAACGTTGATCCCACGCCCGGCTACTCTCGCCTCTCCGTGGAAGACATCCGCGAGACGATCGCGGGACTGACGCCGGCGCTGATCGGTCTCGACCCGTTCAACATCCGTCGCGCCCTGGCGGTGATGGACACTCGCGTCGACGGAAGGCTGGAAGCCGAGGCGGCCGTCGAGATGGCCCTGTGGGATCTGAAGGCCCGCGCCCTCGGCCTGCCGCTGCACTCGCTGCTCGGCGGCCGGGTCAAGGACCGGGTCACGCTGAACGCCTGGATCGGCACCGTGCCGCCGGCCCAGGCGGCGACCGAGGCGCGGGAGTGGCGCGAACGCGGCTTCGCCTCGGCCAAGATCAAGCTCGAGGGGCCCGATCCCGAAGGCCTGGCCCGGGTGGCGGCGGTGCGTGACGCGGTGGGGGACGCCCTGGCGCTCCGGGTGGATTTCAACGAGAGCCTGCCCCTGGCCGACGCCGTGCCGTTCATCCGGAAGCTCGAGCCGTTCGGGCTGACTCTCGTGGAGCAGCCGGTGCCGCGCGAGCAGATCGCCGCGCTGGCCGAGATCCGGGCGGGCATCGGCATGCCGCTCATGGCCGACGAGAGCGTCACGGGTCCGGCCTCGCTGATCGAGATCATCCGCCGCCGGGCCGCGGACATCGTCAAGGTGAAGGTCATGAAGCAGGGCGGAATCCTCCGCACGCTGGCCATGGTCGAGACGGCGGCCGCCGCCGGGCTGGGCGTGGTGATCGGCCACGGCTTCGGCCTCACGCTCTCGACGCTGGCCGAGGCCACGGTGGCCGCGGTGAGCCCGGCCGTCCTCGACGGCTGCGAGGCGGTGGGACCACTCAAGATGGCCGGCGACGTCGTGGCCACGCCGGTCGTGCTCGACCACGGGATCATCGTGCTGCCGGACACGCCGGGCCTGGGCGCCGACATCGATCGCGGGGAACTCGCCCGCTACCGCCGCTGACACCGAGGGCCTGACATGAGGCGTCGCGGCCGCCTCGCCCGAAAGTACTTCGCGATCATGGTGGCGCTCGTCACCGGCGCCCTGCTGGTCAGCGGCGCCGTCCAGATCTACTACGCCTACAACGAGAGCAAGGCCGCCCTGGTCGCCCTGCAGCGTGAGAAGGCCGGGAGCGCCGCCTCCAAGATCGAGAGCTTCGTGCGGGAGATCGAGCTTCAGCTCGTGTGGACGACCCAGCCGTTGCTCGTCCCGGCGGCCGCCGCCATCGAGCAGCGCCGGCTCGACGCCGTCCGCCTGCAGCGGCAGGTGCTCGCCATCACCGAGGTGAGCCACCTCGACGCGACCGGGCACGAGCAGCTCCGGTTGTCGCGCCTGGCCATGGACGTGGTCGGCAGCCAGGTCGACTACTCCCACGATCCGAAATTCAAGGTGCCCCGGAGCGGGCGCACCTATTTCGGGCCCGTCACCTTCCGCAAGGAGTCCGAGCCCTACATGACGATCGCCCTGCCGCAGGCGGGCGGCGGCGTCACCGCGGCCGAGGTCAACCTCAAGTTCATCTGGGACGTCGTCTCCCGGATCAAGGTCGGCAAAGCCGGCCTGGCCTACGTGGTGGACGGTGGCGGGGCGCTGATCGCGCATCCCGACATCAGCCTGGTGCTGCAGAACCGCAACCTGGCCGGGCTGGCCCAGGTGAAGGCGGTGCTGGCCGACGTGCCCGGCGACGCGGAGGTCACGATCGCCAAGGACCTCAAAGGCCGGGACGTCCTCACCGCCCACGCGAGGATCGCGCCGCTCGGCTGGGTGGTGCTGGTCGAGCAACCGCTGGAGGAGGCGTTCGCGCCGCTGCGCGCCTCGGCCTACCGGACCGTGATCCTGGTGGCGCTCGGCGTCGTGCTGGCGGCGGTGGCCAGCGTCGTGCTGGCCCGGCGCCTGGCCCGGCCCATCCAGGCGTTGCAGGCCAGCGCGGCGACGATCGGCGCCGGCGCGCTCGACCACCAGATCAGCATCCGCACCGGCGACGAGCTGGAGGCGCTGGCCGACGAGTTCAACCGGATGACCGGCCGGCTGCGCGAGTCGTACGCCACGCTGGAGCAGAAGGTCGAGGACCGCACGCGCGACCTGAGCGAGGCGCTCGAGCAGCAGACGGCCACCAGCGAGATCCTGCGGGTCATCTCCGGCTCGCCGACCGACGTGCAGCCGGTCCTGGACGCGGTGGCCGAGAGCGCGGCCCGCCTCTGCGGCGCCAACGACGCCGTCATCAGCCGGATCGAGGGGGACCGGCTGCAGCCCGTCGCACACTTCGGGACCATCCCGTTCGCCCATGCGGTGACGCCGCTGACCGGGGGCAGCGTGGGGGGCCGGGCCGCGCTCGAGCGCCGGACCATCCGCGTCCTGGGCGATCTCGACCCCGCCGAGTACCCGGAGGGCGCCGCGCTCCAGCGGACGAGCGGGCACCAGGCGATGGTGGCCGCGCCGCTGCTGCGCGAGGGGGTCGCGATCGGGATGATCACCATCCGCCGGATGGAGGCGCGCCCGTTCACCGACAAGCAGATCGTGCTGCTGCAGACCTTCGCCGACCAGGCGGTCATCGCGATCGAGAACGTCCGCCTGTTCAAGGAGCTGCAGGCCCGCACCGGCGAGCTGACGCGCTCGGTCGGCGAGCTGGAGGCGCTCGGCGAGGTCGGCCGGGCCATCTCCTCCACGCTGGATCTGGAGACGGTGCTGGCCACCGTGGTGTCGCGGGCCAACGAGCTGGCCGGCTCCGACGGCGGGGCCATCTACGAGTTCGACGAGCCGGCCCGCCTCTTCCGGCTGCGGGCGACCGACCGGTTCCCCGACGAGTTCGTCGGCACCCTGCGCGCCACGCCGCTGCGGGAGGACGAGGGCGCGGTGGGACGGGCGGCGATGGCCCGCCAGCCGGTCCAGGTGGCGGACATCACCGTGGCCGATGCCTACAGCAGCCGGATCCGCGACGTCGTCGTGCGCTCCGGCTACCGCTCGCTGCTGGCGGTGCCGCTGGTGAGCGAGAACGAGGTGGTCGGGGCGCTCGTGGTGAGCCGTCGGGAGCCGGGCGAGTTCCCGGCCCGCACCGTCGAGCTGCTGCGCACGTTCGCCGCCCAGTCGGCGCTGGCCATCCAGAACGCCCGGCTGTTCCGCGAGATCGAGGACAAGGGCCGGGAGCTGGAGGTCGCCAGCCGTCACAAGGACGAGTTCCTGGCCAGCATGTCGCACGAGCTGCGCACGCCGCTCAACGCGATCATCGGCTTCTCCGAGGTCATGCTGGAGCGGCTGTTCGGCGAGGTGAACGCCAAGCAGGAGGAGTACCTCGGCGACATCCTGTCCTCCGGCCGCCACCTGCTGTCGCTCATCAACGACATCCTCGACCTCGCCAAGATCGAGGCGGGGCGCATGGAGCTGGAGCCGGCGGCCTTCCACCTGCCCCAGGCCATCGACAACGCGCTCGTCCTCGTGCGCGAGCGGGCCCAGCGCCGGGGCATCACACTGGAGCAGTCGGTCGACCCGCGCCTGGGCGAGATCACGGGCGACGAGCGCAAGATCAAGCAGGTGCTGCTGAACCTGCTCTCGAACGCCGTGAAGTTCACGCCGGAGGGCGGGCGCATCGGCGTGCGGGCGGCGCTGATCGACGGCGCCGCCGAGATCTCGGTGGCCGACACCGGTGTGGGCATCGCGCCCGAGGACCACGAGGCGGTGTTCGAGGAGTTCCGCCAAGTCGGGACCGACTACGCCCGCAAGCACGAGGGCACCGGGCTGGGCCTGGCCCTGGCCCGCAAGTTCGTCGAGCTGCACGGCGGCAAGATCTGGGTGCAGAGCCAGGTGGGGCAGGGCGCGACGTTCACCTTCACGATTCCGGTGAGGCCATGGCAGGCGAGCTGATCCTGGTGGTCGAGGACAACGAGAAGAACCGCAAGCTGGTCCGCGACCTGCTGACGGTGAAGGGCTTCATGGTGCTGGAGACCGACACCGGCGAGGAGGCCCTGCGTCTGGCTCGCGCCCGGCTCCCGGCCCTGGTGCTCATGGACATCCAGCTGCCCGGCATCGACGGCATCGAGACGCTGCGGCGGCTGCGGGCCGATCCGGCCACCGCGGCGATCCCGATCGTGGCGGTGACGGCGTCGGCCATGATGCACGATCGGCAGAAGATCCTGGCCGCCGGCTTCGACGGCTACCAGGCCAAGCCGATCAGCCTCCGCCCGTTCCTCGAGCTGGTGCGCGAGGTGCTCGACCGTCCGCCGCGGAGCGCGCCGTGAGCGACGCCCGGCGCGTGCTGGTCGTCGACGACACGCCGGTCAATCTCAAGCTGCTGGCCGACCTGCTCGTCGCCAAGGGCTACGCGGTGGTGACGGCCACCTCGGGCGCCGAGGCGCTGGCCAGGATCGACGCCGAGGGCGCCGACCTCGTGCTGCTCGACGTCATGATGCCGGGCATGAGCGGCTACGAGGTGTGCCGCAAGATCCGCGAGAACCCGGCGACGGCCATGCTGCCCGTGGTGATGGTGACCGCGCTCGATCCTGCCCAGGAGCGCGTGAAGGGCATCGAGGCCGGCGCCGACGACTTCCTGAGCAAGCCCATCCACCAGCCCGAGCTGCTGGCCCGCGTGCGCTCGCTGCTGCGGGTGAAGACGCTGTGGGATCAGCTCGCCGAGCTGAACCGCACGCTGGAGGCCCGCGTGGCCGAGCAGGTGAGCCAGCTGGAGCGTCTGACCCGCCTCAAGCGCTTCTTCTCGCCCCAGCTCGCCGAGGCGATCGTCACCGGCGGGGCCGACGATCCGCTCAAGAGCCACCGGCGCGAGGTGACGGTGGTGTTCCTGGACCTGCGCGGCTTCACCGCCTTCGCGGAGACGGCCGAGCCCGAGGAGGTCATGGGCGTGCTGCGCGAGTACCACGCGGCCATGGGCGAGCTGATCCTCGCCCACGAGGGCACGCTGGAGCGCTTCACCGGCGACGGCATGATGATCTTTTTCAACGACCCGGTGCTGGTGCCCGACCCACAGGAGCGGGCGGCCCGGATGGCGCTGGCGATGCGCGCGCGCGTGGAGGATCTCGCGCGCGGCTGGCGCAAGCGCGGCTGGGAGCTCGCCTTCGGCGTGGGCCTAGCCCAGGGCTACGCCACCATCGGCGCCATCGGCTTCGAGGGGCGCTGGGACTACGGGGCCATCGGCACCGTCACCAACCTGGCCGCGCGCCTGTGCGGCGAGGCCCAGCCGGGCCAGATCCTCGTCTCCCGGCGGCTGTACGGTACGCTGGAGGACCTCGTCGAGGCCGAACCGGTCGGCGAGCTGGTGCTCAAGGGGTTCTCGCGCCCGGTCAGCGCGTACAACGTCACCGCGCTGAAGCGCGCCTGACCACCGCCGGCATCCCGCGGACCTCGCCGGCCAGCTCGGCCACCCGGCGGGTCTGACGGGCGTCGCGCGAGGTGTGGCGGCCCGTGGATCGGACAGGCGCTCGGCCTGGGCCACGTCCACGTCGCCGCGCCGGCGGGTGACCGGCGACTCCTGCAGCGCCACCACGTCGGGGTCGAGCGCGCGCAGCGCGTCTGGGCCGTCACCGTGGCGGGACCCACGGCCATCAGGATCAGGAGCGGGCAGAGCAGCCGGAGCATCGAGCCCGCCGGCGCCGGGCGCCGGCGGGCTACTGCAGCGGGTAGCGGAAGGGAGGCCAGCCGTCGCCCTTGATGGTCGAGGGCGTGTACGGCGCGGCCTTGGCGGTCGTCACCGCCGCTGCCTTCGCCACCGGCTTCTTCGCCTTGGCGCTGCCCGTCTTCTTCTTCGCCGCCGCGGTGGGCTTCGCGGTGCTCTTCCTCTTCGGAACGCGCTTTTTCATGGACGCGCATCGTACAGCAGCCGTCCGCGCGTGGTCAACGGGCACGGTTCCCTTCCTTGACACCCGTCGGCCCCGCCACCTACAGTGGTCGGTGGTCGGCGGGCGATCCGTGCCATGGAGGTCGTCATGGGTTTTCTTGACTTCGTCAAGAAGCAGTTCATCGACATCATCCAGTGGACGGAGGACAGCGACGAGGTCCTCGCCTGGCGCTTCCCCATGCGCGACATGGAGATCCAGCAGGGGGCCCAGCTCACGGTGCGGGAGACGCAGGCCGCGCTGTTCGTGCACCAGGGCAAGGCGGCCGACCTGTTCGGTCCCGGCCAGCACACGATCAAGACGCAGAACGTCCCGCTGCTGACCGACCTGGCCAACTGGGACAAGCTGTTCGAGTCGCCGTTCAAGAGCGACGTCTACTTCTTCTCCACGCGCCTGCGCCTGAACCAGAAGTGGGGGACGTCGAATCCGATCACGCTGCGTGACCGCGAGTTCGGCGCCATCCGCCTGCGGGCCTTCGGGATCTACACGTTCAAGATCGCCGCCCCCCACGTCTTCTACCAGAAGGTCTCGGGCAGCCGCGAGACCTACACGGTCGGCGACGTCGAGGGACAGCTGCGCAACTCCGTGGTGGCGGTGCTGACGGACCACTTCGCCGAGAGCAGCATCCCGTTCCTCGACATGGCGGCCAACCAGGTCGAGCTGGGCGCGGCGGTGGCCGACAAGCTGCGCCCGATGTTCGCCGACCTCGGCCTGGCGCTGGAGAACTTTCAGGTCCAGAACGTCTCGCTGCCCGACGAGCTGCAGAAGCGGCTGGACGAGCGCATCGGGATGGGGCTGGTCGGCGACCTGGGCCGCTACACCCAGTTCCAGACCGCGCAGTCCATCCCGGTGGCCGCGGCCAACGAGGGTGGGGTGGCCGGCGCTGGCGCCGGACTCGGCGCGGGCATCGCCATGGGCCAGGCGATGGGCCAGGCACTTGGCCAGGCCGCGGGCGGCGGAGGCCAGCCTCCGGCGGCGGGTGGCCCCGCGGCCCCGGCGACGCGCGTGGGTCCGGCCGGCCCGGCGGCGGGTGCCGGATCGGCCGCGCCGGCGGCGGGGGCGTGCGTGCGCTGCGCCAAGCCGGTGCCACTCGGCGCCCGCTTCTGCCCCGAGTGCGGCGCCACCCAGGCGCTGACCTGCGCGCGCTGCAACGCGCGCCTGGACAAGCCCAGCAAGTTCTGCCCCGAGTGCGGAGCGCCTCAAGCCTGACCCTGGTGCGCCTGAGTCGTCGCCGGCGTGCGTGAGGTTGCCTGCCCGTCCTGCGGGGCGCCGGTCAAGTTCGTGTCCGCGCAGTCCCTGCTGGCCGTCTGCGGCTACTGCCGCGCCACGCTCATCCGCCGCGATCTCGACGTCGAGCAGATCGGCACCATGTCGGCCCTGCTCGAAGACGTCACCCCGTTGCAGCTCGGCGCCGAGGGCGTGTGGCACGGCACGCACTTCGCCGTCGCCGGCCGCCTGCAAGTGAGGTGGCCGGGCGGGCGCTGGAACGAGTGGTACTGCGTCTTCGACGACGGCCGGGGCGGCTGGCTGGGCGAGGCCGACGGTGAGTTCTCCGTCTCGTTCGAGGCCACCGTGGCCGAGCCGCTGCCCGGGTGGGAGAGCCTGGCGCCGGGCACGGCCGTGACGCTGGGCGGCGTCGCCTACCAGGTGACCGACCGCCGCGAGGCCGAGGTGATCGCCGGCGAGGGCGAGCTGCCGTTCCGCGTCGCCGCCGGCTACAAGACGGCCACCGCCGACCTGCGCTCCGCCACGGCGCGCTTCGCCACGCTCGACTACAGCGAGGCGGCGCCGCGCCTGTACCTGGGCGAGGTCGTCGAATTCGAGGCGCTGCGCCTGGGCGGACTGCGGGAGCTCGACGGATGGCGGTGAAGCCGCCTTCGCCGCCGGCCGTCACGACGCTGACGTGCGCCGGCTGCGGCGCGTCACTGTCGATCCGGGCTCCCGGGCGCTCGGTCGTCGTCGCCTGCGGCGGCTGCGGGGCGGTGCTCGACGCCCAGAGCGCCGACCACCAGGTGATCGCCCACTACGAGGCCAAGCAGACCGTTGCGCCGCGGATCCCGCTCGGCTCCCGGGGCACGCTCAAGGGCGAGACGTGGGAGGTCATCGGCTATCTCGCGCGGCGCTCCAAGGTCTCCGGCGTGACCTACACGTGGTTCGAGCACCTGCTGCACAACCCGACCGGCGGCTTCCGCTGGCTGGTGGAGTACGGCGGTCACTGGACGCTGACCCAGGCCGCATCGGCCGTGCCCTCGACGCCCGGCGGGTCCGCGCCCGCCGAGGTCGAGTACCTGGGCGAGCACTATCGCCACTTCCAGAGCGCGAAGGCCGAGGTCAGCTACGTCGTCGGCGAGTTCCCCTCGCAGGTGCGGGTGGGGGAGCAGGCCGACGTCGCGGATTACGTCAGCCCGCCCCTGATCCTCTCGCGTGAGACGAGCCAGGACGCATCGACCTGGTCGATCGGCGAGTACGTCGACGGCGACACGGTGTGGAAGGCCTTCGGCCTGCCCGGCGCGCCGCCCGAGCGCACCGGCGTCGGCGCCGCCCAGCCCTCGCCCTATCGCGGGCACTCCCGGACCATGCGGCTTCTGCTCGCCAGCTTCGTCGGCGCCGCCGTGCTGATCCAGCTCGTGTTCTCGGTGCTGGCCCAGCAGCGTCTCGTGCTCGACGCCGCCTGGGAGTATCACCCGGGGGTGCCGGCCACGGCCAGCGTCGAGAGCGAGCCGTTCCCGCTCACCGGTCGAAGCTCCAACCTGATGGTCGAGATCTCCTCCACGCTGTCGCAGACCTGGGCGTACTTCACGCTGACGCTGGTGAACGAGGAGACCGGGGCCGCGCGCACGTTCGGCCGCGAGGTGCAGTACTACTTCGGCCGTGACAGCGACGGGGCGTGGACGGAGGGCGCGCCGTGGGATCGCGCCTACCTGCCGTCGGTGCCGGCCGGCCGCTACGTGCTGCTCGTCGAGCCCGAGAGCCCGCGCCCCGTGAACTACCGCGTGCGGCTGACCCGCGACGTGCCGCGCACGCTCTGGCTGTGGCTGGCGGTCGGGCTGCTGCTGGTGCCGCCGCTGTTCTTCTGGTGGCGGCAGTGGCGGTTCGAGCAGCGGCGCTGGGAGGAGAGCGATCATCCCATGTCGGGCTCGAGCGGCGGCTCCACGGACGACGACGATTGACGAGGGCCTACACCGTCTTCGCGGGCCTCGTGCTGGCCACGCTGGCCTGGATCCACTTCACCGGCTGGAGTCCGAGCGACGTGACCGAGGACAAGGGCGTCCCCAAATCCGTCCGCGACAACCCGGGCTCGTCCCGCTCGAGCTACGGGGGCGCGCGGCCCTACACGGGAGCGAAATGATGACGATCCCCGAGATCCACTGGGCGCCGATGGTCGCCGCGCTGGTTTACGCCACGATCGGGCTGGTCATCTTCGCGGTGGCCTTCCTCATCGTGGACCGGCTCACGCCCTACCACCTGTGGAAGGAGATCATCGACGAGCACAACACCGCGCTGGCCATCGTGGTGGGGGCCGTCGCCATCGCCATCTCGATCATCGTGTCGGCCGCGATCCGCTGAGCGGGGGGCCGGGCCGTGTCGTACGCGATCTACATCACCGTCGTCGTCGTGGCCACCGCCGGGCTCGTCTACGAGCTGGTGGCGGTGGCCGCCGCCTCCTACCTGCTGGGCGACTCCATCACGCAGTTCTCCACCGTCATCGGCTGTTACCTTTTCGCGATGGGCGTGGGCTCCTTCCTGTCTCGCTACGTGCAGCGGGGGCTGGCCGCCCGCTTCGTGCAGGTCGAGGTCCTGGTCGGCCTCGTGGGCGGCTGGGCCACGGCGGTGCTGTTCGTCGCCTTCGCGCAGACGCCCCACTTCCGCGTCGTGCTCTACGGGCTGGTCGGCGCCACCGGCGTGCTGGTCGGGCTCGAGGTCCCACTGCTGCTGCGCCTGCTCCGCCACCGCCTGGCCTTCCGCGAGCTGGTGGCCCAGGTGCTCTCGCTCGACTACGCGGGGGCGCTGGCCGCCTCGCTGCTGTTCCCTCTGCTGCTGGTCCCACGGCTGGGGCTGATCCGCACCTCGCTGCTGGTCGGCCTCGCCAACGCGGCGGTCGGGCTGTGGTCCACGTGGATCTTCCGGCGCGAGCTGGCGGCGCCCGGCTTCCTGCGCGCGTTCGCCGCGGCGGCCGTGCTGGTGCTGGGCGGCGGCGCGGTGGCCGCGGAGCGGATCACCGCGTGGTCGGAGGACCGCCTCTACGCCGACGAGATCATCCTGGCCCGCACCTCGCCCTACCAGCGCATCGTCCTCACGCGCGCCGGCGACGACCTGCGCCTGTTCCTCAACGGTCACCTGCAATTCTCCTCGCGCGACGAGTACCGGTACCACGAGGCGCTCGTGCACCCGGCGCTGGCCGCGCATCCGGCGCCCCGGCGCGTGCTGGTGCTGGGCGGCGGCGACGGCCTGGCGGTGCGCGAGATCGTGAAGTACCCGGCCGTCGCGCGCGTGACCCTGGTCGATCTCGATGCCGCGATGACGGGGCTGTTCACCGACAACCCGCTGCTGGCGGCGGTCAACGCCGGCGCCCTGCGCGATCCGCGCGTGCGGGTGGTGAACGCCGATGCCTTCGTGTGGCTGGCCGACACCCGGGAGACGTTCGACGTGATCGTCGTGGACTTCCCCGATCCGCACAACTTCTCGCTCGGCAAGCTCTACTCCCGGACGTTCTACCGCGTGCTGCGCGCGCGGCTGGCGCCGGGCGGGGTGACGGTGCTGCAGGCGACCTCGCCGATGTTCGCGCGCCGCTCGTTCTGGTGCATCGTCGAGACCGTGCGCAGCGCCGGGTTGCCGGCCCGGCCGTATCACGTCTACGTGCCGTCGTTCGGCGAATGGGGCTTCGTGCTGGCCGGCCCCGACACCTGGACGCCGCCGCGCGCCTATCCGCCGAGGCTGCGCTTCCTCACCGTCGAGGCCACGCCGGCGCTCTTCGCGTTTCCGCCCGACATGGCGACGGTGCCCGTCGAGATCAACCGCCTCGACAACCAGATCCTCGTCCACTACTACGGCGCCGAGTGGCAGCGCATGTGAGCGCCGTCACCCGGCGGGAGCTGCTGGCCGGGGGCGCGCTGCTGGCGGCCGGCGGCTGCGGGGTGAGCGCGGCGGCCCCTATGGACGGCGCCATCGTCGGCGCCGCCGAGCGGCTCGGGCACCTGCTGCGCGAGCCGGGGCGCCTGCCGCCGCCGTCCTCCAGCGAGCGCACGGAGGTGGTCGTCGTGGGCGCCGGCGTGGCGGGCCTGGCCACGGCCTGGCACCTGGCCCGGCGCGGCGTGCGCGAGCTGGTCGTGCTGGAGCTGGAGGACACTGCCGGCGGCAACGCGCGCGGTGGCGTCTGCGCCGCCACCGCGTACCCGTGGGGCGCCCACTACCTGCCGCTGCCGGGGCCCGAGGCCCGGGCCGTGCGCGCGCTCCTGCGCGAGCTCGGCGTCATCGAGGGATTCGACGCCGCCGGTCGCCCGCGCTACGACGAGCGCCATCTCTGCCACGGACCACAGGAAAGGCTCTTCCAGCACGGCCGCTGGCACGAGGGTGTGTTCCCGTGGTCGGGCGCCACCGCAGCAGACCGGTCGCAGCACGATGCCTTCCGCGAGGAGATGGACCGCTACCGGCGCTGGCGCGACCCCGGCGGCCGCCGTGCGTTCGCCACGCCGCGCGCGGCCGGCGCGCCGGGTGCGTTCGCCGAGCTGGACCGCGTCTCCATGGCCGAGTTCCTGGCCGCTCGCGGGTTTACCTCGTCGCGCCTGCGCTGGTGGGTCGAGTACGCGTGCCGCGACGACTACGGCACCGACCTGGCCGGCACCTCGGCGTGGGCCGGCGTCCACTACTATGCCGGCCGCGATCCCGATCCCGAATACGGCGACGTCGTGCTCACCTGGCCCGAGGGCAACCACTGGCTGGCGCGGCGGCTGGCCGAGCCCGTCGCCGACCGGATCCGCCTCGGCCAGCTCGTCGCCAGCGTCGAGCCGGTCGCCGGCGGCGTGGCCGTCGACGTCTACGACCCGCGGGCCGAGCGCACGCGCCGGCTGCTGGCGCGCGAGGTCGTCCTGGCGTGCCCGGTCTTCGTGGCCGCGCGGCTGTACCGCCCGTGGCGCGAGCGCCCGCCCGCCTTCGCCCCCGCGTTCCGCTACGCACCCTGGCTCGTGGCCAACCTGCACCTCGATCGGCGCCCGGCCGGCGCCGGCGGCGCGGCGCCGGCCTGGGACAACGTGCTGCACGACAGCGACGCCCTCGGCTACGTCGTCGCGACCCACCAGTCACTGCGCACGTACGACGGGCCCACCGTGCTGACGTACTACCGCTCGTTCGCCGGTCCCGACGAGCCCGGCGCCCGGCAGGCGCTGCTGGCGGCGTCGTGGACCTCGCTGCGCGACGCGATCCTGCGCGACCTCGCGCGGCCCCATCCCGACCTCCCGCGCGAGGTGCGCCGGTTGGACGTGATGCGCTACGGCCACGCCATGGTCCGGCCCGGCGTGGGCTTCGTCTGCGGCGCCGCGCTGGCGGCGGCGGGCGCGGCGCTGGCGGGTCCAGTGCACCTGGCTCACGCCGATCTCTCGGGCTTCTCGCTCTTCGAGGAGGCGTTCGAGTGGGGCACGCGCGCCGCCGAGCGCGTCCTGGCCCGGGCGCCACGATCTACTTGACGCTCGGCGGGCGCCCGCCTTACGGTCGATAAGTGCCTGGCAACTCCGACGACGACGTCCCGCGCTGGGAACTGCCGGTCTACGACGAAGCCCAGGAGACACCGCGCTGGACGCCCGAGCGTGAAGTCCCCCGCTGGCAGCCGCGCCGCGGCCCGGCACCCGCCGTGCCTCGCGTGGGCCCCGGCGGCCGCGCGACCGGCGCGCGCTCCGGATCAGCCGTGCGGGTGGGCTCCGCGGTGCCCGGCGTCCGACGTGAGCCGCCCAAGCCGGTCTCGCCGCTCGCGGTGCCGTTCGTCTGGTGGGCGGCGCATCCCTGGCTGGTGCTGTGGGCGCTGATCTTCCTGGCGCCGGGTGCCGTCCTGCTGCTGCGGTTCGTCGACGAGTCGAGTCTCGACGTCGCCGTGCAGCCGCTCGCCTGGGGCTTCGGCGTCCTCTTCGTGGTCGCGCTGGCGCTGGCCATGGTGGCGAGCGCGCGGCGCTCCGTCTCCCGGCTGATGCTCGGCACGCTCACGGCACTGGCCGCGCTCGGCGTGCTGCTGTGGCCGGTCACGCGCGTCACGCTCGGCCGCACCGTGTGCCCGGCGCGCGCCGGCACCGATCTTGGCGCCCAGGTGGCCGCCGGCGCGCTCCAGGCGTGGCAGACGGGCGCGGGCAGCGACGACGCCTGGCGCCGCGGTGTGGCCGAGGAGGAGTGGCGCGAGCGCACGCGGGCGGTGGGCCTCCTCGAGTACCAGCTCGCGGAATCCGGTTGCTGGGAGCGGGCCGCGCCCATCGACGGCACCCACACCTGGCACGAATTCCGCGTGACGGTGCAGGCGGCCGAGCGGGCTCCGCTGCTGAAGACGGTCGTCATCCATACCGCGCGGGGCCGGGAGGGCTGGAAGATCACGGCCATCGAGGGGCCCCTCCCGTAAGATAGCCGCAGTCCCTCACGATGAGCGATTTCGCCGACGTCGAGCAGTTCGCGCGCGAACACGCTGGCTGCGGCGGGCTGACCCCCCAGGCGACCTCGCGGCCCGGACGCGAGGGCTATCACCTCACGATCACCTGCGCCTGCGGCGCCACCCACGATCGCTGGGTCACTGCGGACGAGGCCAGCCGGCCGCTGCCGTATCCCTCGCCCGTGCCGGCGCCGGTGCTGGGGGCGCCACCGGCCTTCCCGGTGCGGCCGCCGGCCCCGCGGCCCCCGCGCGTCGAGGTGAGCGTCGCGCCGGCGCGCCGCTTCTCGCGGGGGCGCGCCGTCTGGCTCGTGCTGCTGCTCCTGGTCGTCCTCGCCGCCGCCGCCGCGGCGTATCTGACCGGCGTCCCCGACGTGAATGGCTGGCTGGGCGACGTGAATGACCTGCTGGGCCGGCGTGTCGCCGCGCCGAGCGCGCCCCCGCCGCCCCGCCCGTCCGCGCCGCCGCCGCCGCCGGCGACGGAGACGATCGCCCGCGCGCTCCGCGATCTGCACTCATCGATCACGCCCAGCGTCTCGCTGAACGACTACGCCAGCCGTGTCGCCTCCACGCGGGTGGAAGTCGAGCGCCTGCTGGCGTCGGCGCCGGAGTCGGGGCGCGCGCAGGCCCTGGAGGTGCTGGACGTGCATCGCCTGGCGGCGAGCGCCTGGCGCGCGCGCACGGTGGACGACCACGAGGAGTGGGAGCGCATCGGTCAGGACCCGGCGGTGGAGCTGTGCCCGGCGGTCAAGCGCGCGGTCGAGGCCGCCGCCCCGTCGCGGGGCGTGTCGCGCGCCCAGGCGCGCGGCGCGGCCGTGGCCGCGTCGCTGTCGCAGCTCTGGGAGTGCGCCGCCGAGAAGGCCGGCGCGCTGGCCGCCCGGCCAGCCGCGCCAGCGACTCGCCCGCCAGGCGGGTGAGGATCCACTCGCGCTTGAGCTCGGCGCCGAGCTGGCGGTAGAAGCGGATCGCCGGCCGGTTCCAGTCGAGCACCGACCACTCCATCCGCCCGCAGCCGCGCCGGACCGCGATACGGGCCAGCGCCCGCAGCAGCGCCAGCCCCGCTCCCCGGCCGCGAGCCTGGGGCACCACGAACAGGTCCTCGAGCCAGAGCGTCGGCCGGGTCAGGAACGTGGAGTAGGTGAAGGTGTAGAGCGCCAGCCCCACCGGACGGCCGTCCAGCCGGCAGACGAGCGTCTCGAAGTGCCGGCGCCGGCCGAAGCCGTGACGGCGGATGGCGGCCGGCGTCGTCGCGAGCGGCAGGCGCTCGTAGTCGGCGAGGCCGCGGATGAGCGCGGTGATGACGGCGGCGTCGCGCGCCGTCCCCGGCCGGATGGTGAGCGAGGCGCGCGCCACGCCGGTCAGGCCGCGGCCACGGCCAGCAGCATCTCGGTGTAGGCGCGCACGCCGGCGCGCACGTTCTCGAGCGAGATCCGCTCGTCGTTGCCGTGGATGCGCCGGAAGCCGTCCTCGTCGAGCAGGAACGGGCTCCAGCCGTAGCCGTGCAGACCGAGCGTGCGGAACACCCAGTTGTCGGTGAACGCAACCAGGATGCCCGGGGCCACCACCACGCCCGGCGCGCGGCGACGCAGCGAGTCGGCGAGCGCCTTGTAGAGCTCGGTGTCGGGCGGCGAGAGATTCGGCAGCTTCGGCTCCCGCACCGTCGTGACCTCGACGTGGTCGTCGGCGATGACGCCGCGCACCCAGGCCAGGATCTCCTGGGGATCGTCCCCGGCCAGCATGCGGCAGTCGATCTCGGCGCCGGCCTCGGGCGGGATCACGTTGAGCTTCTCGCTGCCCCGCAGCATGTTCACCGCGAAGGTGGTCCGCACCATGGCCGCGCGATAACGGTCGGCCAGGAAGCGCGCCCGGAAGGCCGGATCGCGCAGCGAGCGCTCGAGGTCGTCGTAGCCCTCGGCCTCGCCCGGGGGCAGCACCTCGGCCACGCGGCGGAAGTACTCCTGCGTCTCGGGCAGCACGCGCGGCGCCCGCTCGGCCGCCAGCAGCCGGCCGAGCGCGCGCACCAGCCGATGCGGCGCGGTGTCGGGCCACGGCATCGAGCCGTGGCCGGGCTCACCGCGCGAGGTCAGCCTGAGCGGCAGGCCCGTCTTCTCCGAGATCACGATGACGCCCAGCGGCGCGCGGTGGCGGCGGTCGTGCTCGATGCCGGCCAGCTCGGACAGCGCGTACTCGGCCCCGGCCAGCCAGTGGCGGCGCTTGTCCGCGACGAAGCGCGCGCCGTACACGCTGCCGGCCTCCTCGTCCGCCGTGGCCAGGAAGATCAGATCGCGCTTGAGCGGCACCCGCGCACGCTTGAGGGCCAGCAGGGCCCCGAGCTGCAGGATGCCGGTGGACTTCATATCGAGCGCGCCGCGCCCGTAGAGATAGCCGTCCCGGATGACGCCGCCGAACGGGTCGATGGTCCAGTAGCGGCGGTCGGCGTAGACGACGTCGACGTGGTGGTGCAGGACGATCCCGCCCAGTGAGCCGTCGCCCGCCAGCCGGGAGACCAGATTCGCGCGCCCCGGTGCCGACTCGGCGATCTCGCTCGGCAGGTCGTGGGCCGCCAGGACCTCGGCCAGGAATCGCGTGCCGTCCGCCTCGTTGCCGGGCGGGTTCGTCGTGTCGATCATCAGATAGCGACGCAACAGCTCCACCGTCTCGTCGCCCAGGGCATTCCAATCGATCCCGCCCACGCTCATCCTCTCTCTCCGGGCTCCCGCACGCTCTCCGGCCCGGCGCGGCGCGTGCCCGCAGATTCTAGCAATGCCCTGAGGTACGCGCAGGAGGACATCAGCGCGCGTGAACGCCCGCGCCGCCGCCGGCAGCGCCGGGGGGAGTCGCGCCGCCCCCGCCGGAGCCCACGCGGGTCCCGCCGTTCGCGGACAGGCGCCCCGACGGCTCGCCCACGTGGATGTGCGCGCCGGTGGCCGCGCCCGCCCGCGCGGCGCGGAAGGCCAGGAACGGGATCCCGTTGCTGCGAAGGTAGTCCATCAGCGCGCGGCCCTCGGCGCTGTCGGGGTGCACGGCGACGTCGAGCGCATTGCGATGGTCGAAGCCGAGGCGGTCGTGCGCCGTGGTCTGGCCGAGCGCGCTGATCGGCAGCGGATGGCCGAAGCGCCCGGCGAAGAAGCGCTCGAGCGCGGGCAGCGCGGTCAGCGACCACCGGCCGACACCGGCGAAGCGGATCAGCGCGGGCCCCTCCTGCGTCTCGCCCGGGGCCGGCACCGGCAGCGCGGCGATCTCCCGGGCCGCCTCGGCGTCGGCCACCAGGGCGTCGGCCTCGCGCACGGCCGCCCGCGTGCGTTCCACCGCCTGCCGGGCCTCGATCAACGCGCGGTCGGCGGCCTCGGCGTCGGTGCGGGCGATCAGCCCCTGGGCCAGCAGCGCGCGACGCCGCTCGGCCTCCGCGGCCGCGCGCGTCTCGGCGGCCTCGCGCAGCGGGAGTAGTTCCTCGAGGCTCTCGCGGTAGCGGCGCGCGGCCTCCGCCTGGGCGGCGCGGGCCGCCTGAAGCTCGCTCGCGGCCGGCTGGGCGGCGGGCGCGCCCGGTCCCGGCGGGGCGAGGCCGAGGGCCAGCGCGGTCAGCGCGAGCGCGAGGGCCGCGTGCCGGCGGCTCAGACGCCGGCCTCGACGCGGATCGTGGCCGACATCAGGTGCCGCGCGCCCGCGGCGAGGGTCACGGCATCATCGGCCGCGTTGGCGGTCTCGACGCAGATCATGCGCCGCCAGCCGTCGGGCTCGAGGTCGGCGATCTCCGCGGCCCTGGCCGCCCACGGATTCCAGACGACGGTCGTCGCCGAGCCCGCTTTGTCCACGCTCAGCCGGCGGCCCAGCGCGGGGTCGGTGACGACGCAGCGGCGGGTGGTGCCGAGGAACACCCGGTCGGTCTCGCCGGTGAGGCGCAACGGCCCGGCGCCGTGCCGCTTGCGCGCCATCGCGTCGACCTTGTCGATGTACGGCGTGTCCTCGAGACCGGTGATGGCCACGGCCTCGACGTCGCCGACGGCGAGATAGGTGTGCAGCGCCGCCTCGAACGTGAACGGTGCGAGGGAGGTGTTGGTGATCTCCAGCTCCAGGTGCAGGATCTCGCCGACCGTCACCCGGTAACGCAGGCTGAAGGTCGAGGGCCACGCCGCCCGCGTGGCCTCGTCGTCCTGCAGCGCCAGCTCGATGACGGCGGCGCCGTCGGCGCCGGGCCCGCTCGTCGCCAGGCGCCACGGGCGCGAGCGGGCGAAGCCGTGCATGGGCGCGCGCCGATCGGTCGCGTGCGGGCCGAACCACGGGAAGATGAGCGGCACGCCGCCGCGGATGGCCTTGCCGGGTGCGTACGTCGCCCGCCCGGAGAGGAAGAGCACCGGCGCGGCGCCGCGGGGCTGCCACCGGGTGACGTGACCGCCCTGCAGGTACACCTCGCCGTCGGCGCGGGCGGCGCTCACGCGCGCGCGCGCCAGTCCTCCGTCGCCGGGCTCCACGACCACCTGCTGCGTCACGGGCGTTCTTGACCTCCGCCGGGTGCCACGCGCAGAGTACCGCAAGATGCAGTCCGACGCGGACCTGCCGCTGCTCCTGCCCGACAACGTGGTCTTCACGTGCCAGCAGTCCGGCGCCTGCTGCCGGAGCGACTGGCTCATCGGCGTGGACGACGCCGCGCACGCGCGGCTGCGCGAGGTGGCGTGGGCCCGGCACGATCCGGCCCTGGCCGGCGCGGCCACGTTCGTCCCGCTGCCGTTGTCGCTGCCCGGCGGCGAGCGTGTGACCTTCGCGCGCCGGCCCGACGGCGCCTGCGTGTTCCTCACCGGCGATCAGCGCTGCGGGATCCATCGCCACCTCGGCGCCGCCGCCAAGCCGCAGGTGTGCCGCGAGTTCCCGTATCACTTCGTGCAGACGCCGGACGGCGTCGCCGTCGGCGTGTCCTTCGCGTGCACGGCGGTGCGCGCCCATCAGGGCGCCACGCTGCCGGCCCAGCGCGACGAGGTGCGGGCCGTGCTGGCCGGCAGCACGCGGGTGGAGCGGCTGCCCGAGCGGCTCACGCTCTTCGGCGCCGTCGATCTCGACTGGTCCGCCTACCGGCCGATCGAGGCCGCGCTGCTCGATCTGCTCACGAACGCCGAGCGGCCGCTGCCGGTGGGGCTGCTGGCCGGCAGCGCCCTGCTGAGCCTGTCCATCGGGCTCACGCAGATCGAGGCGCGGGCCCGTCGCGCGGGCCAGGCCCCGGCGGCGACGCTCGGGGACGGGCTCGCGGAGCTGCGCGCCACCGGCTATCGCCGCCTGCTCGACATCGCGGCCGGCGCCCGTTATCCGAGGCGGCCGTCACTGACGTACCTGGCGCCGCCCTACACCTGGCTGCAGCTCACGCGCAAGCGCATGTCGCGGCCGGCGCTGCTCCTGAGCGTGTACGGAAACTATTTCCGGTTCCGCCGCGCGCGCGGCCGGCTGCCCGATGCGATCACCGGCGGTCCGCCGTTCGACCTCGAGGCGGTGCTGGGCGTCCGTTTCGACGGCGGCGGCGCCGGCGTCGAGCCGTTCCTGCGCGAGTACTGGAGCCACGTGGTCTTCCGCAAGACGCTGACGCCCATGCACGGGATCTTCCGCGGTTACCAGACGCTGCTGGCCCTGTACTCCTTCATGAAGCTGGCCGCCCGCCTGCACGCCTGGCGGGCGGGACGACCGGCGACCGTCCTGGCCGACGTCAAGGAGGCGGTGCGACTGATCGAGCGGGCGTTCGTGCTGCACGCCCGCTACACCGATCTCTTCCGCCTGACCCCCATCGTGACCGTCCTCGCCGACCGCCTGTACCAGCAACCGTCCTTCGTCCGGACCGCCGCCCTGGAGGCAGAGGGGTGACGGAGGGCCCGGCGGCCCGGCTTTCTTGACTTGGCGCGAACCGAACCGCTAGGCTCGGTTGTACATCTGCAGCTGCTCGGCGATTCCGCCGAACGTCCACACCGGCGCCAGAGCCAGGGGGGCGCATCCCCGGGGGTAGGGAGCCCGACGCATGGCCAAGCTCGACGCGTTCTTCAAGCTGATGTTCGACACCGGGGCCTCGGACCTGCACATCGTCTCCGGCCAGCCGCCCATCCTGCGCGTGCACGGCGAGCTGGAGCGGGTGAAGTACGACCCGCTCGACGACGAGAACCTCCGGCAGATGCTCTACGAGATCGCGCCCGAGCAGAAGGTCAAGACGTTCGAGGAGACGGGCGACGTCGACTTCGGCTACGAGATCCCCAACGTGGCCCGCTTCCGCGCCAACTACTTCATGCAGAAGTACGGCTGCGGCGCGGTGTTCCGCCAGATCCCGACCAAGATCCTCACCGCCGACGAGCTGGGGCTGCCGACCATCCTCAAGAAGTCGGCGATGCTGCACAAGGGGCTGGTGCTGGTCACCGGGCCGACCGGCTCCGGCAAGTCCACGACGCTGGCCGCGATCGTCGACCACGCCAACAAGCACCGCAAAGACCACATCATCACCATCGAGGACCCGATCGAGTTCGTGCACGCCGCCCAGGGCTGCCTGGTGAACCACCGCGAGGTGGGCATCCACACGCGCTCGTTCTCGGCGGCGCTGCGCGGCGCCTTGCGCGAGGACCCCGACATCATCATGGTCGGTGAGATGCGCGACCTGGAGACGATCCGCCTGGCCCTGGAGGCGGCCAACACCGGTCACCTGGTGTTCGGCACGCTGCACACCACCAGCGCGGCCAAGACCATCGACCGCGTCATCGAGGTGTTTCCGGCCGAGGAGCAGGCCCAGGTGCGCAACGGCCTGTCGACCGGCCTCAAGGTCGTGGTGGCCCAGAACCTGTTCAAGCGGGTCGACAAGAAGGGGCGGTGCGCGGCGCTGGAGATCCTCGTGTGCACCGCGGCCATCGGCAACCTGATCCGCGAGGGCAAGACGGTGCAGATCCCCTCGGCGATCCAGACCGGCAAGCAGTTCGGCATGCAGACCCTCGACGACGCCATCATGGGCGTCCTCCAGAAGGGCTGGATCAGCCCCGAGGAGGCCTACGACAAATCGATCGACAAGGCGAAGTTCAAGCCGCTGCTGAAGACTCCGCCCGACGAGCTGAACCAGTAGGAGGCCCGGCATGCGCAAGTCGGAAATCGACGACCTGCTGGCGGCGATGCTCGAGTCGCACGACAACGTGTCCGACCTCAACGTCACCGTCGACCGGCCGCTGCAGGTGGAGTCGGCCGGCGAGCTGGTGGCGGTGCCGGTGGACCCGCCCATCGACACGCTGACGCCGTTCCAGACCGAGATCTTCGCGCTCAACCTCATCAACGGCGACCGGCGCCTGACCGACCTGCTGATCACGACCGGCTCCTGCGACTCGTCGTACTCCCTGCCGGGCCGGGCGCGCTTCCGGGTCAACATCTTCTCGCAGCGCGGGAACATCTCGATGGTCCTCCGGAAGCTCGAGACCAACATCCCGACCGTCGACAAGCTCCGGCTGCCCGACGCCTTCAAGAAGATGCCGGCCGAGAAGAACGGCCTCATCCTCGTCACCGGCGCCACCGGCTCCGGCAAGACGACCTCGCTGGCCGCGCTGCTCAACGAGATCAACGCCACCAAGTCGGTGCACATCGTGACGCTGGAGGATCCCGTCGAGTACGTGCACCCCAACCGGAAGGCCACCTTCAACCAGCGCGAGCTCGGCCTCGACTACGACAACTTCGCCAACGGTCTGCGGGCGGCCTTGCGGCAGGCGCCCAAGATCATCCTGGTTGGTGAGATGCGCGACCGGGAGACGGCCGAGCTGGCCCTCAAGGCCTCGGAGACCGGCCACCTGGTCCTCTCCACGCTGCACACGGTGAACGCCGGCCAGGCCATCAATCGCATCATCGGCATGTTCGACAAGGACGAGGAAAAGCAGGTCCGGCAGCGGCTGGCCGACACCGTGCGGTGGGTGGTGGGCCAGCGCCTGGTGCCCAAGGTGGGCGGCGGACGCTGGGCCGTGCACGACATCCTGGCCAACACGATCCGCTCCAACGAGCTCATCCTGCAAGGCGAGCAGGAGGGCAAGACCTTCTACGAGATCCAGGAGGTCGGCGAGCCCTTCGGCATGATGACCTTCGACCAGTCGCTGCTGCACTCCTACGAGCACGGCCTCGTCACCGAGGACACCGCGGTCAACTACTCCACCCGCCGGGCGGTGGTCCAGCGCGGCGTGGACACGATCAAGCAGAAGCGCGGCGAGAAGACGACCGACGTCGAGGGGCTCAAGCTCGACTCCGACTACAACCGCTCGGTGTTCGGCGCGAGGAAGAAATGAGCCCCGAGGCCCAGGCCGCTCCGGAAGTGTTCGAGGCGCGGCTGGCGCTCGTCTGCGAGGACGCGCCCGAGCGTCAGGCCGTCATCAAGGCGGCGCTGGAGCAGATCGGCTTCACCATGCTCGCCGTCAAGAACGCGGACGAGGCGATCGAGCGGATGCGGCGCGACGTCTACGAGCTGGTCATCATCGACGAGCAGTACCAGGGCGCGACCCCGCTCGACAACGCCGTGCTGGCCTCGCTGCGGGGGATGCCGATGACCCAGCGGCGCTGGATGTTCGTGGCCCTGGTCGGCCGCGAGTTCAAGACCTTCGACAACGCTATGGCCTTCGCGCGCAGCGTGAACGTGGTCGTCAACGTCAACGACCTGCCCCACTTCCCGGCCATCCTCAAAAAGGGCATCACCGAACACGTGGAGTTCTACCGCACCTTCCGCCAGGTGCTGACGGAGGCGGGGAAACGGTAGCGCCCTGACCCGGCTAGCGGGTCTTGCCGAAGAAGCGGTCGGAGGCGGGCTTGGCGCCGGGCTTGGGGTCGGGGGGCAAGGGCGGGGGCTTGCGGCGCAGCATGATCGAGAGCTCGTAGCGACGGTCGTTCTTGGGGTCGGCGTTGAAGATCCCCATCCAGAAGCCGCTGAACTCCTGGCCGAACTCCTCCAGCGTGGTGCCGCCCGTCCGGTGCTTGCGCGGCGCGGCCTGCGCCTTGCCGGCCGCCGGCAGCGTGACCAGCCAGGCGTGGTCGGTGGGCGCCTCGTTCTCCGTCAGCTTGATCTCGACGTTGGGCGGATCGGCCAGCGTCTCGCCGGCCAGTCGCAGCGTGAAGAACCGTGTGGTCAGCGGCCCCAGCGAGACGCGGAAGACGTGCGGGCCCAGCCGCTCCTTGGACTCCGTGAGCGTGCGCGTCTGCTCCTCGGTGCTGCCCGGCTTCTCCGCCCGCATGAACAGGCGCGTGCCCTCGTCGGCCTCCACGATGCCGCCCTGCACCCACGCCCCCGGCCTGGGGATCACGCTGGCGACGACGTCGCGCACGAAATCCGGATACGTCTTGTAGAGCCGGCCCTCGGCCACGACGTACAGGTACAGCTCGCGGCTGAGGGCGTCGGGCGTGGTGAACAGGGGGTTGAGGCGCGTGAGGGCTTGCTGCACGAAGCCCTCCTCCTGCTTGTCGATGTGGGCCAGCAGCAACGCGTAGCCCTCGGCCAGCCGGCCGCCCTCGTACTCGGCGCTCTTCTGCAGCGGCACGCTCAGCAGGTAGGGGAAGCGCTTGACGAAGTCGAACGCGGCGTCTCCGAAGCCGAGGCCGCGCTCGCGCAAGCCCTGCCAGCCGGTTCGGGCGCCGATCCACCACTGGGCGGTTTCCTGGGCCAGGCGCTCCAGCTCGTCCTCGCGCGCGCGGCTCGCCTCGTCGATGGCCGGCGCGTCGCCGCTCTGCCGCAACCCGCCGACGAACGAGCCGGTGGCGGCGGTCACCGGGTCGACGGTGCGCAGGATCTCGACGACGCCGGCATCCGGTGGGCCGGCGGCGGGAGCCGCCGCCGCGGGCGCGAGGGGCGGAGGCGGGCTCGTGGGAGCGACGAGCGGTGCGACTTGCATGGGCGCGTCGGCGACCTGCGGTGTCGGCGCCTGCACGACCACGGGCTCGGGAACGATCGCCACCACCGGTGCGGACGGAGCGGGGGTCGCGCTGACGGGTTCGGGCTCGGGCGGGGCGGACGGCCGTGCGCGCTTGCGGGAGGCCGGGGGCGCCTCACCGTGCCGGCCGAGCCGGCCGCGGAGCGCGGCCAGCCCCAGCGCCCGGCTGAACGACTCGGTGACGGCGTCTTGCAGGGCCGCACAACGGTCATCGTCGAGAACGTTCCAGCCCTCGATCAGCGCCAGCAGGTCGGCGTAGGGACGCGTCCTGGTCGGCAGCGCCGTCGTCTCCTGCGCGAGCTCGGCAGGCGGGGCGCCCGCCAGCGCCATGCGCAGCTCGCGCGCGCGGGCCTGGGCATCGTTCAGCGCCGGCAGGCTCTTGTCCTCGCGGTGAACGAGCGCGACGACGCGGTCGAGGACGCTGAACGCCTCCTCGCGCGCCTCCTCCCACGCCGCCACGTGCGCGCGGTGCTCCTCGGCCGCCGTGATGGCGGCCAGGACCGGTTCGAGGTCGCGCAGGGTGCCGATCTCGCCCTCCTCGAGGATCACCGACAGGGCGCCGGCCTGCTCGAGCATGGCGGCGCGCAGCTCGGTGAACGCCTTGCGGGCGGCGCTCAGCTCGTCCAGGAGCATCGTGGGCGGAGGCAGGGTGGCGACCAGGCCGTCGGCGGCACCGGCGGCCCGCGAGCCGAGGGCGGCGAAGTCGGCGCGCAGCGCGGACAGGCGGTGTCCGAGCCCTCCGTTCGCGGGTGTCACGCCGGGTCCCCGACGGTCAGCGCGCTCATGAGACCCGATAAGTATAACGGAGACACCCCGCACCACCGCCGCGCTGATGGTCAGTTGCTCGCCATCGGACCCGGTCAGAAACCGGGCAGGCTCCGGAGGCCGCTCGAACGTGGGATGCCGATCCAGTCCAACGAACACGCAGGCTTGTGTACATTCTGCGGCTTGGTACCGGCCTTGCGATAGAGCGGGTCAGCCCGACGGTCGGGTGGCAGCGCCGAGCAGCCGGGGGAATGGATCGATGACGGGGAGATACCGCGCGTTCGTGCTTGCCAGCCTCCTGGCCCTGGGCCTGATCGCCACTCGCGAGGCCGTCGCCGGCCAGGCGAGCGACCAGCTGCGCTCCCGCATCGACCGCGTGGTGACGATCCTCGAGGATCCCATCCTCAAGGTGCGCCCCGAGGAGCGGCGGGTGGCCCTGCAGGGCGCGGCCACCGACATCTTCGACTTCACCGAGATCACGCGCCGCTCGCTCGGACGCCACTGGCAGACGGCGACGCCGACCGAGCGCGAGGAGCTGGTGCAGCTCTTCACCGTGCTGCTCGAACGCTCCTACCTCGGCCGCATCGAGCAGTACAGCGGTGAGCGGATCAGCGTCGTGGGCGAGACGCTCGACGGCGAGCTGGCCACCGTGCGCACCCGCCTGGTGAGCAAGGGGGGCACCGAGACGCCCGTCGACTACCGCCTGCATCGCGCCGGCGACCGCTGGATGGCCTACGACGTCAACGTCGAGGGCGTGAGCCTCGTCGCGAACTACCGGGCGCAGTTCAACAAGATCCTCCAGACCTCGTCGGCCCAGGTGCTCGTGCAGCGGCTCCGCGCCAAACAGGAGTAGGGAGTAGCGGCGCGGGCGGCGAATCGTCTAGACTCTCGGCAACTCACGACGGAGGTGGCGATGACCTCGGTGCGGACACTGCTGATGACGGCGATGGCGATGGTGCTCACCACGGGCGCGACGGCGTGGGCCGGCGCGCCGACCGAGCAGCTGCGCGGCCGCGTCGATCGCGTGCTGCGCGTGCTGGAAGACCCGCAGCTCAAGCCGGAGGCCCGCGCCCTCGATCGGCGGGAGGCCGTCCGCGTGATCGTCGAGGAGATCTTCGACTTCCGGGAACTGTCGCAGCGCTCGCTGGGCCTGCACTGGAAGGCCCGCACGCCCACCGAGCGCGACGAGTTCGTCCAGCTCTTCGCCGACCTGCTGGAGCGCTCCTACATCGGCAAGATCGAGCTCTACAGCGGCGGCGAGCGCATCCAGTACGCCGGCGAGGTGCCCGACGGCGACCAGCTGGCCACCGTGCGCACGAAGATCGTCACCAAGCAGGGCACCGAGATCCCGGTCGACTACCGCATGCACCGGGTCGACGACCTCTGGCTGGTCTACGACGTGGCCATCGAGGGCGTGAGCCTGGTGGCCAACTACCGCGCCCAGTTCAACAAGATCATCCAGCGGTCCACGTTCAAGGGGCTGCTCGCGCAGCTGGTGGCCAAGAAGCAAGAGGCGACCGCCGACGCCCCAGTGAAGCGCGCCTCGCAGCGGTAGCGGACGGCGTGAGCGCGCCGCCGCGGGAGACGTTCCGCCGCATCGCGGCCAATCTCGCCACCGTCATGCACGGCCAGGAGCTGGCCATCCGCCGGCTCCTGGCCGCCTTCGCCAGCGCCGGCCACGTGCTGCTGGAGGACTACCCGGGCACCGGCAAGACCACGCTGGCCAAGGCGCTGGCCCGCTCGATCGGTGCCGGCTTCAAGCGTGTGCAGTTCACGCCGGATCTCCTGCCATCCGACATCCTCGGCGTGTCCGTCTTCGACCCGCGGGATCAGACCTTCCGCTTCCACGAGGGCCCGATCTTCACCCACATCCTGCTGGCCGACGAGATCAACCGCGCCTCGCCGCGCACGCAGTCCGCCCTGCTGGAGGCGATGGCCGAGAGCCAGGTGTCGGTGGACGGCGTGAGCACGCGGCTGCCCGAGTTGTTCTTCGTGATCGCGACCCAGAATCCGGTCGAGTTCCGCGGCACCTATCCGCTGCCCGAGGCGCAGATGGACCGCTTCGGCATGCAGTTCGGCCTCGGCTACGTCGAGCCGGCCGAGGAGGTCGCCATCCTGGCCGACCAAGCCGAGGGCCACCCGCTCGACGCCCTCGCCGCCTGCGTGTCGCTGGAGGACGTGCGCGCGCTGCGGCAGGGCGTGCGCGGCGTCCGCGTGAGCGACGAGGTGAAGCGCTACGCGGTCGACCTGGTGCGCGCCACCCGCACCGCGCCCGGCGTGCAACTCGGCGCCAGTCCCCGGGCCTCGCTGGCGCTCGTCGGCGCCGCTCAGGCGGTGGCGCTGTTCGACGGGCAGGACTTCGTGACCCCCGAGCACGTGCAGGAGCTGGCCGTGCCGGTCATCGCCCATCGCCTCGCGCTCGACCCGCAGGCGCGCTTCTCCGGCGCCACCGCGGTGTCGGTGGTCGAGGAGGTCGTCAAGACGATCGCCGTGCCGGCGTAGCCGTGCGGCGGCTCCTCCATCGCAGCTTCCGCGCGGTCTCCGGCCTGCAGCACCGTCTCGGGCGCCGCCTCACGCCGGCCGGTCAGCTGGCCGGAGCCGGGCTGCTCGCTGCCCTCGTCATCGGGCCCAACACGCGGCTCACCGTCGCCTACCAGGCGGCCACCTTCATCGGCGCCTTGCTGCTCGTCGCGCTCGCCGGTGTGCTGCGGCGGCCGCCCGCGCTGGTGATCCGGCGGCGGCTGCCGCGCTTCGCGACGGTCGGCGAGCCCTTGAGTTATCCGGTCACCGTGCTCAACCCCGGGCCGCGCCCGGCGGCCGGCCTGACCGTGCTCGAGGATCTTGCTGATCCGCGTCCGTCGTTCGAGGCGTGGCGGACGACGCCGGCGCCGGACGAAGCTCGGCGCAACCGCTTCGACCGCGCGGTCGGCTATCCCCGCTGGGCGTGGCTGCTCTCGATGAGCCAGCGGGCGACGATCGGCGAGCAGCCGCTGCCGGTGCTGCCGCCCGGCGCGGAGGTCGAGACGCGGCTCAGCCTGCTGCCGCAGCGCCGTGGGCGCCTGACGCTCAGCGGCACGACGGTGGCGCGCCGCGAGCCACTCGGCCTGATGCGCGCGCTGCGGCCGCGGCCGGCGCCGGCCACGCTGGTGATCCTGCCGCGGCGGTATCCGCTGCCACCGCTCACCCTGCCCGGCGCGCGGCGTTACCAGCACGGGGGCGTCGCGCTGGCCCAGTCGGTCGGCGACTCCGAGGAGTTCGTTTCGCTGCGCGACTACCGTCCGGGCGATCCGCTCAAGCGCATCCACTGGCGCTCGTGGGCCCGGAGCGGGCGTCCGGTGGTGCGCGAGTACCAGGACGAGTTCTTCGTGCGCCATGCCCTGGTGCTCGACACCTTCACCCCGGCCCCCACGGCGGCCTTCGAGGAGGCGGTGTCGGTGGCGGCGTCGTTCGCCTGCTCGGCCGGCACCCAGGAGTCGCTCCTCGACCTGCTGTTCGTCGGGCCGGAGGCGTTCTCGGTCACGGCCGGGCGCGGCGTCGGGCACGTCGAGCACCTGCTCGAGATCCTGGCCGCCGTGCAGCCCTGTCGCGACCGGCCCTTCGCGACGCTCGACCGCCTGCTTCTCGAGCGTCAGGCCGCGCTGAGCGGGGCCATCTGCGTCCTGCTCGGCTGGGACGCGCCCCGGCGCGCCCTGGTGAGCCGGCTGCGCGGCCTCGGGATCCCGACGCTCGCCCTGGTGGTCACGGACCCCACTGCCACGCCCGCCGTCGGCGCCGACGGCGAGGAGGCCGGCGTGCATCGCCTGCTGGTCGGCCGCGTGGGCGAAGGGCTCGCGCGCCTGCGGGGGGACGCGTAGTGCCGCCGCTGCTGCTCGGCGCCGCGCTCGGCTTCTGGGGCTGGCAGACCGGTGTCCTGCCGGTCGGCCTCGCGATGGCGCTGGGGCTGGAGGCGCGGACGCTCGTGCGCTCGCGCTGGGACCTGCAGCGCGCCGACTTCAACCGCGTCTCCGACCTCAGCACGGTGCTCCTCGTCCTCATGGGCGTGTACCAGGCCGTCGCCAACGAGTCGGCCCGCGCGGTGACCGGCATCATTCAGTGGCTGCCGCTGCTGCTGTTCCCCCTCGTGGCCTGCCAGCTCTACAGCGCGGCCGGTCGCGTCGAGGTCGCGGTGTTCTTCTGGTCGCAGCGCACGCGGCCGGACGAGACGGTGCGGGTGGACCTGACCCCCGCCTACTTCGGCCTGTGCCTGCTCGCGGCCAGCACCGCCAACGCGCGCACGACGTTCTACGCCGGGCTGGTCGTGCTGGCCGGCTGGGCGCTGTGGCACGTGCGCGGCCGCACCGGCCGGCTCCGCTGGGGCCTGGCGATGGCGGTGGCCGCGCTGCTCGGCTGGGCCGGCCACGTCGGTCTCGCCGAGGCGCAACGCGTGGTCGAGCGGCGCGCCCAGTCGCTGTTCCTGTCGTGGATCCGCCGCGATCCCGATCCCTACCGCACGACGACGTCGCTCGGCGACATCGGCGAGCTCAAGCTCTCCGACCGGATCGTGCTGCGGGTGGAGCCGGGCCCCGGCGCACGGATCCCGGCGCTGCTGCGCCAGGCCAGCTACAACGCCTACCACGCGCCCGCGTGGATCGCCGTCGACGGGGGCTTCACCGCGGTGCCGCCGGAGGCCGACGGCGCCACCTGGCTGCTCCGCCCTGACGGCGCGACCGACGCGCGGCTGACCGTGTCGGCCTATCTGCCGCGCGGGCGCGGTCTGCTCGCGCTGCCCAACGGCGCCGTCCGGCTCGACGACCTGATGGTCGTGAGCCTGGCCCGCAGCCGCCTCGGCGCCGTCCGGGTGGACGAGGGCCTCGGCCTGGTGACCTACACGGCGCACTTCCCGCGACGGGGCAGCGACGAGAGTCCTCCCACGCCGGGCGACGTGCGGGTGCCACCCCGCGAGACCGAGGCCATCACGCGGGTGGCGGCCGAGCTGGGGCTGGCCGGGCGCCCGCCGGCCGAGGCGATCGCGGCGCTGCGCGCGTACTTCCTCGGTCGCTTCCACTACACGCGCTATCTCCGCGGCGCCGGCCCCGGCCGCACCGCCCTCGAGGAGTTCCTGCTGACCACGCACGCCGGCCACTGCGAGTACTTCGCCACCGCCACCACGCTGCTGCTGCGCGCGTCCGGCGTCCCCGCCCGCTATGCCGTCGGCTACGCGGTGCACGAGTGGAGCGGCGTCGAGCACCGCTGGGTCGTGCGCGCGCGCGACGCCCACGCGTGGGCGCTGGCCTGGGTCGACGGCGCCTGGATCGAGGTGGACACGACACCGGCGGTCTGGATCGAGGAGGAGACGAGCCCGGCGTCGGCGTGGCAAACGGTCAGCGATGTCTGGGAGTGGGCGACGTTCGCCTTCGCGCGCTGGCGCTGGAGCGAGCGGCAGGACCGGTTGACCGGCAACCTCGGCTGGCTGCTGATCCCGCTGGCGGCGATGCTGGTGTGGCGCATGTGGGCCCGCCGCCGCGTGGGTCAGGCGGCGCCGGCGCAGGCCGCCGTCATGCCGTCGCCGCGCGCCGGCGGTGACTCCGAGTTCTACCGGGTCGAGCGCCGCCTCACCGAGCTCGGCTTCGCCCGGGCCCCCGGCGAGCCGCTGGCGCGCTGGCTCGATGTCGTGGCGGCCGCCGCCCCGCCCGCGGTGGCGACGGCGCCGCTGCCCGCGCTGCTCGCCCTGCACCATCGCTACCGCTTCGATCCCGCCGGACTCGCCGCGGCCGACCGCCGGCGTCTTCGGACGGACGCGGAGGCGTGGCTGGCGGCGCATCCACCAGGGCCAGCTTCAGGGCGCGCGGCAGCGACTTGACGGTGGCCTCGCGCCGGCTCGCGGCCGAGCGATCGCGACACGGCTCGGTCCACACCAGCCGCACCGGCCGGCGCGCCCGCGTATACTTCGAGGCCGCGCCGGCGTTGTGGGCGGCCAGGCGCCGCTCGAGCGCGGTGGTGATCCCGGTGTAGAGCGTGCCGTCGGCGCAGGCCAGGAGGTAGCAGAACCATGGCGCGGAGCCGCTCGCGTCCATCCGCCGCCGATCCTAGCATCCCGCCGCTGCCGGCCTTGCGTCTGCAGACGCGTCGCGCCGCCGCGTTCCGCCAGCGCCCGGCCGGGCGCGTGCGCGGCGCCGCCGGCGCGCTCGCCTTCGTCGAGGCGGTCGGGCTCTGCTCCACGTTCTTCCGCTTTCCCGAGGGCGTGGCCTGCCTGTGGGCGGCCGTGGTCGGCCGCGCGAAGCCGCGCTGGCCGCGGCGCTCCCACCACGACGACGGCGTGGGCACCACCTGGCGGCTGAAGGACGAGCTGCCGGCCGCCCGGCGCGTCTACTACGGCAAGCTCCTGCGCGGGCGTCCGGTGCTCGTCGCCCTCGACCTGTTCCCCGCGTTCTACGCGCTCGTGCGCGGCCGGCAGCGCGCGCGCGATTACCGGGCCGAGTACGAGGCCGGCCGGATGTCGCTGATCGGCAAGCGGCTGATGGACGCGATGCTGCGCGAGCACCCGCAGTACACGCGCCAGCTGCGCGCCAACACCTTCCTGCTCGAGCCCGAGCGCACGCGCGAGTTCGAGCGGGCCATGGCCGAGCTGCAGCAGGGGCTGTGGGTGGTCAAGAGCGAGGAGCGCTACGAGCCGACGTTCTCCTACCGCTGGGAGCTGGTCGAGGCGTGGCTGCCGGATCAGGTCGCCGAGGGCCGGCGCCTGAGCCGCGCCGCCGCCCTCGACCAGCTGATCGGCCGCTACACCGCCGGGGCCGTCTACACGACGGCGGCCCGCCTGCGCCGCCTGTTCAGCATCCCCGCCGCGGAGCTGCAGGCGTCGATCGCCCGGCTGACACGGGCCGCCGTACTGAGCGACGTGACGGTGGACGGCTGGCCCGGTCGCTGGCTCGTCCACCGCGACGCGATCCCGCGCTGATCCCGGATGACGGGATATTTCGCGGCTGCCGTAATCGTGCCGGGTGATCGCGGCGCGACGATCGCTGGCATCGACCGGCCGGCTGCGGCACTCTCAAGACACACACCGTGGAGGTGCGTCATGAGCCTGCAGTCGATCAATCCCGCCACCGGCGAGATCCTGGAGACATTCGCGGAGACCTCCGCCACCGAGGTCGAGCGCATCCTGGCGACCGCGCACGCCGAGTTCCTCGCCTGGCGTGACGTGCCCTTCGCCGGCCGGGCCGAGCTGATGCGCCGGGCGGCCGCGGTGTTGCGCGCCCGCAAGACGGAGTTCGCCCGGACCATGGCGCTCGAGATGGGCAAGCCCATCGTCCAGGGCGAGGCCGAAGCGGACAAGTGCGCGCTGACCTGCGAGTACTACGCCGAGCACGCCGAGGCGTTCCTGGCACCGCAGTCGCGGCAGACCGACGCCACCAAGAGCTTCGTCCGCTTCGACCCCCTGGGCGCCGTGCTGGCGGTGATGCCGTGGAACTTCCCCTTCTGGCAGGTCTTCCGCTTCGCCGCTCCCGCGCTGATGGCCGGCAACGCCGGCGTCCTCAAGCACGCCTCCAACGTGCCGCGCTGCGCGCTGCAGATCGAGGAGGTGTTCCGCGAGGCGGGGTTCCCACGCGGCCTGTTCGCGACCGTGCTCGTCGGCTCGGCCGCGGTGCCGGGGCTCATCGCCGATCCGCGCATCACCGCCGTGACCCTGACCGGCAGCGAGCACGCGGGCAGCCAGGTGGCCGAGCGGGCGGGGCGCGAGCTGAAGAAGACCGTGCTGGAGCTGGGCGGCAGCGATCCGTTCATCGTCCTCGCCGACGCCGACGTGACGGCGGCGGCCCGCACGGCCGCCGACGCGCGACTGATCAACAGCGGGCAGAGCTGCATCGCCGCCAAGCGGTTCATCGCCGTCGAGCCGGTGGCCGACGCCTTCCTCGCCCAGTTCGCCGACGCCCTGCGCGCGCGCCGCGTGGGCGACCCGCTGGCCCGCGACACCGACGTGGGGCCGCAGGCGCGCGTCGACCTGCGCGATGCCCTTCACCAGCAGGTCACCGAGTCGATCAGGCGCGGCGCCCGGCTGGTGCTGGGCGGCGAGATTCCAGCGGGCCGCGGCGCCTTCTATCCACCGACGCTGCTTGCCGCGGTCGACCGCGGCATGCCGGCCTTCGACGAGGAGACCTTCGGCCCCGTGGCCGCCGTCATCCGGGCCAAGGACGACGCCGACGCCGTCCGCTTGGCCAACGACTCCACCTTCGGCCTGGGCGCCTCGCTGTGGACGCGGGACCGCGCCAAGGCCGAGCGGCTAGCCGCGCGGATCGAGGCGGGCGCCGTGTTCGTCAACGGCCTGGTGAAGTCCGACCCGCGCCTGCCGTTCGGTGGCATCAAGCGCTCCGGCTACGGCCGCGAGCTGTCCGAGTACGGCATCCGCGAGTTCGTCAACATCAAGTCCGTCTGGATCGCCTGAGCGCATGACGGAAGATCGGAAGCGACTCGAGGGTCTGTCGCGCGGAATGGGGGCCAGGTCGGGGCCCGCAGTGGCAATCGCGAGATCGAGGCACGCCCCGGCTACGCCGGGGCGTGACGAGCGCCGGGGGGGTATGGGGGGCCATGTCGGGGCCCCCCATCCAACATGACCGGCGCGGAGCTGCTGGTTCGCTGTCTCGAGCGCGAGGGTGTCCGCTACGTGTTCGGCGTGCCGGGCGAGGAGACGCTGGACGTCAACGAGGCGCTGGCCCGCTCGTCCGTGCAGTTCGTCGCCGTGCGGCACGAGCAGGCGGCGGCGTTCATGGCCGACGTGTGGGGCCGCCTGACCGGCCAGGCCGGCGTCTGCCTGGCCACGCTGGGACCGGGCGCGACGAACCTGGCCACCGGGGTGGCCGACGCCAACCTCGACCGGGCGCCGGTGGTGGCCATCACCGGCCAGCTCGCTCGCGACCTGCTGCACAAGGAGTCGCACCAGTACGTGGACATCGTCGACGTCTTCCGGCCGTTCACGAAGTGGAACGCGCGCATCGAGACCGGCGCCGTCGTGACCGAGGCCGTGCGCAAGGCCTTCAAGCGCGCGCAGGAGGAAAAGCCCGGCGCCTGCCACCTCGAGCTGCCGGAGGACGTCGCCCACGGCGAGGCCGAGGGCGAGCCGCTGGCGCCGGACAAACCGCGCCGGCCCTCGCCCGACCGGCCCTCGCTGGCCCGCGCGGCCGACGTGATCAACCGCGCCGAGGCGCCGCTGATCCTCGCCGGCAACGGCGTGATCCGCGGTCACGCCTCGCGCGAGCTGATCGCGCTGGCCGAGCGCGCGTGCATCCCGGTGGTGACGACGTTCATGGCCAAGGGCGCGGTGCCGGCCGATCATCCGCTGGCTCGCGCCACGGTGGGCATGGCGTCCGACGATCCCGCGCGGCTGGGCTTCGCGGGCGCCGATCTCGTCATCGCCGTCGGCTACGATCCCGTGGAGTACGGTCCGGCCCGCTGGAATCCGGCTGGTCGGCTGCGCATCGTGCACGTGGACTTCACGGCGGCCGAGGTGGACGCGCGCTACCAGACCGACGTCGAGGTGGTGGCCGACGTGCGCGAGGCGCTCGAGCTGCTGGCCCCGCTGGTGGCGGTGCGACCCGAGCGCCGGCCGCCGCCGCGCCCGCCCGCCGATCCGCGCCGGCTCGACGACGCGTTCCCGCTCCTGCCCCAGCGGATCATCGGCGATCTCGAGTCGGTGCTCGGCGCCGACGACCTCGTCATCTCCGACGTCGGCGCCCACAAGCTGTGGGTGGCCAAGCGGCTGGCGGCGCGCCGCCCGAACACCGTGATCATCTCCAACGGCTTTGCCGCCATGGGCATCGGCCTGCCGGGGGCGATCGCCGCCACGCTCGCCCAGCCCGGGCGCCGGGTGGTGACCGTCACCGGCGACGGCGCGCTGCTGATGAACGTCCAGGAGCTGGAGACGGCGGTGCGGCTGGGGCTGGCGTTCGTGGTGCTGATCTTTCGCGACAACGGCTACGGCGTGATCCGCTGGAAGCAGCAGCGGCAGTTCGGCCATACGGCCGGTGTGGAGTTCGGCAACCCGGATTTCGTCGCCCTCGCCCGGGCCTTCGGCTGCGAGGGGGTGGCGATCGGTGCCGCCAAGGAGCTGAGGCCGGCGCTCGAGCGGGCCCTGGCCGCGCGCGTGCCGGTGCTGATCGATTGCCCCGTCGACTACCGGGAGAACGACCGCCTGAGCGAGTCGTAGCCCGCCGCTCGCCCCGCGATCGGCGGCGTGGGCTTCGCCGGCGTCAAGGGCTTGGCGGGCGGCTTCGGCGCCCTCGCACTGCCGTCGTGGGGCGAGGCGGTGCTCAAGCGCTTCGTGCGCGAGGCGGTCGAGGAGGCGTTGAAGCTGGAGACGGCGCTGGCCCGCCGGCGTAGGCCGCAGCGCATCGCCGCGCTGCACGACGCGGGTCGTGTAGACTCCTGCCTCGGCCGGGGTTTCGAATCCAACTTTTCCGAGCGGGAGGCATTGCGCGATGGCAAAGATCGAGCGGTATTCGGCACCGGGCGTGTTCGAGCCGGCGACGTACAGCCAGGCGGTGAAGGTGACGGAGGGCAAGGCGGTCCTGTACCTGGCGGGGCAGGTCGCGTACGACAAGGACGGAGGGCCGGCCCATCGCGGAGATTTCAAGGCGCAGGCCCGCGAGGCGTTTCGGGCGATCAAGGCGCTGGTGGAGGCACAGGGCGGCACGCTCGACAACGTCGTCAAGATCAACACCTACGTGACCGACATCCGGTATCGCGTCGACCTGGTACCGGTGCGCGAGGAGTTCTTCGGCAAGAAAGGGCCGGCCTCGACGCTCATCGCGGTGCCGGCCCTCGCGCATCCTGACTGGATGATCGAGATCGAGGCGGTGGCGGTCGTGTAGATTCGCCCGCTGCCCGGTGGCGCGCGCGACGGCGCGCGGCGGGGGTGGCGGGGCGACAGGGCCCCCTGAGGTTCCGCGTGAGACGACCCGGTGCGCGAGGGGGTGGTCGGAGCCTGGTTCTACGTGTGGTGTTACACGATCGAAGCCAACGGAACCTCTGGGGGCCCTGTCGCCCCGCCGCCCGCGCCGCGCGCCGTCGCGCGCGCCACCGGGCAGCGGGCGAGTCGTTCACTCTGGATTTCAGGACAGGCCGGGTCAGCCGGCGAGGCGCCGCAGATCGAAGCGGACTCGGGCGTCGTTGAGGGGAGCCCAGAGGTCGCCGAGGGCGGCGAGGCGGGCGGGGACGTTGTCGAGGCGGAAGTCCTCGAGGGCAAAGTCCTGCGCGACCTCGTCCCAGGTCACCGGGGTCGAGACGGTGGCGCGGGGGCGCGGGCGTACCGAGTAGACCGAGGCCAGCGTCCGGCCCCAGGCGTTCTGGTTGTAGTCGACGAGCACCCGGTCGGCGGGGCGGGCCGCCTTCTTGTAGACCGCTGTGAGCAGGCGCGGATGGCGCCGGGCCAGGTCGAGCGCGATCGTCTTGCTCACCTGCCACACCTGCTTCTGCGTCGGGCCGCGCACGATCGGCACGTACACGTGCAGCCCGCGCGAGCCGGTCGTCTTCACGAAGGTCGGCATCCCGAGCGCGCGCAGCGTCTCGTCCACCACCCGGGCGGCCTCCCGCAGGGTGGCGAAGGGCAGGTCGCCGACGGGGTCGAGGTCGAAGTGCAGGTAGTCGGGCTGGTCGACGTCGTCGCAGCGCGCGTACCACTGGTTCAGGTCGATGCAGCCGAGGTTGATCACCCACAACAGGGCGGCGAGGTCGTCGATCACCGGGAAGTCGATGACGCTGCCGGAGCCGTGCTCGATGGCGCAGGTGGTGAGCCACTCGGGGCTCGGACGCGGCGCCCGCTTCATGAAGAAGAAGTTGCCGGTGGCGCCGTTGGGATAGCGCTTCATCACCATGGCCCGATCGCGCAGGTGCGGCAGCAGCGCCGGCGCCACGTCGGCGTAGTACTGCAGCAGATCGCCCTTGGTGGCGCCGACCTCGGGGAAGAAGACCTTGTCGAGATGGGTGAGCCGCACGCGGCGGCCGCCGACGTCGAGCTCGACGTCGCCCGTTACCCGCGGGATGGCCAGCGGCGCGACGGGGCCCGGCGCGGCGCCGCGCGCCCGCGTGGCGGGGTGATGATCGCGGGTGGCCCGGGCGCCCGAGCCGGCGGCGGCGCGCCGCGTGCGGGCCATCAGCGCACCGGGGACAGCCGCGGCGGGCGTGGCCCCCGGCGGACGGCGCCGGCCACCGGGACGTAGTCGAGCTCGCGGCCCTCGCGGACGCAACGCAGCAGCAGGCCGCCGCGGCTCATGTCGCCGCGCCCCACGAAGTCGGCCGGGAACGTCAGCCGCTCGCCGAAGACCTCGAGCAGCGCGCCGACGTACTTGTCGGAGGCGATCGAGCCGAGCAGGGTGACGGTGCCGTCGGGACCCAGCGTGTCGGCGACCGCGCGGGCCGAGGCCAGCAGGGGGCGCCGATAGCCGGCGTTGGCGGCGTGGATGTCGACGCGGGCCGAGGCCCGCAGCTCGGCCAGCGTGACCCGCGCCTCCGGCGGCCGCAGCCCGGTGCTGGGCGTGATCACCAGCGGCACGCCGAACCGCGCGGCGTAGGTGAGCTTGCCGCGGAAGTAGAGGCTGGAGAGGAACGAGAAGACCTCGCCCAGCGCCACGCCGTCGTCCGTCCGCAGGCGCCGGGCCAACTCGGACGACGCGCGGGGGGCGAAGAGCAGCCCGGCGCGCTCGCCGCCGCAGTGGGCGGGAGAGAGGAGGAACACGCGAGGCACGGCCATGGCGACGTCGGGAGACTACGCGGCGGTCACGGGTCGCTGCAATCCCTCGTGTGACCACAGTTGCGGCAGAGGATCTTGCACTGGCGCTCTTCCATCCGCTCACCGCAGCGCTCGCAGAGGTGCACCCACTCGCGCGCGCCGGGGCGCGTCACCGTCGGGCGGTCACCGGTCGGGTCGGCCATGACTCCCAGCGTGCCGCGGAGACACCGCCGAAGTCAATGACCCCGGCGCCGCGGCCCAGGCCGTACACTCGGGGGATGGACGAGCAGTGGTCGGATCCGGAATTCCTGCGCGCGGTCTTCAGCGAGACGGAGATCGTCCGCAAGCCGATGACGGGGATCATCAGCGGCTACCACGTGCTGCCCTACATCCTGGTGGCGCCCGAGCACGACCAGCCGGCCCGGGCCGTCGAGGTGCGCGGGCGCATCAAGGTGTCGCCGCGCATGGTCATCGGCGCGGGCGGCGGCGACGGCCCGACCTACGGCGAGCTGTTCGGCGAGCGCGAGCTGATGGATCAGCGGCTGGTGGCGCGCGTGTTCAGCTTCCGCTACGCCTCGAAGGTGATGCTGGAGAGCGAGGACCTGGCGATCCGCCGGCACGAGCACGACCCCGCCCGCCAGCTCGAGCGCGTGCTCGACGAGCTGTCGCGTCGCGAGGTGATCGACACCGGGGTGATCGTCTCGCCCGACGCGCGGTTCTACCCGGTGTCCCTCGACCGCTTCATCCGCGAGATTCTCGACCAGGAATTTCGAGAGTAGCGAGCAGCGCCGCCAGCACGGTCGGGTCCACCGGCTTGACCAGCACCTCGTCGAAGCCGGCCTCGCTGGCCCGCCGCCGGTCCTCGGGCTGGCCGTAGCCGGTCAGCGCGATCAGCACCGGCCGGCGGCCGTCGCGCGCGCGCACCAGCCGGGCCACCTCGTAGCCGTCGATGCCGGGCAGGCCGATGTCCACCAGGGCGATGTCGGGATCCTTGGCCCGGGCGATCTCCAGCGCCTGCTGACCCTCCTCGACCGCTTCGACGACGTGCCCATCGAGCTCGAGCAGCACGCGGAGCGCGTCGCGCGCGTCGGCGTTGTCCTCGACGATCAGGATCGAGCGGCCCGGGGAGGGTGACTCCATGGTGCGTGTTCAGCCTACCATCCGGGTCCTTCCTTGACACGCCGAACGGGCGGATGCTATTCATCGTGCGCACTTATCGCCCTCAGGAGGACCCCCGCATGACCCGCAAAGCGCTCGGACCCCTGCTACTCGCCGTGGTCGTGGCGGCGCTCAGCCTGCCGGCCGCTGCCCAGGGCCCGGTTCGCATCGGTGCCTCGCTCTCGCTCACCGGCACCTACGCCAAGCTCGGCAAGAACCAGCACGAGGGCTACCAGCTCTGCATCAAGGACCTCAACGCCCGGGGCGGGGTGCTGGGCCGCAAGGCCGAGCTGGTCATGTACGACGACCAGTCGCTGCCGGCCACCGCGGTGCGGCTCTACGAGAAGCTCATCACCGAGGACAAGGTGGACGCGGTGATGGGGCCGTACTCCTCGCCGGTGTCGGAGGCCGCCGCCAACGTCACCGAGAAGTACAAGAAGGTGATGGTGGCGCCGCTGGCCGCGACCACCTCGATCTTCAAGAAGGGCCGCAAGTACATCTTCATGGTCATCACGCCGGCCGAGTCCTACCTGGAGGGACTCATCGACACCGCGGCCAAGCGGGGGCTGAAGACGATCGCGATCGTGAACGAGGACACGCTGTTCTCCAAGGCGGCGGCCAGCGGCGCCGTCGAGCTGGCCAAGAAGAAGGGGATGCAGGTCGTCTACCAGGAGGCCTATCCCAAGGGCAACACTGACTTCTCGGCGCTGCTCACCAAGGTCAAGGCCGCCAACCCCGACGTCATCGCCGCCGGCACCTACTTCGACGACGCGGTGGCGCTGACCCGCCAGATGAAGGAGCTGAACGTGAACCCCAAGATGTACGGGGTGACGGTCGGCGGCGACCTGCCGGAGTTCTACGACGTCCTCAAGCAGAACGCCGAGTACATCTACGGGGCGACGCAGTGGGAGCCGACGCTGCCCTACCCCGGCAACCAGGAGTTCTTCGAGGCCTACAAGAAGGACTTCGGCCACGAGCCGTCCTATCACTCGGCCGCCGGCTACGCCGGCTGCGTCATCTACGCCGAGGCCGCCAAGCGGGCCGGCTCGCTGGACGCCGACAAGGTACGCGAGCAGCTCCTCAAGCTCGAGATGAAGACGATGTTCGGCGAGTACAAGGTCGACGCCGACGGCTTCCAGACCGCCCACAAGATGGTGACCTTCCAGTGGCAGGGCGAGAAGAAGGTCACGGTGTGGCCGGACGACCTCGCCCAGGCCAAGCCCCGGTTCCCCACGCCGCCGTGGAGCCAGCGCTGACCGCTCCCCGCCGCCCGTGACGGTCCCGCTGACGCCGGAGATGGTGGGGCAGGTCCTCATCTCCGGCGTCTTGTCGGGCGCGCTCTACGCCATGGTGGCGCTCGGCCTGGCGCTGATCTACGGCGTCATGCGCGTCATCAACATCGCCCACGGGCCCCTGCTCATGCTGGGCGCTTACGTCACCTACTTCCTCTACAGCCGGGCCGGCCTGAACCCGTTCCTGTCGGTGCCGGTGGCCATGGCCGCCCTGTTCGTGGTCGGCCTGGTGCTGCAGCGGACGCTGGTGTTCCGGGTGGTCGACGCGCCCGAGCTCTCCTCGCTGCTGCTCACCTTCGGCATCTCGATCGCCCTGGTGAACCTGGCCCAGAACGCTTTCACCTCGGACCTGCGCTCGGTGGAGTACATCACCGGCTCCTGGCTCATCGGCGGGCTGGCGCTGTCCAAGCCGCGCTTCATCGCCTTCCTGTTCGCGACGGCGGTGACCGGGCTGGCCTTCCTGTTCCTCAAGAAGACGCGGCTGGGCAAGGCCATCCGCGCCACCTCGCAGAGCCGCGAGGTCGCGCTGGTGTGCGGGATCGACGTGCGTCGCATCCACCTGCTCACCTTCGGCATCGCCAGCGCCCTGGCCGCCGGCGGCGGCGCGTTGCTGGCGGTGATCGTCGCCATCCAGCCGGAGATGGGCGGGGTGTGGACGTTCAAGTCGTTCCTGGTCATCGTGCTGGGCGGCGCCGGCAACTATCCGGGCGCGCTGCTCGGCGGCTTGCTGCTGGGCCTGGTCGAGCAGCTCGCCTCGCTGTTCCTCACCACGCAGCTCTCCGAGGTGGTGGCCTACGTGCTGCTGGTGGTGGTGCTCCTCATCCGGCCGACCGGACTGCTCGGCGGCCGCCAGACGTGACGGGCGCGCGCGGCCCGCTCCTGGCGGCGCTGGCCGTGGTGGTGGCCGCACTCGCCGTCTATCCGGCCTTCGGCACCGGCTACGGCGTCCGCTCGATGCTGCAGATCTTCATGTGGATCGCGCTGGCCGGCTCCTGGAACCTGATCTCCGGCCTCACCGGCTACGTCTCCTTCGGCCACGTCGCGTTCTTCGGCATCGGCGCCTACGCCGGCGCGATCCTCGTCACCAGCGCCGGCTGGTCGTGGCCGGTCGCGGCGCTGGCCGGCGGCCTGGCCGCCGTGCTGCTGGCGCTGCTGATCGGCTATCCGTGCCTGCGGCTCAAGGGTCCGTACTTCGCCATCGCCATGCTCGGCCTCAACGAGGTGCTGCGCGCGCTGGTCTCGTACTTCGAGGGGCTGACCGGCGGCGGCAACGGGCTGTCGCTGCCCACGCTCGACGCCACCCGGTCGATCTACTACGTGATGGGGCTGCTGGCGGCCGCGGTCACCGCCGCCACCTGGCTGATCGTCACCTCGCGCTTCGGCCTGCGGCTGATGACGATCCGCGAGGACGAGATCGCCGCCGAGGCGATGGGCATCGACACGTTCCAGCACAAGCTGGCGGCCTTCCTGCTCTCGGCGCTGGGGCCGGGCATCGCCGGCGCGCTCACCGCGCGCGACCAGGGCTACATCGAGCCGATCAGCGTCTTCCCGCTGGCCGTCACGGTGACGATGATCGTGATGGTGCTCTTCGGCGGCAAGGGGACGGTGTGGGGGCCGGTCGTGGGCGCGGTCGTCCTGTTCGTGGCCCAGGAGCTGGTGTGGGCCCACTACCCCTACGTGCACCCGCTGCTCTTCGGCGCCATCATCATCGGCGTCGTCCTGCTGATGCCCCGCGGCGTGCTCGGCCTGCTGCAGCTCAAGTACCGCCTGCCGCGGACGATCTGATGCCGATCCTGACCGTCGAGGGGCTGCGCAAGAGCTTCGGCGGGGTGACGGCGGTCCACGGCGTGTCGCTGGCGCTGGAGGGCGGGCGCATCTACGGACTCATCGGACCCAACGGCTCGGGCAAGACGACGCTGTTCAACTGCATCACCGGGCTCGAGCGGTGCGACGCCGGCCGCGTGGTGTTCAAGCACGAGCGCATCGATCACCTGAGGCCCTCGGCCATCGCCCGCCGGGGGATCGGCCGCACCTTCCAGGTGATCCGCGTCTTCCCCGAGCTGACGGCGCTGGAGAACCTGCTGGTCGTCACGCGGGGCCCGCGCGCGGCGGCCGAGCGCCGCGGGCGCGAGCTGCTGGCGTTCGTGAAGCTCGAGGGACTGGCCGGTGAGTACGCGGGCAATCTCTCCTACGGCCAGCAGAAGCTCGTTGAGTTCGTCCGGGTGCTCATGACCGATCCGTTGCTGATCCTGCTCGACGAGCCGGCGGCCGGCGTGAACCGCACGCTGCTCAACGATCTGCTGGGCGCCTTCGGCCGCCTGCGCGACGAGGGCCGGACGATCCTGCTGGTCGAGCACGACATGAAGGTGGTCATGGGACTGTGCGAGACCGTGTTCGTCCTGGACCACGGCGAGATGATCGCCCAGGGCCCACCGGGTCTGATCCAGGCGGACGAGCGGGTGATCGAGGCGTACTTTGGGGCCTAGCTCGGAGGGGGGCTTCGCCCCCCTTCCGACGGTCGTCGCGCGCCTTGCGGCGCACTCCTCCCTGCCTCCCCCCAGAGCATCGAAGGGGGCCTCGGCGGCCCCCTTCGAGCATCCCCCTCGGATTGCGCCGGCGAAGCCGGCGCTCGAAAGTGGTAGATCAGCGGCGTGGTGTTGGAGAGAGCCGGCGGCGGTGGGGCTGGGCTCGTGAAGTGGATTGCTGGACTCGTGGTCGGTGCTGGCGGGCTCCTTGTCGTGTGGCTGGTCTGGAAATCTATGGCGTGGCCGTTGGCGCATGATGCGCCGTTGATGCATTACGTGGCGTGGCGGATGCTGGAGGGGGCGGTGCCGTACCGGGATGTGTTCGACATGAATTTCCCTGGGGTGTACTTGGTGCACCTCTTCGTCGTGTGTGTGCTGGGGACTGGGGATCTGGCCTGGCGGGTGTTCGATCTGGGGTGGCTGGCGGCGGCGGGGCTGGCGGCGGCGGTGTTCGCGGCGCCGTGGGGGCGGTGGGCGGCGGGCGCCGCGGTGGTGCTCTTCGCGCTCTACCATCTCTCGGGGGGCGCCTGGCAGGCGGGGCAGCGGGATTTTCTGCTGTGCCCGTTGCTGATCTTCGGCGCGCTCGGCGTGGCGCGATGGCTGGAGTCGCGGCGGCGGGGGGCGCTGGCCTGGGGCGGGCTCGCCATGGGCGCGTCGATCACGATCAAGCCGCACGCGGTCGCGCTGGTCGCCGCGCTGGCCGTGACGATCGCGCTGGCGGCGTGGCGGGGTGCTGATCGCGTCGTCGCGTCGCTCGCGGTCTTCGCGGCGGGCGCCGCGGTGGCGCCGCTCGCGGTGGTCGGCTGGCTGGCGGCGGCCGGCGCGCTGCCGGCCTGGCGCGCGATCGTCTTCGACTACCTGATCCCGCTCTACTCGCGCCTGGGCCGCGGCGAGGCCTGGAACGTCTATCGCGCGTACGTCTGGTGGCCGATCGGCGCCGGCGCCCTGCTGTCCGCCGGTAGCGCGCTGGTCGCCGGGCGCTTCGGCGCCCGCCACCTGGTGGCGGCGCTGGGGGTCCTCTACGGCGTCGCGCACTTCGTGGGGCAGGGCAAGGGCTGGGAGTATCACCTCTATCCGCTGGCGGCCTTCGCGGTGCTGCTGCTCGTCGCCGAGCTCGGGCCGGCGCTGGCCCGCTGGCGGCGGCTGCTGTCGGTGCCGCTGATGCTCAGCGTCGGGTTGGCCGTGGTGTTGCTGGCCGGCAAGGCGATGGCCGTGAGCCCGGCGGTGTGGGAGCGCGACAAGGCCGATCGCGCGCGGCGGCTGGCCGCGGAGCTGGGGCCGATGCTGGCGGCCGGTGAGACCGTGCAGGTGCTCGACACGACCGAGGGTGGTGTCCACGCGCTGCTCCGCCTGCGCGCGCGCCAGCCCACGCGCTTCCTCTACGACTTCCACTTCTTCCACGACACCGGCTACCCGACGGTCCAGGCCCTGCGCGCCGAGCTGATCCGCGACCTCGACGCCCGCCCGCCCGCGCTGATCGTGCTCTTCGAGCGCGGCTGGCCGGCCGGCGGCTACGAGCGCCTCGAGGCGTTCCCCGCACTGGCCGAGCGGCTCGCGCGGTACGATCTGGTCCAGGCCGGGCCGGGCTATCGCATCCATGCACAGCGCCAGCGTTAAGCGAATCATCCGCGCCTACGACGATCCCGTGGTGCGCGCCTACTGCTGGGTGCGCTTCGGCATCCTGCGCCAGCGCTTCCTCGACGAGATCGGCCAGTACCTGCCCGAGGAAGGGCCGGTGCTGGACATCGGCTGCGGCTTCGGCCTGTTCTCGCTGTACTACGCCTCGACGGGGCCCCGGCGCCTGCTGCGCGGACTCGACGTGAATCCGCGCCGGGTGGCGATGGCCCGGCGGGCGGCCGCGCGGTTGGGGCTCGACAACGTCGCCTACGAGACGGGTGACGCGCGCGACTTCAAGGGCGACGGCGAGGTGAGCGCGGCCTACATGCTGGACATCGTGCACCACGTGCCGCCGGCCAGCGTGCCGCCGCTGCTGCGCGCGCTGCGCCGTACCCTGACCCCGGGCGGGCGGCTGCTCGTGAAGGATGTCGACACGCGCCCGGCGCCCAAGCGGTGGTTCACCTGGCTGCTCGATCGGGCGATGGCGCCGGCCACGCCGGTGCACTACTGGAGCGCCGCAGATCTGACGCAGGCCCTCGACGACGCGGGATTCGTCGTGCGGCGCCACCTGATGGTCGACCTGCTGCCCTATCCCCACGTGCTCTACGTGTGCGAGGCGCGGCCGTGAGCGGGGTGCCGCTGCTGGTGGCCGAGTCCCTCACCGCCGGCTACGGCCGGCTGGACATCCTGCACGAGGTCTCGCTCAAGGTGGACGCCAACGAGATCGTGAGCATCATCGGCCCCAACGGCGCCGGCAAGTCCACCGCGTTCAAGACCATCGTGGGCTTCCTGCGGCCGCGGGTGGGCCGCGTTGTGTTCAACGGCGAGGAGATCACCGGGCTGCGGCCCGACCTGGTCCTGCGACGCGGGCTGGCCTACGTGCCGCAGGGGCGCATCGTCTTCCCGCAGATGTCGGTGCTGGAGAACCTCGAGATGGGCGCCTACATCGAGCGCGACGCCGTCCGCGTGGCCGCGGCGCTCGCCCAGGTCTACGCGCTGTTCCCGATCCTGGCCGAGCGCCGCACGCAGCTGGCCGGGACGATGTCCGGTGGCGAGCAGCAGATGGTCGCCATCGCCCGCGCGCTCATGACCACGCCCCGGCTCATCCTGCTCGACGAGCCGTCGCTGGGGCTGTCACCGAAGTTCGTCACGCTGATCTTCGAGAAGCTCGCCGACATGCGCCAGGCCGGCTACACGCTGATGCTGGTCGAGCAGAACGCCACCCGCGCGCTGGCGGTGGCCGATCGCGCCTACGTGCTCGAGCTGGGCCGCAACCGGTTCGAGGGGCCCGGCCCGCGCCTGCTGGCCGATCCCGAGGTCAAGCGCCTCTACCTCGGCGGCTGAGCCCAGGTAGCGCCCCGGCGCCCCCGGGGCTATAGTCTTCGGCATATGAGCTGGCACCCGGGCCCGGCGGCGGCGTTCCGCGCGCGCCGCTGTGACTCGGGGCACCTGCTCACGCTCCTCGTCGCGCTCGTCGTCCTCCTGCAGTTGCCCGCGTCCCCCACCTGCGCCAAGCGGGTATGGCGGTTCACCGCCGTGCCGTTCGAGACCGTCGAGACCGAGTCGGATCCTCGCGCCCAAGAGTGGCCCGCCACTCCCGAGGTATCGACGGTCGTTCAGACCGGGCTGCCGGAGCCCGGTGCCGCGTTCGTCGCCGTCTGGTCGGTCGTCCCGATCGCCCGGCTCAATCCCGTCCTCGACGCCGGGACGACCCGGGCGCCACCGCTCACCTAGCCTCGCCTCCGCGCGTCGACCAACGCTCATCGCTCCCCTCACGAGAGAAAGGTGCGTCCATGCGACGCTTGATCGTCACGACCATGATCGCGCTGGCTACGCTGTGCGTGGCCGGTCCGGCGCTGGCCTTCCAGTGCCCCAAGCTAGTGAAGAAGATCGAGGATGAGGCCGGGATGCGCTTCGACCCGGCCGCCGCTGACGCGCGGGCCAAGGCGGCCCAGGCCACCGAGCTCCACGCTCAAGGCAAGCACGCGGAGGCGGAAGCCGCCGCCAAGGAAGGGCTGAAGATCCTCGGGATGTAGTCGTCGTTCAGCGGCGCGCGTGGGCGGTGAGCCAGTCGGCGACCCGCTCGCGCGCGCCGCGCACGTCGGCGGGCAACCGATGCCGCCACTTGCCGGCGAACCGGCCCAGCGCGTCCCGGCGCTGGGCGAGATCCGCGGCGCTCTTCACCGGGGCGGCGGCGCCGGTGCGGGTGCCGCCGCCCCGGTGCACGAACGGCGTGTTCACGACCACGCAGCGGTGGCCCGCCTCCCGCACCGCGAACGACAGCTCGCGGTCGTAGCCGTGAAAGAACCCGTAGCCCTCGTCGAAGCCGCCGACGGCGTCCAGCACCTCACGGCGCAGGGTCAGGCATACGCCGTCGACGGCGGCCACCTCCGTGACGTCGTCGCGCAGGTTGCCGCTGCCCTCCAGGGCGTGCACGAGCGTGCGCCCGACGTAGCGGCCATCGGCGCGCAGTCGCCGGGCGCCGTAGAGGCCCGCCAGCCCCACGCCCGGCTCGTCCAGCGCCGCCCGCAGGCGGGCCAGCCAGCGCACGTCGCGCATCTCGGTGTCGTTGTGCAGGAAGCAGAGGACGTCGCCGCCGGCCAGCGCCGCGCCCTGGTTGAGCGCCCGGATGAGGCCGACGTTGTCGGCGTTGCGGTGATAGCGGCGCGCCACCGGCAGCGCCGCCGTGCGGAAGAACTCCGCCGTGCCATCGGTGGAGGCGTTGTCCACGATGCACAGCTCGAAGGGCTCGCTGGTGCCGCGCAGGCTCTCCAGGCAGGCGCGCGTGAGCGCGAGCTGGTTGTAGACCGGCAGGACGACGCTGATCACGGGCCGGAGGCGTCACGGGGCGGGCGGTTGGCAACCGCCCGCCCCGTGGGTGCTTCGAGAAATGGTGGAGCTGAGGGGAGTCGAACCCCTGACCCCAAGACTGCCAGCCTTGTGCTCTCCCAACTGAGCTACAGCCCCACGGAGTGACCACGTTACCGGCCGGTCGCCGGTCTTGTCAAGGAAGGGGTGTATTGGTAGGGGAGAGGGGATTTGAACCCCTAAGCCCTTGCGGGCATGGCGTTTTGAGCGCCACGTGTATCCCAAGTTCCACCACTCCCCCGAGGGGCAGGATACACCGACGGGGTGACAAGCAAGAACGACGCGGCCTTCACTCGCTTGCGAGCGAGGCACAGGGGCGGCACGGACTCCTTATCCGCCGATATCGTTCGGGTCCTCAGTGTACAGCCAGCCGATCCTCGGGCGCCCCACACAGCCGACGGAAGCGTAGCCGAGCGGCCGAAGAAATCGTTCGGCCGTCACACGTTTTCGGTCGAGGCATGGAACGTCGGGCGCGTAGTAGATCCAACGAAGTAGCCGTATCGATTCGGCCTTCGCGTACCGAAGCTTCCAGATTGGCCGGTGGCCAGCGCGCCTGCTCTCGTGAATGGCTCCCGCGACATGGGCGAGTCGAGCGACTGTCGTCCGTACCCAGTCGACGAAGGCCAGGCTTGCCGACACGAGCGACACGTACAGCCGCTCGTAGACGTATCGGTCCTTCTTCCTGCTGTGATACCGATCCGTATAGACGAGAACCGATCCGTCGCCGTCGATGCACCCACGGAAGAAATCGGCAAAGTGGTCGTCAGGGACGGCAAGTCGACCGAGCCTCAGGCTCTTGGCAGGCATGAGTCCAAGCGAGAGGAACCAGTCGTACAGCCGACGGTCGCACCACTGCACCCGGTATAGGGCATTTCCGGCCCGAGTGCGGAGCGTGCGTACGACCGTCGTCAACTCCAGGCATCGACGAAACGTCTCGGCCAGATCGCGGTCTTTCGAGACGAAGGACATGTGCCGACCATCCGGGGAAAGATTCCCATCGGTTGCCGCCAGTCCGACCGCATAGGCGGTCTCCGCGCTCCAAGCTGGCGGCGTGTTGCGCTGCACGGCTGGACCCCGACACCGAGGAGTGATCCCGAAGCGCCGGAGCCGGCGGAGGATCGTTGCCGGCGAGCATCCGAGCCGCGTCGCGATTCGATGTGCGGTGAGGTTCTCGTTTGCGTACAGTTGACGAAGCAGGATATCGTCAATCACAGCGAACGTACGACGCATCGCATCTCAACATCGCGCGAAGGCCCCCGCCGGTCAATGTCCAAAGAATTGGACGCTCGAGTGCGCACGCGCTGGCCGGCGGTGCCCGACATCGTGCGCGCGGCTGGTGACGCCGTTCGGCCCGTACGCTCGGCGATGGTCGCGCTCGAGAATTCGATCCACGAAGAGGTGGCGGAGCTGCAGGCCGAGCTCAACCGGCGGCACCGCCCGCCGCCGGCGGGCGCCGACGGGTGAGGGCGCGGGATCTATGCCACAATGGCCCCACTTTTTCCCCGAGGTGCGGCATGGGTGAGCGGTCGTTCGCGGAAGACGTCAAGCAGCTCAGCTACGGCGCCGGCGACATCCTGCGCGGCGAGGGGATCCTCGCCATCACCAAGGCGCTGCTGCAGTCGGGCGTGTCCTACGTGGGCGGCTACCCGGGGGCCCCGATCTCCCACCTGCTCGACGTCCTGGCCGACGCCAACGAGTCGCTGCTCGAGCCGATGGGGATCTACTTCGAGATGTCGGGCAGCGAGGCGGCGGCGGCGGCGCTGCTGGGCGCGTCCATCAACTATCCGATGCGCGGGGCCGTCACCTGGAAGTCGGTGGTCGGCACCAACGTCGCCTCCGACGCGCTCTCCCACGTGGCCTCGGCCGGCGTCCTCGGCGGCTCGCTGATCGTCATCGGCGAGGACTACGGCGAGGGCGCGTCCATCTTGCAGGAGCGGACGCACGCGGCCGCGCTGAAGTCGTCGGTCCCGCTGCTCGATCCGCGCAACAGCCTGCAGTCCTTTGCCCGCTTCGTCGAGGAGGGCTTCGGCCTCTCCGAGGCGTGCAACCAGCCGGTGATGTTCTCCATTCGCATCCGGGCCTGCCACATGCGCGGCACCCTCACCTGCAAGGACAACGTACCGCCGCGCATCAGCATGCGGGCGCGGCTGCGCGATCCCTCCTTCAGCCTGGAGCGCATCAACCTGCCGCCCTTCACCTACGCCATGGAGGCCAGGAAGTTCACCGAGCGGCTGCCGGCCGCGCAGCGCTACATCGTCGAGCACCGGCTCAACGAGCACTGGCCCGGACCGGAGTCGCACATCGGCATCGTGATGCAGGGCGGGCTGTGGAACACGGTGGCCCGCGGCCTCCACGTGCTCGGCATCGCCGACGTCTACGGCCGCACGCCGGTCCCCCTGCTCGTGCTCAACGCGCTGCACCCGCTCGTGCCGGAGGAGCTGATCGGCTTCCTGCGCGGCAAGCAGCACGTGTTCGTGGTCGAGGAGGGGATGCCAAACTTCATCGAGCGGGAGCTGAAGGCGTTCGCCCACGACGCCCGCCTCGACGTCGAGATCCACGGCAAGGATCTGCTGTCGCCCCACGGCGAGTACGTGCCCGCGCTGGTCGTCGGCGGGCTGCGCAAGTTCTTGACCCTGGCGCCGCCGACCGCCGTCTCGGCCAGCACGATCGAGGACCACTTCGCCGCGCTGACCGGCCACGCCGAGCGGGCCCGGGCCGCGCTGCCGCAGCCGATCGACAAGCGGCCGCCCTCGTTCTGTACCGGCTGCCCCGAGCGCCCGCTGTTCAGCGCGATGAAGATCCTCCGCACCCAGGAGCCCGCGCTCGGCGACACCCACGTGGCCGCCGACATCGGCTGCACGACGTTCTCCACCCAGGCGCCGTTCAACGTCGGCAACTCGGTGCTCGGCTACGGGATGGGGCTGGCCTCGGCCGGGGCGGTGGCGCCGCACTTCGGCAAGCGCGTGATCTCGGTGATGGGCGACGGCGGCTTCTGGCACAACGGCCTCACCAACGGCGTGGCCAGCGCCGTGTACAACAAGCAGGACTCCGTCCTGGTCATCGTCGACAACAAGTACGCGGCGGCCACCGGCCAGCACCACAACCCGTCCACCGGCACGAACGCCCGCAACGAGCCGACCGGCATGACGATCCCCCAGGCCCTGCGCGGCGTCGGGGTGAAGTGGATCAAGACGATCGATTCCTACGACATCGGCCACTCGTTACGCACCTTGCGCGAGGCGCTGACGACCCGCGTGCCCGGGCTGAAGGTGATCATCGCCGAGGGCGAGTGCATGCTCGAGCGCCAGCGGCGGATCCGCCCGCTCGTGCGCCAGCAGCTGGCGGCCGGCCGGACGGTCGAGCAGCCGCGCTTCGGCGTCGACCCCGACGTATGCACCGGGGATCACTCGTGCATGCGCCTGAACGGCTGTCCGTCGCTGACGCTGCGCGACAGCCCCGATCCGCTGCGCGAGGACCCGATCGCCCACGTCGACGCCTCCTGCGTGGGCTGCGGCGTCTGCGGCGAGGTCGCCCACGCCGCCGTGCTGTGCCCGTCCTTCTACGAGGTCAAGACGATCAGCAACCCGGGCTGGTGGACTCGACTCGTGTCACGCGTGCGCGCCGCCGTCATCGCCCGTCTGGCCCACGCGTGAGGTCGGGCGTGCGGAGCCAAACCGCTCCTGGGCCACGCCACCCTCGGTTCTAACCGTGCAAGCGTCCCCCGCTCCAACAGCCTCCGCTCCAACAGCCCCCGCTCCAGCCATCCTGTCGCTGCTGATCCCTGCCGTCGGCGGGCAGGGCGGCGGCGTGCTGTCCGAGTGGCTGGTCGACGCCGCGCTGCTCGACGGCTTTCCCGTCCACGGCACCTCGATTCCCGGCGTCGCCCAGCGCACGGGCTCGACGACCTACTACGTCGAGCTCTACACCGAGCGCGGCGCCGCCGAGCCCGTCTTCTCGCTCTATCCGGTGCCGGGCGCGCTCGACGTGCTGGTGGCGCCCGAGTTCCTCGAGGTGGGGCGCATGATCGAGCTGGGGTTCGTGTCGCCCGCGCGCACGACGGTCATCGCCTCCACCCACCGGCTGCTGTCGATCCACGAGAAGATCGCCACCGGGCGCGCGATCTATCCCCAGGAAGGCCTGCAGCGGGCCGCCGAGACCGCCGCCCGGCGGCTGGTGACGTTTGACGCGCTGGCCCAGGCGCGCGAGCACGGGACCGAGGCCAACGCCCTGCTGCTCGGCGCCGTGGCCGGCGCCGGCGTCCTGCCGGTCTCCGAGGACGCGTTCCGGAAGGCGATCGAGCGCAAGAACGTCGCGGTGGCGTCGAACCTCGCGGGCTTCGAGCTCGGCATGCGCCTCGTTCGCGATGCGGGGGCCGCGGGCAGGGTGTCGGGGGAGCCGGCGGCGGGGGCTTCTTCGCTCAATGAAGCATTCGCTCTGGAAGCCCCCGCCGCCGGCTCCCCCGACACCCTGCCCGCTGACATCCGAGCCGTGGTCGAGGCGATGCCGGCGGAGGTCCGCGAGATCGTCGGCCGCGGCGTGCATCGGTTGGTGGACTATCAAGATCTGCGGTACGCGCGGGAGTATCTGGAGCGGCTTGGGCCGTTCGTGCCTGCGGCCGGTGCTGCGGGGGCGCGCGTCGAGCTGGGGGGGGTGGTGGGGCGGTACTTGGCGTTGTGGATGAGTTATGAGGACGCGGTGCGGGTGGCGGATCTGAAGACGCGGGCGAGTCGGTTCGCGCGGATCCGGGAGTCGGCGCGGGCGGGTAAGGCGGAGATCGTCGTCACCGACTATCTCAAGCCGGACCTGGATGAGATCTGGGGTGTGCTGCCCGATCGGCTCGTGCGTCCGTTCGCGCGCTGGGCCGAGCGGCGCTGGCCGCACGGCCGGCCCACGCTCGGCCAAACGGTGCGGACGACCACGGTCAGCGGCTTCCTGCGGGTGTGGCTGCTGGCGTGGCTCAAGCCGCTCCGGCGCATCTCCTACCGCGCCCGCGAGGAGCACGCGCGCATCGCGCGCTGGCTGGAGGCGGTACGGACGGCGGCGGCCCTGGACGTGGGACTGGCGGTGGAGGTCGCGCGGGCCGGCCAGCTCGTGAAGGGCTACGGTGACGTGCGGCGGCGCATGCTGGCCGTGCACGAGCAGATCCTGGCCGCCGTGCTGAGCGCAGCGCAGCTCGAGCGCCGGGGCGGCGCGAGCCTCGCGGTGTCGACCGCGCTCGCCGCCCGCCTGCGCCAGCTGGTGCTCGCCGGTCCGGACGGTGAGGCGCGCGTCGGCGAGATCGCGGCCGCGACGCTGGCCCGGCTGCAGGCCGGTGACGCCCGCGGCGCGCTCGAGCCGCTCAGCGCGCGCTGACGTCGCGCGCGTCGAGATCGAGGCCCAGGCGCTCCAGCGTCCGGCACGGCTGGTCCCCGCCCTCGAGATTCGCCATCAGCGGGGCCCGGCGCGTCAGCTCCCGCACCCGATAGCGGCAGGCGAGACTCTGCCAGGCGCGCGCCCGCTGGCGCTGCTCGTAGCCCCAGGCCGTCGGCAGGACGATCAGCCCGATGAGCGTGGCGGCGCCGAGCACCGTGAGCACGGCCTCGACCTCGGGCTGGAAGAATCGCATCGTCGACCACTCCTCGACGCTTCCCCGGGAGCATTTCCCCTGCCACGCCACGCGTGCTGCAAGAACGCGTGGCATCGATCGGGTGCGGACGGAGACGACGGCGAGCCCATGGCCGTCAGGGGCAGAGACGGCAAGCGTCTCTCCAGATTGTCCAACTTCTTTCTCGTGTCGGATTTCGTTCCCGTGCGGGTGGGCCGAGCGCGGTCGCGGAGCGCGGTCAGGGACGCTGCAGGCGCTGAACGAGCTCGCTGAGCCGCTTGGCCTCGGCGTTGGCGAGATGGACGAAGGAGAACGCGGTGCCGTCGCGGTCGACCCGGACGACCAGCGAGATGACCTCGACCGGCGAGGCCCCGTCGGGCGGCGTGAACAGGAGCTTGACGGCCGCGCCCTCGACCAGCGTCGCGCGCGAGCGCACCTTCATGCCGGTGGCCGACAGCTCCTCGCAGATGCCGTCCCAGGCCGTGCCCTTGTACTCGACGATCCGCACCGGGAAGCCGATCTGGGCGCGTGGCCCGCGGCGGCGCTCCTGCCGGGCACTCTCGGTCCGGCGGCGGGTGAGCGCGTGCGGCTCCAGGAAGGTGAGCACCTCGTTGAGGCGCTCGAGCGGCACCGGCTTGCCCACGAAATCGAGGGCCCCCAGGCGCAGGCACTCGATCGCCTGGCTCTCGGTGGCGACCCCGGAAATCGCAACAATAGGTAACGCCGCGTCGCGCACCGGGCGCAGCTGCAGAAAGTCGAGGCCGCTCATCCCCGGCAGGTTGATGTCGAGGATGATGGCGTCCGGTCGCTGGCGTTCCAGCGCGCCGAGCGCGGCTTCGGCGCTGCGCACGATGGTGGCGTCGTGTCCCAACTCGGCGAGGAAGTCGCGAAAGACCTCGCCGAGAGGCTCTTCATCCTCGACGACGAGTACCCGCATGGCCCGTCGCCGAGTCTAGCACGGCCGCCGAGGGGGGAGCCGTGCCGAAGAAGGCCGCCCAGAAGCCCTCCGGCGCCAGCCGCGGCGGGCCCACGCCGAGCAGGCGCGCGGCCTCGAAGCGGTGCGCCGCGCGGTAGACGAAGCTGTAGAACAGCACGATCGAGTGCGGCGTCAGCTGGCCGTTGTAGACGAGGTCGAGCGCCAGGTGCATGAGGGCGCCGCCGACGTAGCCGGCCAGCCAGGGGGCGCCGCTCGTCCAGGCCAGCACCGTCAGCATCGCGAGCAGCTCCCACGAGTGCAGCACCAGCACCGCGCGCCGCATGCGTCCTTCGCTGTAGTGCCGCAGGAACGCGCCCGGCCGCAGGTCGCGGTGGCCGTCGAAGAGGACGTAGTCGACCGCGTGATCGACGTCGATCAGAAAGCCGCCGGCGATGATGCCGGCGGCCAGCGCCCATTGCTGCTGGGCGGCGGCCACGGCGCCGGCGGCCGCCGTCGTGACCAGATGCCCGCCGGGACTCATCGCGACCCTCGGGACATCGCACGCTCGGGGCAGCCGGGCGGTCTGACCACCGTGCTATACTCCGATCTTGTACCGGGCGAAAACAAGCGAAAACAGGAGGAGTTTGCCGTGTCCGGGTATGCCCCTGTCGCGATCTTCGCCGCGCTGATCGTCGGCTTCGGCGTCGTGTCGCTCAGCGCGGCCTGGTTGCTCCGCCCGGCGTGTCCCGATGCCGTCAAGCTCGCCAACTACGAGTGCGGCGCCGAGCCCATCGGCCCCGCCTGGGTGCAATTTCCCGTTGGCTTCTACCTGGTGGCATTGGTCTTCATCGTGTTTGACGCGCTCGCCGTCTTTTTGTTTCCGTGGGTGCTCGTGCTGCGGGCCGTGGGCATGCCCGCGTTCTGGGTGATGGCGGCGTTCGTGGGCATCATCGGCCTCGGCTGGCTCTACGCGTATCGCGAGGGAGTGCTGGAGTGGAAGTGAAGCCGCCGATCCCCCAGGTGCCGTCGCCGGTGTGGGGCGAGTTCAAGGATCTGCAGGAGTGGGAGAAGTACCACCAGGAACGCGGCGACAACGACAAGACCTCCCAGGCGCTGACCTCGATCGCCGAAGCCATCCACCACTTCCCGGGCGGGTGGATCGTCACCACCTCCACCGACAAGATCTTCAACTGGGCGCGCAGCTCGTCCATCTGGCCGGTGACCTTCGGCCTGGCCTGCTGCGCGATCGAGATGATGGCGACCTTCGCCTCGCGCTTCGACGTCGAGCGCTTCGGGATGGTGCCGTGGGCCTCGCCCCGCCACTCCGACCTCATGATCGTCTCGGGCACGGTGACCATCAAGATGGCGCCGATGCTCAAGCGCATCTACGGCCAGATGCCCGACCCCAAGTGGGTCGTCTCGATGGGCTCGTGCGCGAACTCGGGCGGCCCCTTCCGTCACGGCTACCACGTCGTCAAGGGCGTCGACCGCGTGGTGCCGGTGGACGTGTACGTCCCCGGATGCCCGCCCACGCCGGACTCGCTGATGTACGGACTGCTGCGGCTGCAGGAGCAGGTCGCCCACTTCCAGCAGACCGGCACGCGTCCCGCTCCCGCCGAATCGGCGTGAGCGCGCTTACCCCCGCCGCCGCCTCGTCGCAGATCCAGGAGCGCTTCGGCGTCGAGCCCGTCGTCGGCGGCCGTGAGCTGTCGGTGACGCTGCCGCCCGAGCGCTGGCAGGAATTCGGGCGGTTCGCCAAGGAGACGCTCGGCCTGCGCTACTTCAACTGGCTGACCGCGGTGGACTGGAAGGAGCAGGGGCTGGAGGTGATTGCCCGGCTCGACGAGCTCGACGCCGGCGTGGCGGTGACCATGCGCACGCGGCTGCCGTCGGGGACCACGCGCTGCGCGACGCTCACCGGCGTGTTCCGCGGTGCCAACTGGATGGAGCGCGAGTGCTACGACATGTTCGGCGTGGTGTTTGAGGGCCACCCGGACCTGCGGCGGATCCTGCTCGGCGAGGACTGGGAAGGCTATCCGCTGCGCAAGGACTACGCGGTCGACACGCCCCAGGCACCGTACCGGTGACACGGCAGAGGAGCCCACGATGATCTACGAGCTGCGCACGTACACGTTCCAGCCGGGCAAGCAGGGCGAGTATCTGAAGCTCAACGCCGAGGTCGGCCGCAAGGTCCGCGGCGACCAGTACGGCAAGTTCGAGGGCGGCTGGACCACCGAGTTCGGCATGCTGAACCAGTACGTCCACCTCTGGGCCTATCCCGATCTCAACGAGCGCGAGCGGCTGCGCGGCGAGCTGGCCAAGAACGAGGAGTGGACCAAGGGCTACGTGCCGCAGATCCGGCCGCTGCTCATGGCCCAGGAGAACAAGATCCTGTCGCCGGTCACCGCGTTCAAGCCGCCGACCGACGGCGGCAACCTCTACGAGCTGCGCTGGTACCGGGCCCAGGTGGGCCGCCTCGGCGAGTGGCTGAACCTCGCCAAGGGCGTGCTGCCGAGCCGCGAGAAGTACTCGCGCAACGTCTGCTACTGGCAGACCGAGGCGGGCCAGCTCAACGAGGCCGTCCACCTCTGGGTGTACAAGGACCTCAACGAGCGCGCCGCCGCCCGCGCCAAGGCTCTGCACGATCCCGAGTGGCAGGCCTTCCTCGGCAAGGCGCTGCCGCTGCTCGTCAGCATGCAGTCGACGGTGCTGATCCCGACCCCCGTCTCTCCGATGAAATAGGGGCATGAGCGAGCTCTTCGCCCGACCGTCGAGCACCGGCGCCCTGAGCCGGCGCTCCGACGCCACCTAAGAACGACGCATGCCCGAGACGCAGGAGCGGAGCGTCGTCGAGATCGGCTACGGGGGCAACGAGCGCCTCGTGATGAACATGGGGCCCCAGCACCCGTCGGCCCACGGCGTGTTCCGCGCGATCCTGACGCTGGAAGGCGAGACGGTGGTGGCGGTGGAGGCGGTGATCGGCTACCTCCACCGCTGCCACGAGAAGCTCGCCGAGACGCTGACGTACGTGCAGTACCCGTCCATCGCGTCGAAGACGGACTACGTCGCGGCCATGACGGCGGAGCTGGCCTACGTGGCGGCGGTGGAGAAGGTCGGCAAGATCGATGTGCCGAAGCGCGCGCAGTACCTGCGCGTGCTGGCGGCCGAGCTGCAGCGCATCGCCTCGCACTGCCTGTGGCTCGGCACCTGGTGCATGGACATGGGCGGCGCGCTGGGCGGCGGCGCGACCGTGTTCCTCTACACCATCCGCGAGCGCGAGCTGATCCTCGACCTGTTCGAGGCGCTCACCGGCGCCCGGCTGCTCTACGGCTTTCACCAGGTGGGCGGCGTGCGCTACGACCTGCCGGAGGGCTGGGAGGCCAAGTGCCGGGAGACGGTGGCGCTCATCGAGCGGCGCCTGACCGAGTACGAGGCGATGCTGGAGGACAATGCCTTCTTCCTCGTGCGCACGCAGGGCGTGGGCGTCATCTCGCGCGAGCTGGCCCTCGACGTCGGCGTGTGCGGCCCACTGGCCCGCGGCTCCGGCGTGAACTACGACGTGCGGCGCGCCGAGCCCTACTCCTCCTACGAGGACTTCGACGTCCGGGTCCCGGTGGAGACCGCCGGCGACTGCTACGCCCGCTACCGCGTCCGGATGGCCGAGTTCCGCGAGTCGATCCGCCTGGTCCGCGCCGTGCTGGACGGCCTGCCGGAAGGTCCCATTTCGTCGCGACCGGGCGTGAAGTCGGTGGGCCAGGTGCGCATTCCCAAGGGCGAGGGCTACACGCGCATCGAAGGCGCCCGCGGCGAGCTCGGCTGCTACCTGGTGGCCGACGGCGGCCCCAAGCCCTACCGATTGAAGTGGCGCGGCGCCTCCTTCTCGAACCTCTCGATCCTCCCGCACATCATCCCCGGTCACAAGATCGCCGACGTCGTGGCCATCATGGGCTCGGTCGACCCGGTGTTCGGAGAAGTCGACCGGTGACGCCGCTCGCGCGACGGGGTGACGCCGGGGGCCCGGCGGCGGCCGGCCACGTCCCGCGGCCGCGCATCATGGCGAGCCGTCGTCGCCGCGCTCGTTCGGCGTGGGGCGAGCGAGCCGCCCACGGTCGGATGCTCTCGCGCCACCCCCTCTGGGGGATGGGGGGTCGCAGCGAGCCCCACGCCGAACGAGCAGCGGCGACCGGCGAGCCATGCGCGCGGCCGCGGGACGTGGCCGGCCGCCGCCGGGCCCCCGGCGTCACCCCGTCGCGCGAGCGCCGCTAGCGATGCCCCCGCTCGTGCACCACCTGATCGCCGGGTTCATCGTGCTCAACGTTGTCATCGGGCTGGTGACGTACGTGACGCTGCTGGAGCGGAAGTTCGCGGCGCGGATGCAGTCGCGGATCGGGCCGTACTACGTGGGGTGGCCGCACGGCTGGCTGCAGCCCATCGCGGATGCGCTGAAGCTGATGATGAAGGAGGACGTGGTCCCGACCGCGGCCGACCGCTGGGTCTACAACCTGGCCCCGATCGTGTTCCTGGTTCCCTGCGTGCTGATCTTCGCCACGCTGCCCTTCGCGCCCGGCCTGGGCGTGGCCGACCTCAACATCGGCGTGCTGTTCTTCCTGGCCGTGTCGTCGCTGGAGATCGTCGGCCTGTTCATGGGCGGCTGGGGCTCGAACAACAAGTACGCGCTGCTCAGCGCCATGCGGGCGGTGAACCAGATCATCTCCTACGACCTGCCGTTCGTCTTCGCGGCGCTGGTGCCGGTGGTGCTGGCCGGCTCCCTGCAAATGTCAGCCATCGTCGAGGCCCAGCGCGGCCTCCTCGGCTGGTACGTGTTCTATCCGGGGCTCGGGCAGCTGGCCTTCGTCGCGTTCCTGATCGCCACGCTGGCCGCCGAGAACCGGGTGCCGTTCGACATCCTGGAGGCGGAGTCGGAGCTGGTGGCCGGCTTCCGCGTCGAGTACAGCGGCATGAAGTTCTCGCTGATCATGTTCGCCGAGTATGCGCACGTGATCGGCACCTCGTTCCTGGGCGCGCTGCTGTTCCTGGGCGGCTGGCTCGGGCCTGGATCCGATCACTGGCTGCTGGTTGGCTCCGTGTGGTTCTTGCTCAAGGCGATGCTGGTCTTCCTGGTGGTGACGTGGGTCCGCTGGTCGTTCGTGCGCATCCGCGTCGACCAGATCCTGGCGATCTCCTGGAAGCTGCTGCTCCCGGCGACGATCCTTCTGCTCATGGCCACCGCGCTGGTCGTGGCCCTGCAAGGCCCGCGTGCGGTCTGACCCCTCGTTCCTGGGTGAGACCGGCCAGCTGGTGCGCGCCGTCGGGCGCGCCCTGGGGGTGACGTTCCGGAACTTCTTGCGCAAGCCGGTGACCGTGCAGTACCCGACGGTCAAGCGCGTCTATCCCGACCGCTTCCGCGGCATCCTGGCCCTGGTCTACGAGAAGGACACGGGCGAGGAGGCCTGCATCGGCTGCCGGCTGTGCGAGTTCATCTGCCCGCCCCAGGTCATCAAGGTCGAGATGCTCAAGGCCGAGAAGCGGAACTGGGCCAAGACCTTCACGCTCGAGCTGTACGCGTGCGAGTTCTGCGAGCTGTGCGTGCAGGTGTGCCCGACCGACGCCATCATCATGCTGAAGACGTTCGATCTCGCCACGTCGGACCGCCGCGAGATGCTCCTGGACAAGGACCGGCTGCACGCGCTCGGCCTGCAGCACGAGCCGTCATGGGCGACCGGCACCCGGCTGCGCGACATGCAGGCGCCGCCCAAGCCCGCCAAGGCCGAGGGGAAGGCCGGCGAGTGACGGCCGAGACGCTGGCCTTCGCGGGGGTGGCCGTGGTGCTGCTCGCGTCGAGCCTCGGCGTCGTGCTCACGCCCAACCTGTTCCACGCCGTCCTGTACCTGGCGGCGGCGCTGGTGGCGACCGGCGTCGTGTTCCTGCTCCTGGACGCGCCGTTCCTGTTCGGCGTGCAGCTCCTCCTCTACGCGGGCGGCGTGGTGACGATCGTGGTCTTCGCGATCATGCTCACCGAGCGCCTGGTGGGGACGTCCATCCGGCAGACCAGCCGGTATCTCGTCAACGGCGCGCTGCTGAGCGCCGCCGTGTTCGTCGGCGTGGCCGGCTTCCTGGTCCAGCTGCCGCCGGCCGCGCCGCGGCCGGCCTGGCCGGGCGACCTCACCGTCGCGGTGGGGCGGGCGCTGGTCGGGCCCTACGCGATGCCCTTCGAGCTGCTCGGCGGGCTGCTGGTGATCGCGCTGCTGGGCGCCCTCTACTTCGCGCGGAGCGAGCCCTGATGCCGCTCGGCGCCTATCTCACGCTGGCCGCGCTGGTGTTCGCCATCGGCCTGTTCGGCGTGCTCACCCGCCGCAACGCCGTCGGCATCCTGCTCGGCATCGAGCTCATGCTCAACGCCGTCAACATCAACCTGGTCGCCTTCGCGCGCTTCCACGCCGACCTGGCCGGGATCGTCTTCACGCTGTTCACGATCTCGATCACCGTGGCCGAGGTGGCGGTGGGCCTGGCCATCGTGATCGTCATCTTCCGGGTGCGGCGGACCGTCGAAGCCGACCACCTCGACCTGCTGCGCGGATGACGGCCCGGATCGGCGCGGCCAACCTGGCGCTGCTGGTGCTGGCCCTGCCGTTCGCCAGCTTCCTGCTGCTGGCGCTCGTGCGCCCGCTGCGGCGCTCGGCGCCGGCGGCGGCCACCGTGAGCATCACGGCCATGGCCCTGGCGCTCGCCGGCGCCGTCCTCACGCGGCACGGCTCGGTCCGCCGCGCCGCCACCCTGAGCCCATCGACCACGTGGTCGTGGATCCCCGCCGACGGCGGTCCCATGGCCACGGTGGGCGTGATGGTCGACGAGCTCAGCATGTCGATGCTGCTGCTGGTCACGCTCGTCTCGCTGCTGGTGCAGATCTACTCGTGGGCCTACCTGCACGACGAGCCCCGCGCCTCGCTGGGGCGCTACTACGCGTACCACTCCCTCTTCGCCTTCTCGATGCTCGGGCTGGTGCTGTCGCCGACCTTCTTGCAGATGTTCGTCTTCTGGGAGCTGGTCGGCCTTTGCTCGTATCTGCTGATCGGCTTCTGGTACGACCGGCCGGCGGCCGCCCGCGCCGCCGTCAAGGCCTTCTGGATCACCAAGCTCGGCGACCTCGGCTTCGTGGCCGGCATCGTCATGCTGTGGTCGGCCACCGGGACGTTCGACTTCTGGGCGCTGTTCACGATGGGCTCGATGGGCACGCTGCCCGTCGAGGCGCTGACGCCGATCATGTTCCTGATCTACCTCGGCGCCGTCGGCAAGTCGGCCCAGTTCCCGCTGCACGTGTGGCTGCCCGACGCCATGGAAGGTCCCACCCCGGTCTCGGCGCTCATCCACGCCGCCACCATGGTGACGGCCGGCGTGTTCCTGGTGACGCGCGCGTTCCCGCTCTTCCGCCTGGCCCCCGACGTCCTCGGCCTCATGGCCTGGGTCGGCGCGTTCACCGCGCTGCTGGCGGCGAGCATGGCCTGCGTGGAGGGCGACATCAAGCGCGTGCTGGCGTACTCGACGATCTCGCAGCTCGGCTACATGATGACGGCGGTCGGGGCCGGCTCGCCCGACGCGGGCTTCCTGCACCTGCTCGCCCACGGCGTGTTCAAGGCGCTGCTGTTCCTGGGCGCCGGCATCGTCATCCACGTCTTCCACACCAACGACGTCTTCCGCATGGGCGGGCTGCGCCGCCACTCGGTGGTGTGGCTGCCGTTCGTCGTGGCCACGCTGGCCCTGGCCGGCGTGCCGCCGCTGCCCGGCTTCTTCACGAAGGAAGCGATCCTGGCCGACGTGCTCGAGGTGCGGCGGTTCGGGCCGTTCGTGTTGCTGGCGGTGACCGCGTTTCTCACCGCGTTCTACATGTTCCGCGTGGTGTTCCTCGCCTTCTTCGCGCGACCGCACGGCCGTGCGCACCGCGAGCCGCACGTTCCCCTGGCGATGACGGCGGTGTGCTGGCTCCTCGCCGCCCTCACGCTGGCCCATGGTCTTCAGCTCGCGGGGCAGGCGTGGCTCGGCGGCCACCACGAGGACGCCGCGCCGGGCTGGCTGCCGTGGTTCTCGCTCGCGCTCGCCGCCGCCGGCATCGGGCTGGCGTGGGCGATGTACCTGCGCGGCGCGATCGCTCCGGCCCGGGTGGCGGCGGCGCTGCGCCCGATCGACTGGATGGCCCGCCGGCGCTACGGCCTCGACGCCGTCTTCGCCGGGATCTATCGCGGCATCGTGCTCGCCTTCGCGCGGCTGGTCGGCTGGGTCGACCGCTACCTGGTGGACGGCCTGCTCAACGGGCTGAGTGCCTGGACGCTGCGGGCGGGTGACCGGCTGCGCGGCCTGCAGACCGGCCAGCCCCAGGACTACGTCTACGGCGTCGCGCTGGGCGCGCTCCTGCTGTTCGTCCTCGCCCACTGGCGGGTTCGATAGTGGGCGTGATCCCGTTCCCGGTGCTGTCGATCATCACGTGGTCGCCGTTCGTGGGGGCCCTGCTGATCATGTTCCTGGCCCGGCACCGCCCGCTGGCCGTGCGCCTCATCGCGCTGGTGACGACCGCGATCCCGGCCGTGCTGTCGGTGTTCATCTTCGTCGTCTACGACCGGGAGGCCGCCGGCTTCCAGTTCCACGAGAAGTTCGCGCTGGTGCCGCCGCTCGGCATCTCCTACGAGCTGGCCGTGGACGGCATGAGCCTGCTGATGGTGCTGCTCACGTCGATCATCATCTTCGCCGGCGTCTTCGCCTCGTGGACGGTGACCACGCGCAGCCAGGAGTTCTACGCGCTGCTGCTGGCGCTGGTGACCGGCGTCTACGGCGTGTTCGCCTCCCTCGACCTGTTCGTCTTCTTCCTGTTCTACGAGCTGGCCGTGCTGCCGATGTACCTGCTCATCGGCATCTGGGGCTCGTCGGGACAGGTCCGCCCGCGGGGGATCTTCGCCTGGGCGTTCCGGGAGACGGGCGTGGGGTCGAAGGAGTACGCGGCGATGAAGCTCACGCTGTACCTGCTGTTCGGCTCCGCATTCATCCTGGTCGGCATCTTCGCGCTCTACGTGAGCGCCGGCGCCGGCTCGTTCTCGTTCCTCGAGCTGGAGGCCAGCGCCTTCGATCCGCGACTGCAGTTCTGGGTCTTCCTGGCCTTCTACGTGGGCTTCGGGATCCTGGCCGGCATCTGGCCGCTGCACACGTGGTCGCCCGACGGCCACGCCTCGGCGCCGACCGCGGTGTCGATGCTCCACGCCGGCGTGCTGATGAAGCTCGGCGCCTACGGCGTCGTGCGCCTGGGCCTGGGCCTGCTGCCCGACGGCGCCGTCGAGCTGGCCTGGCTGGTCGGCGGCGTCGCCTGCATCAACGTCGTCTACGGCGCCCTGTCGGCGATGGCCCAGACCGACCTCAAGTACGTCATCGCCTACTCCTCGGTCTCGCACATGGGGCTGGTCATGCTGGGCGCGGCCACCCTGACCGAGGCCGGCCTCAACGGGGCGGTCTTCCAGATGTTCGCCCACGGCGTCATGACCGGCCTGTTCTTCGCGCTGGTCGGTCTCGTCTACGAGAAGGCGCACTCGCGCGAGATCGGAAAGATGGGCGGCTTCGGCCGCGTGATGCCCGGCATCGCGACGGCGTTCACGGTGGCCGGCCTGTCCTCGCTCGGCCTGCCGGGCACCTCGGGATTCGTCGCCGAGATCCTCACGTTCATGGGCGCCTGGCGGTCGGCCCATCCCTGGTGGCTCGTGCCCGCCATCGCCGGAACGTTCCTGACCGCGGTCTACGTGCTGCGCGTGACCAAGCAGATCTTCTGGGGCGAGCCGTCACCGCACTTCCACCACCTCTCGGACGCGCGCGGGCCCGAGTGGGTGGCGCTGGTGCTCCTGACCGGCGTCATCGTGCTGTTCGGCATGGTGCCGGCGCTGGCCATCGGCCCGGTCGGCACCGCGACCGTGCCGCTCCTGATCCGGCTCGTGAAGCCGTGAGCGCGCTGGCGCCCTTCGTGCTGGAGATCGGGCTGGGCCTGCTGCTCCTGCTCGTGTTCGTCGCCGGGCTGCTGGCCCGCGGCGAGGACCGGCGCGGCATTGCCTGGCTGGCGACGGCCGGGGTGCTCGTGCTGGGCGTCGTCGCGATGTTCACGCCGCCGGCCGGCCCGGCGCTGGGCGGCCTGTTCGTGCAGGACGAGCTGGCCCTCTTCGCCAAGCGGCTGTTCCTGGTGGCGACGTTCATCGGCCTGCTGGCCGGGCTGTCGGGGTCCGAGCGCGTCTTCGCCCGCCGGGCCGCCGAGTACCACCTGCTGCTGCTCGGCTCGCTGCTCGGCATGCTGGTGCTGGCTTCGGCGCGCGACCTGATCCTGCTCTTCCTGGCCTTCGAGCTGATGTCGATCCCGCTCTACGTGCTGACCGGCTTCCTCAAGCGCGACGCCGGCGCCGTCGAGGCGGCGCTGAAGTTCTTCCTGGTCGGCTCGGTGTCCTCGGCGGTGATGGCCTACGGGCTGTCGTTCGTGTACGGCGCGACGGGGACGACCGACCTGGCGAAGATTGCCGCCGCCGGCGAGTCGCCGCTACTCACGCTGGGCCTGGTCGCCGCGCTGGTGGGGTTCGCGTTCAAGATCGCCGCGTTCCCGTTCCACATGTGGGTGCCCGACACCTACGAGGCGGCGTCCACGCCGTTCGTGGCCTGGCTCAGCGTGGCGCCGAAGGCGGCCGGCTTCGTGGCGATCTTCCGCGTGTACTTCGAGGGCGGGGCCGAGCGCGCGGCGACCTGGATGCCGGTGGCGGCGACGCTGGCCACGGTGACGATGCTCGCCGGCAATCTCATGGCGCTGCCCCAGCAGAACACCAAGCGGCTGCTCGCCTACTCGGGCATCGCGCAGATCGGCTACATGCTGGTGGGCGTGGCGGCGACCTCGGCGTCCGGCACCGCGATGGTCCTCTTCTACCTGGTCGCCTACGTGTTCGGCAACATGGGCGCCTTCCTGGTCGTCGAGGCCCTGGCCCGGGCGGAGGGCTCGGAGGCGACGACCGCCTTCCGGGGCCTGGCCCAGCGCTCGCCGCTGCTGGCCCTGGCGATGCTGCTGTTCCTGCTCTCGCTGGGCGGCATCCCGTTCGTCGGCGGCTTCTGGGCCAAGCTCTACGTCTTCTGGGCGGCGGCCGAGCGCGGGCTCTACTGGCTCGTGCTGCTGGGCGCCGTGCTCACCGTGGTCGCGCTCTTCTACTACCTGCTCGTCGCCAAGCGGATGTACATCGAGGAGCCCGAGCGCCCCGGCCGGGTTCCGGTGGCCCCCACGCTGGCGGTCTCGGTGGCCCTCTGCGCCATCGGCGTCGTCGGCCTCGGGCTCTATCCCAAGGGCGTGGTCATGGCGGCGCTTCGGGTCGCGGCGACGCTCTTCTAGTCTCCCCGTCAGAGATCCGCTCACCCGGGCGGGCGCGGCGACGGCTCGCGGCGCGGGCGGCGGGGCGACAGGGTCTCCTGAGGTTCCGCGAGAGACTACCCGGTGCGCGAAGGGGTGGTCGGAGCCTGGTCCTACGTGTGGCTGTACACGATCGAAGCCAACGGAACCTCTGGAGGCCCTGTCGCCCCGCCGCCCGCGCCGCGAGCCGTCGCCGCGCCTTCCCAGGTCGGCGAATCTCTGACGCAGGAGACTATCTACCTGGGCGGCTCGCGGCGCGCCATTGGCGCGCCACTTTTGAGATTGACGCGATGCGAGATGCGGGTGTAGGTTTCTGTACCAACTGGTTGGTACAGACGTGACGCAGACAGGGACGCAGGCGGCGCCGGGGCGGGTGCGGGATGGGCGGTCGACGCGCGAGGGGATCCTCAAGGCGGCGACCCGGCTCATGCACGTGCGGGGTTACCAGAAC
>JBGQLG010000006.1:0-75867 GCA_041499965.1 Methylomirabilia bacterium
AGATGGTGATGCCGGGGGACAACGTGACGATGGCGATCGAGTTGATCATGCCGATCGCGATGGAGAAGGAGCTGCGGTTCGCGATCCGGGAGGGCGGGCGCACGGTCGGCGCCGGTGTCGTCACGGAGATCGTGGAGTAAGGACATGGTCACCCTGACGGCCGACCAGAAGATCCGCATCCGCCTCAAGGCGTACGACCATCGCCTCCTGGACCGGTCAGTCAAGGAGATCGTGGAGACCGTTCGGCGCACCGGGGCCCGCGTGGCGGGGCCCGTGTTGCTGCCGACGGTCATCAATCGATGGACCGTCCTCCGTTCCCCCCACGTCGACAAGACCTCGCGCGAGCAGTTCGAGATGCGCACCCACAAGCGCCTCTTGGACATCGTCGACCCCACGCCCCAAACCGTCGACAGCCTGATGAAGCTGGATCTCCCGGCCGGCGTCGACGTCGAAATCAAACTTTAAGAGAGAGCGATGAGAAGTGCCCAGATGCTAGGCGCCGACGAATCCCCGACTGAGGCGTACGCCGCGTACGCCGCAGGGAGTGGGACGAGTCGGCAACGACGCAGATGGGCGCTTCTCATCGCTCTCCGCAGCGCGTTGAGGATCGCGTAACCCATGGCACGCAAGGAAGCGTTGATCGGCCGCAAGGTGGGCATGACCCAGGTGTTCGGTGACGACGGCAATCACGTGCCGGTCACCGTCATCCAGGCGGGCCCGTGCACGGTGCTGGGGCTGCGGACGCGCGAGAGCCACGGCTACGACGCGCTGCAGATCGGCTTCGAGCCCCGGACGAAGAACGTCAGCAAGCCGGCGGCCGGGGTGTTCAAGAAGATCAACGTGGCGCCGATGCGCGTCGTCCGCGAGGTCCGGCTCGAGAAGTCCGAGCAGGTCCAGGCCTATCAGATCGGACAGGCGCTGACCGCCGAGCTCTTCACGCCCGGTGAGCTGGTCGACGTGGTCGGCATCACCAAGGGCAAGGGCTTCCAGGGTGGCGTCAAGCGCTTCGGCTGGTCCGGTGGCGACTCGACCCACGGCTCGATGTTCCACCGCGCGCCCGGCTCCATCGGCGCCTCGTCCGATCCCTCGCGGGTGTGGCCCGGTCACCGGCTCCCCGGGCGGATGGGCGGCGTGCAACGGACGGTGCTCAACGTCTCCGTGGTGCGGGTGATGCCCGAGCAGAACCTGGTGCTCCTGCGCGGCGCGGTGCCCGGCGCCAACGGCTCGCTGGTGATGGTCCGCAAGTCGGTCAAGACCACCAAGGCCCAGCAGCAGAAAGCGGCGGACAAGAAATAATGCCGACGGTACAGGTCCTGGACGGCACGGGAAAGCAGTCGGGCACCCTCGAGCTCTCACCCGAGGTGTTCGGCGTCGAGGTCAAGGGGCCGCTGCTCCACCAGGCGGTGGTCCGCGAGCTGGCCGATCGTCGCGTCGGCACCCACGACACCAAGGGGCGCAGCGAGGTCTCGGGCGGCGGCCGGAAGCCGTGGAAGCAGAAGGGCACCGGGCGCGCGCGGCAGGGCAGCATCCGCGCCACCCAGTGGAAGGGTGGCGGCAAGCCGTTCGGGCCGACGCCCCGCAGCTACGACAAGGCCATGCCCCGCCAGATGCGCCGCGAGGCGCTGCGCGAGGCGGTGGCCGCGGCCATCGCCGGCAACACGCTGCGCGTGGTGGAGCGCGTGAGCGCCGACGGCAAGACGAAGTCGCTGGTGGCGGGCCTCGAGCAGCTCGGCCTGCAGCCGGTCTCGACGCTGGTCGTGGTGGCCACGCTGGGTGACCTGCTGCTCCGGGCCGCCCGCAACGTGCCGTGGCTCAAGGTGGAGGCGCCCGGCCAGGTCTCGGTCTACCAGGTGCTGCACGCCCGGCAGGTGGTCTTCGAGCGCGCCGCGCTCAAGGCGCTCGAGGAGGCGCTGACGCCATGAACCGGGATGCCCGCCACGTGCTGATCCGCCCGCTCATGACCGAGAAGTCGATGCAGCAGAAGGAGGCGCTGAACAGGGTCGCCTTCCGCGTCCGGCCGGACGCCAACAAGGTGGAGATCCGGAGTGCCGTCGAGGCCGTCTTCAACGTGAAGGTGACCGCGGTCCGCACCGCGTCCTACGAGGGCAAGCTCAAGCGCATGGGCCGTTTCCAGGGCCGGCGCGCCGACTGGAAGAAGGCGATCGTGACGCTGGCCCCCGGACACAAGATCGACCTCGTCGAGGGGGCCTGAGCGCCATGGGCATTCGCACCGTCAAACCGACGTCGCCGGCGCGGCGCTATCTCACGTACGTCACGTACGAGGAGATCACCAAGACCGAACCGGAGAAGGGCCTGCTGCTCCCCAAGCGGCGGACCAACGGGCGCAACGGCTATGGCCGCATCACCGTCCGTCACCGGGGCGGCGGGGCCAAGCGCATGCTCCGGCAGGTCGACTTCCGGCGCGACAAGCGGGGCATCCCGGCGCGGGTGGCCGCCATCGAGTACGACCCGAACCGCTCGGCCCATCTGGCGCTGCTGCACTATCGCGACGGCGAGAAGCGGTACATCATCGCCACGCACGGCCTGAAGGTCGGCGACATGCTGATGTCGGGGCCGCAAGCCGACGTCGTGCCGGGCAACGCGCTGCCGATCCGCAACATCCCGGTCGGCACGCTCGTGCACAACGTCGAGCTGCAGCCCGGGCGCGGCGCCCAGCTGTGCCGGAGCGCCGGGACCCAGGCCCAGCTGCTGGCCAAGGAAGGGGACCGGGCGACGCTGCGGTTGCCCTCGGGCGAGGTCCGGCTCGTGTTGCTGGAATGCATGGCCACGATCGGACAGGTCGGCAACCTCGACCATGAGAACGTCTCCGTCGGCAAGGCGGGGCGGATGCGCTGGCGGGGCTTCCGGCCGACCGTGCGTGGCACCGTGATGAACCCGGTGGATCACCCGATGGGCGGCGGTGAGGGCAAGGGCAAGGGCAACCACCCGATGACGCCGTGGGGCAAGCCGACCAAGGGCTACAAGACCCGGCGCGGCGCGCGCCCCACCGACGCCTTCATCGTCACGCGCCGGAAGAAATAGGAGCCCGGGATGGGACGCTCGCTCAAGAAGGGGCCGTACATCGACGAGAAGCTCTACGGGCGCATCGAGGAGCTGAACCGCACACGTCAGAAGAAGGTGCTGAAGACGTGGTCGCGGCGCTCCACGATCGCGCCGGAGTTCGTCGGCCACACGCTGGCCGTGCACAACGGCAAGAAGTTCATCCCGGTGTACGTGACCGAGAACATGGTGGGCCACAAGCTCGGCGAGTTCGCGCTGACGCGGACGTTCAAGGCCCACGGCCAGGCCGAGAAGGCCTCCGCCACCCCGACGGGCAAGGCCTGAGCCTCATGGTCACCAACGCCAAGGCCCGCTTCGTTCGCGTGTCGGCCCGCAAGGCGCGGCTGGTCCTCGACCAGATCCGCGGCAAGTCGGTGGGCGACGCGCTGGCCACGCTCGAGTTCACGCCCCGGGCGGCCGCCCGGCTCATCGAGAAGGTCCTCCGCTCGGCGGTGGCCAACGCCGAGCACAACCACCAGGTGCGCAACCTCGACGACCTGCGGGTCGTGCAGGCGGTGGCCGACGGCGGTCCCTCGCTCAAGCGCGTGCAGCCGCGCGCCATGGGGCGCGCGTTCTTCATCAAGCACCGCACGAGCCACCTGACGATCGCCGTGAGCGACGAGGTGAGCAGCCCCCGCGGCGTCCTCACGCGGCCCCGCCACATGCAGATCCGCCGGCTTCCGGCGAGGGCGCCGGCCGCCGCTCCGGCCCCGGCCGTCGCCGCGCCGGCCGCGCGGCCGCGGCCGGGCCGCCCGTCGTCGTCGGCGCCCCGCGGTCGGGGTCGGGCGAAGCCGAAGGAGAAAGAGTAGACGATGGGCCAGAAGACACATCCGATCGGCTTCCGCCTGGGCTCCACGCGGACGTGGTCGTCGCGCTGGTTCGCGACGAAGAACTACGCCGACCTGCTGCACGAGGACGTGAAGATCCGCCGGCACATCAAGGACCAGCTCTACCACGCGGGCATCTCGAAGATCGACATCGAGCGCTCGGCCAACCGCGCGCGCATCACCATCTTCACGGCGCGCCCCGGCATCATCATCGGCCGCAAGGGCTCCGAGGTCGAGCGGCTGAAGAACGAGCTGCAGATGCGTACCGGCAAGGAGATCTACCTCAACATCGAGGAGGTCATCCATCCGGAGCTCGACGCCCAGCTCGTCTCCGAGAACGTCGCCCTGCAGCTGCAGAAGCGGGTGGCCTTCCGGCGGGCCATGAAGAAGGCGGTCACCTCGGCGCTCCGGCTCGGCGCCGACGGCATTCGCATCGCCTGCGCGGGCCGGCTGGGCGGCGGCGAGATCGCGCGCCGCGAGTGGTATCGCGACGGCCGGGTGCCGCTCCACACGATCCGGGCCGACATCGACTACGGCCAGGCCACCGCCCACACGACGTACGGGACGATCGGCGTGAAGGTCTGGATCTTCAAGGGCGAGGTGCTCCGCGCCGCGCCGGCGGAGGCCTAGGGGCGACCTCATGCTGATGCCCAAGCGCGTCAAGTACCGCAAGGCCCAGCGCGGCAACATGCGCGGCAAGGCCCAGCGGGGATCCTCCCTGGCCTTCGGCGAGTACGGGCTCAAGGCCCTGGAGCCGGGCTGGGTGACCAACCGCCAGATCGAGGCGGCACGGGTGGCGCTCACCCGCAGCCTCAAGCGCGGCGGCAAGGTGTGGATCCGCGTGTTCCCCGACAAGCCGGTGACCAAGAAGCCGGCCGAGACGCGGATGGGCAAGGGCAAGGGCAATCCCGAGGAGTGGGTGGCCGTGGTGAAGCCCGGCCGCATCCTCTACGAGATGGAAGGCGTGCCCGAGGACGCCGCCCGCGAGGCGTTTCGGACCGCCGCCAACAAGATGGGCATCTCCACGAAGTTCGTGACCCGGACGCGGACCCTATGAAAGCGGCCAAGTGGCGCGACCTCTCGGACGACGAGGTGACGCAGAAGGTGCGTGAGCTGTCCGAGGAGGTCTTCAACCTCCGGTTCCAGTTGACGATGGGCGTGGCCAAGAACCCGTCGCGGATCGGCGAGGTCCGACGCGATCTGGCCCGCGCGTACACGATCATCCGCGAGCGCGGCGGCACGCCGGCGGCGGTGGCGGCGGCGGTCGCCCCGGCGCCCGCGCCGGCCCCGGCGCCCACGGCGAAGGCCAAGGCCCCCCGGCGGGCCAAGGCGCCGGCGAAGGCGAAGGCCAAGAAGCCGCCCCAGGCGAAGTCGGCCAAGACGAAGAAAGTGAAGGGATAGGCTCGTGGGCGAGCGCAAGACGCGAGAGGGCGTCGTGGTGAGCGACGCCATGCAGAAGACGCGGGTGGTACGGATCGAGCGGGTCTACCGCCATCCGCGCTACCAGCGGGTCATCCGCATGTCCAAGAAGCTGAAGGCGCACGACGAGGACAACGCCAGCCACGTCGGTGACCGGGTGCTCATCGAGGAGACCCGGCCGATCTCCAAGGACAAGCGCTGGCGCATCCGCCAGGTGCTGAGCCGGGTGGCCCAGGCATGATCCAGCCCCGCTCCATGCTCGACGTCGCCGACAACTCCGGCGCCAAGAAGGTCCAGTGCATCCGGGTGATGGGCGGCGCCAACAAGCGCTACGCCTCCCTCGGGGACACCGTGATCGTGGCCGTCAAGGAGGCGGCGCCGGACGGGACGGTGAAGAAGGGTGAGGTGGCGCGGGCGGTGGTGGTGCGGACGGTCAAGGAGGTTCGGCGCCGCGACGGCTCCTACATCCGCTTCGACCGCAACGCGGTCGTGCTCATCAAGCCCGACGAGAATCCGGTCGGCACCCGCATCTTCGGGCCGGTGGCCCGCGAGCTGCGGGAGCGACAGTTCACCAAAATCATCTCGCTGGCACCCGAGGTACTGTGATGCCGTTTCTGCACGTTCGGCGGGGCGACCTGGTCGGCGTCATCGCCGGTCGGGAACGGGGCAAGCGCGGCAAGGTGCTGCGCGTGCTCACCGACAAGAACCGCGTGGTCGTCGAGCACGTCAACATGATCAAGAAGCACCAGCGCCCCACCCAGAAGCTGCGGCAGGGCGGCATCATCGAGCGCGAGGGGGCGCTGGCGCTCTCCAACGTGCTGCCGATCTGCGGCAGCTGCGACAAGCCGTCCCGGACCGGCAGCAAGCTGCTCGCCGACGGACGCAAGGTCCGCACCTGCAAACGGTGCGACGAGCCGATCGACAAGGGTTGAGCGATATGGCCAAGCCAGGCGGAACTCCCGCACCGAAGGCCCCGGCCGGCAAGGCGCCGGCCCGGCCCCAGCAGCAACCCCGGCGGGGTGACAAGGGCGCCCCCGAGGCCCCCGTCACCAAGACGCGGCCGAAGGGCACCGGCGACGTGCCGCCGCGGCTGAAGGAGCACTTCGCCCGCACGGCGGCGCCGGCGCTCATGAAGGAGCGCAGCTATCGCAACGTGTGGGAGGTGCCCCGGCTGGACAAGGTCGTGATCAACATGGGCGTGGGCGAGGGGCGCGAGAACGCCAAGGTGCTCGACTTCGCGACCGCCGACCTGCAGCTGATCAGCGGCCAGAAGCCGATCGTCACCCGAGCCAAGAAGTCGATCGCCAACTTCAAGCTGCGCGAGGGCGTGCCGATCGGCGCCAAGGTGACGCTGCGGGGGTCGCGGATGTACGAGTTCCTCGACCGGCTCATCAGCATCGCGCTGCCGCGGGTGCGCGACTTCAAGGGCGTGCCGCCCAAGGGCTTCGACGGCCGGGGCAACTACGCGCTGGGGCTGCGCGAGCAGCTCATCTTCCCCGAGATCGTGTACGACAAGATCGACAAGGTGCGCGGCATGGACATCAACATCGTGACGACGGCGCGGACGGACGAGGAAGGCCGGGCGCTCCTCGCGCATCTCGGCATGCCGTTCAGGGAGTCCTAGGGTATGGCCAAGACCGCGCTCATCATGAAGTCGCTGAACACCCCGAAGTTCTCGACCCGGGGCTATCGCCGCTGCCGGCTGTGCGGGCGGCCGCGCGCCTACATCCGGAAGTTCCAGATGTGCCGCCTGTGCTTCCGCGAGCTGGCCCTCAAGGGCGAGATTCCCGGCATCGTGAAGGCGAGCTGGTAGCCATGCGTACCGATCCGATCGCCGATCTGCTCACCCGCATCCGCAACGCCAGTAACGCCGAGCACGAGAAGGTCGACATCCCGTCCTCCCGGCTCAAGGTGCGCATCGCCGAGCTGCTCAAGGAGGAAGGGTTCATCAAGAACTTCCGCGTGCTGGAGGACAGCCGGCAGGGGATGCTGCGCGTCTACCTGAAATACGGCACCGGCAACGAGAAGATGATCTCGGGCCTGGTGCGCGTCTCGACCCCGGGCCGGCGCGTCTACGTCGCCCACGACAAGATCCCGTCGATCCTGGCGGGCATGGGCGTGGCGCTGCTGTCGACGTCGCGCGGCGTGTTCACCGACCGCGAGGCCCGCAAGCAGAAGGTCGGCGGGGAAGTCCTCGCCTACGTGTGGTAGGAGAAGCCCACATGTCCCGCATCGGCAAGCAACCGATTCCCATCCCCCCGGGCGTGAAGGTCCAGGTGGACGGCCTGACCGTCCGCGCCGAGGGTCCCAAGGGCAAGCTCACCCAGCTGGTCCCGGCGGGCCTGACGCCGCGCGTCGCCGACAGCACGGTCTTCATCGACCGCCACGACGAGGACCGCCGGGTCCGGGCGCTGCACGGCCTGGCCCGCGCGCTGGTCGCCAACATGGTGACGGGCGTGAAGGACGGCTTCGAGCGCAAGCTCGACATCGTCGGTATCGGCTACCGGGCGCAGATGCAGGGCAAGAGTATCCAGCTGGCGCTCGGCTACTCGCATCCGGTGCTGTTCCCGCTGCCCGACGGCATCACCGCCGAGATCGACAAGCAGACGGCCATCACCCTGCGAGGCGCCGACAAGGCGGTCCTGGGCGAGACGGCCGCCAAGCTGCGCGCCCTGCGCAAGCCCGATCCCTACAAGGGCAAGGGGATCCGCTACTCGGGCGAGGTGGTGCGCCGCAAGGTCGGCAAGAAGGCGGGCGCGAAATGATCATCAAGGATCGCCGAGGACCGCGCGACAAGCGGCACCACCGGCTGCGGCGCTGGGTCCGGGGGACCGCGGCCCGGCCGCGCCTGGCGGTGTTCCGCAGCCTCAATCACGTGTACGCCCAGCTCGTGGACGACGACACCGGCCGCACGCTGGTCGCCGCCGACAGCCGGAGCAAGGAGTTTCGGACCGGCCAGCCCCGGGGCGGCAACGTCGCCGCCGCCAAGGCGGTCGGCGAGCTCTTGGCCCAGCGGGCCAAGGCCGCCGGCGTGCAGCAGGTCGTGTTCGATCGCGGCGGCTACAAGTACCACGGACGGGTCAAGGCACTGGCCGACGCCGCGCGGGCCGGCGGCCTCGTGTTCTAATCGGGCCGATGAAAACAGGCCATCTGCGTCGTTGCCTCCTCGGGCGCGCCCTGCGGCGTATGCGGCATACGCCTCGGTCGGCCCTTCGTCGGCGCCTAGCATCTGGCCTGTTTTGATCGGCCCTCGGCGCGAGGCGACGGGATTATTAATCTGATGACGGACGGGACCAGGAGAAACTGAGTGGCGGAAGCGAAGATCGATCCCAGCGTGCTGGAATTGAACGACCGTGTCGTCTCCATCAACCGGGTGGCCAAGGTCGTCAAGGGCGGGCGGCGGTTCTCGTTCACGGCGCTGGTCGTCGTGGGCGACGGCCGTGGCCACGTCGGCGTCGGCCTCGGCAAGGCCCACGAGGTGCCGGAGGCGATCCGCAAGGCGGTCGAGCACGCCAAGAAGGACATCATCTTCGTCGCGCTCAAGGAGACGACGATCCCCTTCGAGATCACCGGGCACTTCGGCGCCGGCCGGGTCTTCCTCAAGCCGGCCGCTCAAGGCACCGGGGTCATCGCGGGCGGTGCCGTGCGTCCGGTGCTCGAGGCCGCCGGGGTGCAGGACATCCTGACGAAGACGCTGGGGACGAACAATCCCCACAACGTCCTGAAGGCCACCATCGACGCGCTCAGGCGGATCAAGCGGCTGCAGGACCTGCACGCGGCGCGCCGGCGCGGCAATGACGGCAACCTGGCAGAGGAGACGGTCGGTGCCAGACAAGAGGCTTAGAATCACTCTCGTGAAGAGCATCATCGGCCTCAGCCCCAAGCAGGAGGGGACGGTCAAGGCCCTCGGGCTGCGGCGGATGTGGCAGCAGGTGAGCCACGACGACACCCCGGTGATCCGCGGCATGATCGCCAAGGTGCCGCACGTGCTGCGGGTCAGCCATGAAGCTTGACGATCTGCGTCCCGCCCTCGGCGCCGTCACCCGTCGCAAGCGGGTGGGCCGCGGACCAGGCTCCGGTCACGGCAAGACCTCGACCAAAGGCCACAAGGGCCAGAATGCCCGCTCGGGCGGGGGCAAGACCAGCGGCTTCGAGGGCGGCCAGATGCCGCTCTACCGCCGCCTGCCCAAGCGCGGCTTCCTGCCCTACGGCGGCAAGACGAAGTACGCGGTCGTGAACCTCGAGTCGCTGGGCGTCTTCGCGGCGGGCAGCGTCGTGGATCCCGAGGGCCTCGTGAAGGCTGGCCTCGTCAAGCGGGGCGCGCGGGGGCGTGTGAAGCTGCTCGGTGAGGGTGAGGTGGCGCACGCCCTCACGGTGCGCGTGCACGCCGTGAGCCAGGCCGCGCGGACGAAGATCGAGGGCCAGGGCGGCCGCATCGAGGTGTTGCCCGAGAAGGAGAAGGCGGCGGCTTCGTGATCGAAAGCCTGCAGTCGTTCCAGAACATCTTCAAGATCCCCGAGCTGAAGCGTCGGGTGATCTTCACCGCCATCCTGCTCATCGCCTACCGGATCGGGGCCCACGTGCCCACCCCCGGGATCGATGGGCACGCCCTCGCCCAGTTCTTCGACCAGGCGCAGGGCACGCTCCTCGGCATGGTGGACCTGTTCTCGGGCGGCAATCTCCGGCGGCTGTCGATCTTCGCGCTCGGCATCATGCCCTACATCTCGGCGTCGATCATCCTGCAGCTGCTCACGGTCGTCATCCCGGGCCTGGAGCGGCTGGCCAAGGAAGGCGAGGCCGGGCGCAAGAAGATCACCCAGTACACCCGCTACGGCACCATCGCGCTGTCGCTCGTGCAGTCGCTCGGCATCGCCTACGGGCTCGAGGGCATGCCGACGCCGAGCGGGGTGGGCATCGTGCCGCACCCGGGCTGGGGCTTCCGGCTGCTCACGATGGTCACGCTCACCGCCGGCACCGCGCTGATCATGTGGCTCGGCGAGCAGATCTCCGAGAAGGGCATCGGCAACGGCATCTCGATGATCATCTTCGCCGGCATCGTGGTGCGGCTGCCCTCGGCCATCCAGGCCTCCTACACGCTCATCACGACCGGCGAGATGAAGCCGTTCGTGTTCATCGCCATCCTGGTCCTGATGGTCGCGGTGACCGCGGCGGTCGTCCTCATGCAGGAGGGCCAGCGCAAGATCCCCGTGCAGTACGCCAAGCGGGTGGTGGGCCGGCGCGTCTACGGCGGGCAGTCCACCCACATCCCGCTCCGGATCAACACGGCCGGCGTCATCCCCGTCATCTTCGCCTCCTCGCTGATCCTGTTCCCGGCCACCCTCACGCGCTTCATGCCCTACGGCTTCATGCAGTCGGTGGCCGACGCGCTGAGCCCGGGCCGGATGACCTACACCGTGCTGTACATGGGGCTCATCGTCTTCTTCGCGTACTTCTACACGGCGATCGTGTTCAACCCGGTCGACCTGTCGGACAACATGAAGAAGTACGGCGGCTTCATCCCCGGGGTGCGACCGGGCAAGAAGACGGCCGAGTACATCGACCACGTGCTGACCCGGATCACCCTGCCGGGCGCCCTGTTCCTGGCCGTCATCTCGGTGCTGCCCGACCTGCTCATCCGCCTGGTCAACGTGCCGTTCTACTTCGGCGGGACCAGTCTGCTCATCGTCGTCGGCGTCGCGCTGGACACCGTGCGCCAGATGGAATCGCACCTGCTCATGCGCAACTACGAGGGCTTCCTCAAGCGGTCCAAGTCGCGCTCGGGCGCCTTCGCCCGGAGGAGCTGACGGGTGCGGCTGATCTTCCTCGGCCCCCCCGGCGCTGGCAAGGGCACCCAGGCCCGCGAGCTGGCGCGCGAGTGGGGCGTGCCCCAGGTCGCCACCGGGGAGATGCTGCGCGAGGCGGTGGCGGCCGGTACCCCGCTCGGGCGCGAGGCCAAGCGCATCATGGGGACGGGCGCGCTCGTTCCCGACGACGTGATCGTGGGGCTGATCGCCGAGCGCCTCCGCCAGCCCGACGCCGCCGGCGGCTTCATCCTCGACGGCTTCCCACGCACCATCGGCCAGGCCGAGGCGCTGGGCCGCCTGCTGAAGGACCTCGGCCAGAAGCTCGACGGCGTGGTGTACTTCCAGGTCGCCGAGCCGGAGCTGCTCCGGCGACTGACCGGCCGCCGGCTCTGCCGCCAGTGCCAGACCGCGTTCCATATGGTATCGGCCCCGCCGCGGCGTGAGGGGATCTGCGATCACTGCGGCGGCCCGCTTTACCAGCGGGACGACGACAGCGAGGCCACCGTGCGCAACCGTCTGCGCGTCTACGAGCAGCAGACGGCGCCGTTGCTCGACTACTACCGCCACCGCGGCCTGCTGACCCCGATCGACGGCGTCGGCCCGGTCGATGCCATCCGCGCGGCGATCCGTCGCGCCGCCACGGAGACCCGGTGATCGAGCTGAAGTCGGCGCGGGAGATCGGGCTCATGCGGCGGGCCGGCCACATCCTGGCCGACGTCGTGGAGCGGCTCCGGGTCGGCGTGAAGCCGGGAATGTCGACGCTGGAGATCGACGAGGACATCGAGGAGTTCATCCGGGCCCAGGGGGCCAAGCCGGCCTTCAAGGGCTACCGGGGATTCCCGGCGACCGTCTGCATCTCGATCAACGAGGAGGTCGTGCACGGGATTCCCTCGGCCCAGCGCCGCGTGAAGGAGGGGGACATCGTCGGTCTGGACCTCGGGTGTATCGTCGAGGGGTACTACGCCGATTGCGCGTTCACCCTCGCGGTCGGAGCCGTGCCGCCACGGGTCCAGGAGCTGCTCGACGCCACCCGCCAGAGCCTGGAGGCCGGCATCGTGGAGTGCTCCCCGGGCCGGCGGCTGTCCGACGTCTCGCACGCCATCCAGGTGCACGTCGAGAAGCACGGGTTCTCGGTCGTGCGCGCCTTCGTCGGCCACGGGATCGGGCGTGCCCTGCACGAGGAGCCCCAGGTGCCGAACTTCGGCGACCCGGGCCGCGGGCCCCAGCTCAAGCCAGGCATGGTGCTGGCCATCGAGCCCATGGTCACCATGGGGAGCTGGGAGGTCCGGATCCTCGACGACGGTTGGACGGCGGTGACGAAGGACGGCAGCCTCGCCGCCCACTTCGAGCACACGATCGCGGTGACGGAGGCGGGTCCCGAGGTGCTGACGCGCAAGAGCGGAGGCGCGGCCCAGGCCGCCTGAGAACACGGACATGCCAAAAGAAGACGCGATCGAGGTCGAAGGCACCGTGGTGGAGCCGCTGCCGAACGCGATGTTTCGCGTCGAGCTGGAGAGCGGCCACCGCGTCCTCGCGCACGTGAGCGGCAAGATGCGGATGAACTTCATCCGGATCCTGCCCGGCGACCGCGTGAAGGTGGAGCTGTCGCCCTACGACCTCACGCGGGGACGCATCACGTACCGGTTCAAGTAGGAGCGAACGAGCGATGAAGGTGAGACCGTCGGTCAAGCCGCGCTGCGAGCATTGCAAGATCGTCAAGCGCCAGGGCGTCGTGCGGATCATCTGCAAGAACCCGCGGCACAAGCAACGGCAGGGATAAACCTCGGAGGGGGGCTTCGCCCCCCTTCCGAAACCTCCCCCCAGGAGGATGGCGCCGGCAAAGCCGGCGCTCGAAGAGGACGGAGACAGGGCTATGGCGAGAGTGGCTGGAGTGGATTTGCCGCGGGAGAAGCGTGGGGAAGTGGCGGTCACGTACATCTATGGGATTGGCCGGGCCACCGCCAACCGGATCCTGGCCAAGGCCAGCGTCGATCCGGGCAAGCGGGTCAAGGCCTGGAGCGACGAGGAGACCGCCCGCGTGCGCGAGATCATCGAGCGCGAGCTGAAGGTCGAGGGCGACCTGCGCCGCGAGATCTCCATGAACGTGAAGCGGCTGATGGACGTCGGCTCCTATCGGGGGATCCGGCATCGCCGGGGGCTGCCCGTGCGCGGCCAGCGGACCCACACCAACGCGCGGACGCGCAAGGGCCCGCGCAAGGGCGTCATGGTGAAGAAGAAGCCCACCGCGTCCGCCCCCGCCCCGGCGGCACCGAAGAAGGCAGGAGCCTGAGGCATGGCTGAGCCCGCGAAGCCCGCTCCCCGCAAGAAGGGTGGCAAGAAGCGCGAGCGCCGCGAGGTCCGCACCGGCATCGCGCACGTGCAGGCCACGTTCAACAACACGATCGTGACCCTCACCGACAAGATGGGCAACGTCGTGTCGTGGTCCAGCGCCGGCAGCGCCGGCTTCAAGGGCTCACGCAAGAGCACCCCGTTCGCGGCCCAGACGGCGGCCGAGAACGCCGCCCGCAAGGCGATGGAGTTCGGACTCAAGCAGATCGAGGTCTTCGTGCGCGGGCCCGGGGCGGGGCGGGAAGCCGCCATCCGCTCGCTGCAGGCGGTCGGGCTCGAGATCAGCGCGATCCGCGACGTCACGCCCATTCCCCACGACGGCTGCCGCCCGCCCAAGCGGCGGCGGGTGTAGAGGAGGACGGCGATGGCACGCTATCGTGATGCCAAGTGCCGGCTGTGCCGCCGTGAGGGCATGAAGCTCTTCCTCAAGGGCGCCCGCTGCTTCACCGACAAGTGTGCGATCGAGCGGCGGAATTATCCGCCCGGCATGCACGGCCTGCAGCGCGGCAAGCTGACGCCGTACGGCGTACAGCTGCGCGAGAAGCAGAAGGCCAAGCGGATCTACGGCATCCTCGAGTCCCAGTTCCGCAAGTACTTCCAGTGGGCGGAGCGCCAGAAGGGCGTGACCGGCGAGAACCTGCTCCGGCTGCTCGAATTGCGGCTGGACAACGTCGTGTACCGCATGGGCTTCGCGGCCTCCCGCCGGGAGTCGCGCCAGATGGTGGCCCACGGCCACTTCCAGGTGAACGGACGCAAGGCCAACGTGCCGTCGTTCCTCACCAAGGTCGGTGACGTCGTGCAGCTGCGATCGACCTCCAAGCTGGGGCCCCGCGTGGATGACAACGCCAACGCCGGCCGCGGCCAAATTCCACAATGGCTGGACGTCGACGTCAACGGCAAGAAGGCTGTCGTCCGGGGCCTGCCGCTCCGGGAGGACATCCAGATCCCCGTGTCCGAGCAGCTCATCGTCGAGCTGTACAGCAAGTAGAGAGGACGGGGAAGGCATGCCACGCATTCCGTTTCAGAAGCCGAAGAAGGTCGAGTGGGAGATCCTCAGCGACCGCTACGGCCGACTGGTAGCCGAGCCCTTCGAGAAGGGCTACGCGCTCACCGTCGGTAACTCGCTGCGGCGCACGCTGCTGTCGATCGTGCCGGGCGCGGCCGTGGCGTGGGTGAAGATCGAGGGCGTGAAGCCGAACGACACCAAGATCGCCGGTGTCGTCGAGGGGCTCACCGATGTGCTGCTGAACCTCAAGAAGCTCGCCATCCAGGTGCCCTCGGACGAGCCGCGGGTGCTGCGCCTGGAGGCCACCGGCCCCAAGGAGGTCAAGGGCGAGGACGTCCCCGAGACCGGCGCCGAGATCCTCAACCCGGAGGCGCATCTGTTCACGCTGGAGGCCGGCGCCAAGATCACGCTGGAGCTCGGCGTGGGTGTGGGCCGGCGCTACCAGGCGGCCGATCAACCCGGGGGGGACACCCCGGCCGGCGCCCTGTCGCTGGACGCCGCCTACTCGCCGATCACCCGGGTGTCCTACAACGTCGAGATGTCCCGCCTGGGCAAGATCACCGATTACGAGAAGCTCGTGCTGGAGGTGTGGACGAACGGTGCCATCAGCCCCGACGACGCACTGACGCGCGCCTCGACCTTTCTGCGCGATCACTATGCCCCGTTGGCTCCGGCCGGGGCCGACGAGGACGAGGAGGCGGATGCGACCACGGGGGAGGCGTACCTGCGCGATGCCCTCGGCAAGACGCTGGAAGAGCTGCTGCTGCCGGCGCGGGCCATCAACGCCCTGAAGAGCGCCGAGCTGAACCTCGTCGCCGACCTCGTGCAGAAGACGGAGCTCGACCTGGCCGACGTCAAGAACCTGGGCGACAAGTCGATCGACGAGATCAAGACCGCCCTGGCCGCCCTGGGCCTGTCCCTCGGCATGCGCATCGACCCCAACGTCCTCGGCGCGCTGGGGCGTGGCACTGCGAAGTGAGCGCCCCCGGGGCGCGAGCTGAGCCTGAACCGAAGTCTGCAAAGTGAGCGCCGTCGCGTGAAGTGAGCTCGACAACCATGATGAGGATGCGATGAGGCACCGCAAGGACGGTTACAAGCTCGGCCGGCTCACCCAGCACCGGTGGGCGATGTTCCGCAATCTCCTGACCGGGCTGTTCCGCCACGAGCGCATCGAGACGACCGAGGCTAAGGCCAAGGCGGTGCGGGGGCTGGCCGACCACATCGTCACGCTGGCCAAGCGCGAGACCCTGCACGCGCGCCGCCAGGTGCTACAGCTGGTGCCCGACACCGAGGTCGTCCGCCGGATCTTCGACACGATCGCCGCGCGCTTCTCCGACCGCAACGGCGGCTACACGCGGCTGATCAAGACCCGGGTGCGCCACGGCGACGCCGCCCCCATGGTGCTGCTCGAGCTGGTCGACCGCCCCGACGCGCCGAAGGACGGGGACGGCAAGGGCGAGAAGAAGGAAAAGGCTCCGCGGGGCGAGAAGGGCGAGGCGGGGTCGGGCGGCAAGAAGAAGAAGCGCGAGAAGGCCGCGGCCGCGTCGGCCTGAAGGCGCTAGGCCAGCTCCCGCTCGCGGTCGATCGCGGGGCCGGCCACGACCGTGGCGGTGGTGACCAGCGCCGCCAGCCCGGCGAACACCGCCCAGGGCACCGCGTAGGAGTTCCATCGCACGAGCAGCAACCCGAACGTGGCCGGTCCCACCAGCAGCCCCACGACGATCGCCGTGAATGCGACGCCGCTCAGCAGGCCGGCGGCGCGGCGGCCGCCCACCTCGGCGCTGACGATGAAGAATATCCCCACCCAGCCGTAGGCGCCCACGCCGCTCGCGAACGCCAACAGCCCGGCCAGCGCCGGGGCCGACACCGGCCAGACCGCGTAACTGACGAAGATGATCGCGCCGACGGCGCCGGTGAGGGCCAGCCACAGCGACCGATGGCCGGTGAGCCAGCGGTCGCTGGCGGCGCCCAGCGCCAGGCGGGAGACGGCGCCGCCGGCCTGCGAGCAGGCCACCAGCAGGCCGGCCCCGATGTGGTCGAAGCCCAGGGCCTGCACCGCGTAGAGCGGCAGGTAGCTGAGCACCGCCGCCTGCACCATCCCGAGCACCAGGCCGCTGGCGAAGAACGCCACCAGCGCTGGCCGGCCGAGCCACGTCCAGCTTCCCGGCCCCCCAGGCGGCGTCGCGCCCGCGACGAGGCCGGCCGTGGCGCCGCCGCCGAGCGGGTGGAGCGTGCCCCACGTCAACACCGGGAGCGCCACCACCACGCTGCAGGCCACGATGGCTGCGCGCCACCCGAGCGCGGCGGCGATCGACGGCAACACCAGCGCGGAGGCGACGCCCCCGAGCGTCAATCCCATCTGCTTGATGCCCATCGCGATCCCGCACTCGCGGACCGGGAACAGGTCGATGATGGCGCGGCCCAGCGCCGGATTGACGACGCTCCAGCCGATGCCCGCGACGAACAGGCACGCAAGGAACGCGGGAAAGCTGGGCGACCACGCGGCCACTGCCAGGCCGCAGGCGCCGAGCGCGAGCCCGCCCAGGAAGCTCGTCCGGACGCCGAGCCGGTCGGCCAGGCGCCCGCCCGGCAGCGAGAAGAAGAGGCCGGCCAGGTAGATCGACGGTACGATGAGCGCCACCTGCAAGCGCGAGAGGGCGAACCCCTCGACGAGGCTCGGCGACAGCGGCGAGATGCCGAGCATCCCGAAGGCCCCGGCGCCGTACGAGCTCGTGAGGAGGGCCAGCAGGACCCAGCGGCCATCCACTCAGCGCCCCGGGACGACGACCCGCTCCTCGATGGTGAAGGTCTTGATCCGGCCGATGAAGAGCGCCCCGTCGGCGTGCAGCGCCTTCGACTCCGGCGAGGCTGACGCCCGGGCCATGCTCTCGGCGTCGTCGTACCAGAGCTCGGCGATGCCGTCCACGTCGACGTCCAGGGCCGGGATGTCGGGCCGCCGGCGCTCGGCCACGACGTGCGACTGCACGTAGCGGCGCAGCCCGGGCACCGCGTGGGCCAGCGGCGCGTGGACGTCGACCCAGTGCCGGACGAACTGCTGGTGCGTCATGCCGTCCTTGCGGGTCAGCAACGAGATGCTCTTGATCACCGAAGGGTGTCCTCCGTGAGTGGTCCGGCGGCGCCGCGAGCGGAGCGTCGGGGAGCGGGCAGGGCGGGCCGGTCCGACGCCGGCCCGCCCTCCCCGCTACGTGAGATGCGTCTGGAACAACGCGAGCGTGCGATTCCAGGCGTCGGTGGCGGCGGCCCGATCGTAGACCTCGCGCTCGTCGTTGAAGAAGGCGTGATCGACGTTCGGATAGATGTGGATCTCCGACGACTTGCCGGCCTTCTTGATCGCCGCGTCGGTGTCCCTGGCCACCTGCGGCGTGACGAAGCCGTCCTTCTCGGCGAACAGTCCCAGCACCGGGCCGGAGAGCTTGGCGTAGTCCGGCTTGACGTTGGGATGGATGCCGTAGAAGTTCACGACCGCGCCCACGCTGGGATTCAGCGTCCCCGCGAACAGCGCGAGCTGGCCCCCCATGCAGAAGCCGACGGCGCCGACCTTGGCCGTGGACGAGTGCCCGACCAGGTACGTGACGGCGCCGCGCAGGTCTTTCTCGGCCTGGGCGATGTTGAGGGCCATGAACAGCTTGCCGGCGCCGTCCGGCTCGCTGGCGGTCTGGCCGTGGTACATGTCGGGCGCCAGCGCCGAGAACCCGGCGGCGGCGAAGCGGTCGCAGACCTTCTTGATGTGGGGCACCAGGCCCCACCACTCCTGGATGACGAGGACGCCGGGGCCCTTGCCGCCGGCCGGCGTGGCCAGGTAGCCCTTGGTCGTCCCGCCGTTCGAGGGGAAATCCACCATCGTGCCGGGCATCGTCGTGTCCTCCTTGGCTGGGGTTGAGGCTAGCAGGCTGCTGAAAAAGGCCCATCTGCTTCGTTGGCGCCCTCGGCCCCACGCTCAACGTACAGGGAGTACGCCTCGCGTGCGGCCAGCGGGCGCCGCCTCGCATCTGGACCTTTTTGAGCAGCCTGCTGATTTTTCAGCAACCGGCTAGGCTAGGCGGCGCCGGCGGTCGAGGCCGGTGCCGTCGAGGGAGCGATCTTCACGGCCGCCACCCGGCGGGCGTCGGCCTCGAGCACGGTGATCGTGTAGCCGGGGATCTGGAACTCCTCGCCCGTGCGGGGGATGCGATGCAGCGTGGCCAGCACCAGGCCGGCTACGGTCTCGTAGCCCTGCTTGGGCAGGTTCCAGTCGAGCGCCTCGTTCACCTCGTCGACGTGGGTGCGGGCGGCCACCCAGTAGCTGCCGTCGGGGAGGCGCTCGACCGAGGCGGGCGTGCGGTCGTGCTCGTCCTGGATCTCGCCGACGATCTGCTCGACGATGTCCTCCAGCGTCACGATGCCGGTGGCGCCGCCGTACTCGTCGACGACGACGGCGAGCTGGTTACGCCCCTTCTGCATCTCCCGGAGCAGGTCGTCGATCCGCTTGGTCTGGGGCACGAAGGTTGGCTGGCGCATCAGCTCGGGTACGCCCCGCACCTGGCCCCCGCGCCGCAGCAGGTCCATGGCCGTGACCACGCCGATCACGTTGGTCTCGCGCTGGCTGTAGATCGGGATGCGGGAGAACCCGCGCTGCCGCACCAGCGCGATCGCCTCGGCGGCGGTGGCGGTGTCGGGCAGCATCACGACGTCGATCAGCGGCACCATGACCTCGCGCACGGTGGTGTCCCCGAGGTCGAAGATCTTGTCGATCATCTCCGCCTCCTGGGTGCTGACCGACACCTCGCCCGGCTCGAGCTGCAGCAGCGCCTTCAGCTCCTCGCGCGAGACGAACTGCCGGCTGTCCACCCGCGGCCCGCCGCAGGCGCGCAGGACCGCGGCGACCACGGTGTTGGCCAGGGTCACGAACGGGGTCAGCGCCGTCGAGGCCCAGGTGAGCGGGCGGTAGAACCGGAGGATCAGGCTCGTCGCCCACTGCCGGGCCACCGCCTTGGGGATGATCTCGCCGAAGACCAGCATGATGGGCGCCAGCGTGAGCGTCGCCACCAGCCAGGCCCAGCCGCCGAAGCGAGGCAGCAGCACGAAGGTCAGCGCCGAGCCGGCCACGATGTGGGCGATCGTCACCCCCATCATGGCCGTCGAGAGCACGCGCTCGGGGTGACGGAAATCCTCGAGGTAGCGGGCGGCCGTGAGGTTGCCCTCGGCGGCCAGGTGGCGCAGCCGCAGCCGGTTGGCCGCGATGAAGGCCATCTCGGCGGCCGAGAAGAACATGGTGGCCAGCAGGCACAGCGCGGCGAGCCAGAGCAGGCCCGTCACGCCGCCGCCTCCGCCGACACCGGCTTGCGTAACGCGATGAGCACCTCGACGACACGGGTGCGCTCGACCTTCTCGACGGTGACGACCAGCTCGGGCGTCTCCCGACGCTCGCCCTTGCGCGGCACGCGACCGAAGAGGTCCAGCACCCAGCCGCCCACGGTACTGTACGACTCGTTCGAGATGCTGAGCCCGGCCGCGGTGTTGAGGTCCTCCACCGCCAGCTTGCCGGAGACCCGGAATGTGGAGTCGTCGAGCCGCTGGATGAGCCGCTCGGGCTCGTCGTACTCGTCGGCGATCTCGCCGACCAGCTCCTCCAGCAGGTCCTCCAGCGCCACCAGCCCGGCGGTTCCGCCGTACTCGTCCACCACGATGGCCATGTGCAGCTTCTTGGCCTGGAACTCCTGCAGGAGGGCGTCGGCGCGCTTGGACTCCGGCACGAAGTACGGGGGGTGCAGGTGGGCGCGCAGGTCGAAGTCGTCGGGCAAGCCGGTGGCGACGTAGGGCAGCAGGTCCTTGGTGTAGAGGATGCCGACGATGACGTCGAGCGAGCCCTCGTAGGCCGGCACCCGCGAGTGCAGGTTCTCGCGCAGGGCCGGCAGGATCTTCTCGCGCGGGGTGTCGCTGGCCAGGCAGAACATGTCGGTGCGGGGGACCATCACCGAGCGCACCAGCGTGTCCTCCAGCTCGAAGACCTTGTGGATCATCTCGCGCTCCTCGCGCTCGACGACTCCCTCGCTGGCCCCGACGTCGACCAGCGTGCGCAGCTCTTCCTCGGTGAGCTCGGGCTGGTTCTGGCGATCGCGGCCGATGAGCTGTACGGTGAGCGCGGTGAGGCCACCCAGCACGGCCCGGACCGGCGTCAGCGCCGTGCCCAGCCAGGAGACGGGGCGGCCCACGACGGCCAGGAAGCGCTCGGGGTACTTCACCGCCAGCGTCATCGGCAGCACCTCGCCGAAGGTCGTGAGCAGCGCGGTCATGCCGAGCATCTCGACCACGGGCCCGAAGCGCGCGCCCACCAGCTGATCGGCCAGGTGCGCGGCCAGGCCGGCGCCGCCGAGGTTGATCAGCGTGATGCCGACCAGCAGCGTGACGAGCAGGTCGTGGGGACGCTCGATGAGCACGGGCGGGCCGGCGTTGCCGCCGCTCTGGTCGGCCATGCGGGCCAGGCGCGCGCGGCCGAGCGAGAAGTACGCGGCCTCGGCGCCGGTGAGCAGCGCCGAGCAGACGATCAGCGCGAGCAGCGCCAACACCTGAAGGAGCACGCTGTCGGTCACGATCGCGGCCCGCTCGCCGCCGGTCGTGTGACGAAGTGCTCGAAGCCGCGCGCCACTGCCACCGCGCGCCCGCCGGCCGACCACCGGGCCGGGCCCGGGCCGGCGGTGACCTCGCCGATGGGCGTGAGCCGCGTGCCGCAGGCATCGAGCAGGCCGTGCTGCAGGCGCGTCAGGGCGGCCGGCTCGCACGTCAGCAGCAGCTCGTAGTCTTCCCCGCCGCCGGTGGCCCACGCCGCCGGATCGACGCCGAGCGCCGCCGCCACCGCGCGCGTGGCCTCGTCGATCGGTAACCGCTCGACGTCGATCGCAGCGCTGACGCCGCTGGCGCCGAGCAGGCGAGGCAGGTCGATGCCCAGCCCGTCCGAGAGATCCATCATCGCCGTCACGTCGCCGGCCGTGGTGAGCCACTTGCCCTCGGGCACGCGCGGCCGTGGGCGCAGGTGCGCGCGCGTCACGTCGTCGAGGTGGGCGGGTGCGAGGCCCGCCGGTGCCGCCCCCCGCTCCAGCACCGCCAGGCCGGCGGCCGAGCGACCCAGGGCGCCGGTGACGGCCACGACGTCACCGGCGCGCGCCGTCGAGCGCAGCCGCAGCGCGACGGCCTCACCGAGCAGCGTGACGTTGATGATCCATCCCGCGGGCGAGACGGAGGTGTCGCCGCCGACGATCGCGACGTCGTGCGCCCGGGCCAGGGCCAGGGCGCCGGCGTAGAAGGCCTCGATCTCCTCGGCGGCGGTGCCCGCCGGACAGGCCAGGGCGACGAGCGCCCAGCGGGGCCGCCCGCCCATGGCGGCGATATCCGAGAGGTTGACCGCGATCGCCTTCCAGCCGATGTCGGCCGGCTCCGCCCACCGACGGCGGAAGTGGACGTCCTCGATCAGCAGGTCGGTCGTGGCCAGCAGCGCCGCGCCCGGCCGCGGCTCCAGCACCGCGCAGTCGTCACCGATGCCGACCCGCACGCTGCCGTCGGCGTGGGCCGTCAGCCCACGGATGGTGCGGACGAGTGCCTCTTCGCCGCTCATGCCGGGACCGTGGCGGGTTTCGAGCCGCCCAGGAAGTTGGCCAGCAGCCGCTTGCCCTCGATCGTGAGGATCGACTCGGGGTGGAACTGCACGCCCTCGACCGGATAGCGGCGGTGCCGCAGCCCCATCACCTCGCCGTCCTCGGCCCGGGCCGTCACTTCGAGATCGGCGGGCACGGTATCCGGCAACACGACCAGCGAGTGGTAGCGCGTGGCCACGAACGGGTTCGACAGCCCGGCGAAGACGCCGCGGCCGTCGTGGCGGATATCGGACGTCTTGCCGTGCATCTGCACGCGCGCCCGGGCCACCGTGGCCCCGAACGCCTGGCCGATGGCCTGATGCCCGAGGCAGACGCCGAGGATCGGCGTGGTGGGGCCGAGCCGGCGGATGACGTCGAGTGAGACGCCGGCCTGGTCAGGATTGCCCGGGCCGGGCGAGATCACGATGCGCTCGGGCGCCAGTCGGGCGATGGCGTCGACGTCGAGCGCATCGTTGCGCGCGACCTCGAGCGTCGCGCCCAGCTCGCCGAGGTACTGCACGAGGTTGTAGGTGAACGAGTCGTAGTTGTCGATGACGAGGATCATGGCCGGCTCGACGTCGCGGCCATCCGGAGCGCCAGGACGAGGCCGCGGGCCTTGGAGCACGTCTCCAGCCATTCGGTCTTGGGATCGGAATCGGCCACGATCCCGGCCCCGACCTGGATCGACGCCCGGCCGCCGTGGCACACGATCGTGCGGATGGTAATACAGGAGTCGAGGTTGCCGGAGTAGGAGACGTAGCCGACGGCGCCGGCGTAGGGACCCCGCTGGGTGGGCTCGATCTCGTCGATGATCTCCATCGCGCGGATCTTGGGCGCACCCGAGACGGTCCCGGCCGGGAAGCACGCGCGCAGCACGTCGAAGGCATCGCTGCCCCGCTTGAGCGTACCGACGACGTGGCTGACCAGGTGCATGACGTGCGAGTACCGCTCGATCGCCATGAACTCGGTCACCTTGACCGAGCCCAGCTCGGCGACGCGGCCCACGTCGTTACGACCGAGGTCGACCAGCATGACGTGCTCGGCCCGCTCCTTGGGATCGGACTTCATCATCTGCTCGATTGCGAGGTCCTGCGCCTCGGTGGCGCCGCGCGGGTGGGTACCGGCGATCGGACGCTCCTCCACCCGGTCACCCTCGACGCGCACCAGCACCTCCGGCGAGGAGCCGACGATCGTCGTCGGGCCCAGGCGCAGATAGAACAGGTACGGCGACGGGTTGATCGTCCGCAGGGCACGGTACACCGTGAATGTATCCGCCTCCAGCGGACGGTCGAGCCGGCGCGCCAGTACGACCTGATACGCGTCGCCGCCGGCGATGTACTCCTTGGCGCGCCGGACGGCATCGCCGAAGGCCGCCTCGTCCATCGTGGACGTGAAGCCCTCCTCGCCCAGGGCGAGCAGCGGCCCGGGCGGCGGCAACGTGAGCGCGGTGGCCGCGCGCGCCGGGCGGGCGAGCTTCGCCAGCGTCATGCCGATGCGCACGGCCGCCTCGTCGTACGCGCGATCGAGCGACGCCGCGTCGTGCTTGTCGACGTGGGCGTTGGCGATCACGAGCAGCCGGTGGCGCAGGTTGTCGAAGACCAGCAGGGTGTCGCTGAACATGAACACCGCGTCCGGCAGCCCCAGGTCGTCACGGGTCCGCCGCGGCAGCCGTTCCATGTGCCGGACCATGTCGTAGGCGAGGTAACCGACGGCACCGCCCTGGAAGCGGGGAAGGCCCGGCACTGCGACGGGCTGGAAATCGGCGAGGAGCCCGCGGAGCGCCTCCAGCGGGTCACCGTCGGGCAGCCGCTGGGCCTTGTCGGCCCCGCGACGGAGCGTGACGCGGCCGTTCTTGGCGCTGAGCACCATGAGAGGGTCGGTCCCGAGGAAGGAGTACCGGGCCCACACCTCGCCGCCCTCGACGGATTCCAGCAGGAAGGAGTACGGGCCCGGCCGGAGCCGCAAATAGGCAGACAGGGGCGTGTCCATGTCCGCTGGGAGCTCGGCGAACACGGGCACGAGGTTCCCCTGTCCCGCGAGGCCGCGAAACTCCTCCCGGGTGGGGGAGAGAGATGGGATTCCTGTGCCGGCGGAGCTGATGCGAAGCTCAGCGACGACGCGCTACACGACGACGGCTAGCGCGTCCAGCTTCTCCTTGAGCTTGGCCTTGGGCACGGCGCCGATCACCTGGTCGACGACCTTCCCGGCCTTGACGAAGAGGATCGTCGGGATGGAACGGATACCGTAGCGCCCGGCCAGGGCGTGGTTCTCATCGACGTTGACCTTGGCCAGGGTCACGCGCCCGGCGGACTCGCGTGCGAGATCCTCCAGGACGGGAGCGATGGCCCGGCAGGGCCCGCACCACTCCGCCCAGAAGTCCACCATGAGCAGCCCCTGCTGCGCCGTCAGGGTCTCATCGAAATTTGCTTCCGTAAGGTGGACCGTTGTGGAGTTGCTCATCGGGGCGCTCCCTCCAGTAAAAAGTCAACGCCAACGCTAACATGGAGCGCTCGTCGGCGCAACTTCAGCGACGGCTCGCCGAGGTTTCCCTTGTCAGTTTGGCACCCCGTCATGCTAGAGTCGATTTTACTCATATGGACGCCGCCAAGATCCTTGTCGTCGACGACGAGAAGTCGATCCTGCTGTTGCTCAAGGAAGCCCTCACGCAATGGGGGTACGAGGTCACGTGCGCGGCCTCGGCCGTCGAGGCGCTCGACCTGCTGAAGAACGGCCTGTTCGACGCGCTCATCAGCGACGTGCGCATGCCCGACATGACGGGCCTCGATCTGCTGCGGGAGATCCGCAAGCAGGACGAATCGATCGAGGTCGTCATGATGACGGGCTACCCGACCATTGCGTCGGCCGTCCAGGCGCTCAAGGAAGGGGCCTACGACTACCTGTCGAAGCCCCTGATCCTGGACGAACTCCGGCACCTCATGGCCCGGATGATGGAGCGCCGCTTCCTGCGCGGCGAGGTCCACACGCTCCGGGCCCGTCTGGGCGAGGAGCTGGCCGTCAGCGAGATGATCGGCTCCTCGGCGCCGATGCAACGGGTCAAGGACGTCATCGGCAAGGTCGCGGTGACGGACTCGCCGGTGCTGATCGAGGGGGAGAGCGGCACGGGCAAGGAGCTGGTGGCCGCAGCGATCCATCGCCTGTCGTCTCGGGCCAAGCGGGCGTTCATCCCGGTCAACTGCAGCGCGATCCCCCAGGACCTGCTGGAGTCCGAGTTCTTCGGCCACGTGCGCGGCGCGTTCTCGGGTGCCGTGGCGGACGCGCTCGGTCTGTTCCGGGGCGCCGACGAAGGCACCATCTTCCTGGACGAGATCGCCGAGCTGTCTCCAGGGCTGCAGGTCAAGCTCCTGCGAGTCCTGCAGGAGATGCAGGTGCGTCCCGTCGGCTCCACCAAGGCGTTCCCGGTCGACGTGCGGGTGATCGCCGCCACCAACCGCGACCTCGAGCGCGCGATGACCGAGGGCAGCTTCCGGCAGGACCTCTTCTACCGGCTCAACGTCGTGCGCATCACGCTGCCGCCGCTGCGAGAGCGTCGGGACGACATCTCGGCGCTGGTGACCCACTTCCTGCGCCGGTTCAATCGTCGCTTCCATCGCGAGGTCCGGGGGATCGCGCCCGACGCCCTGGCGGCGCTCAGCGCCTACAGCTTCCCCGGCAACGTTCGCGAGCTCGAGAACCTGATCGAGCGCGCTTATGCGCTGGGCTCGCGCGAGCTGATCTCGGTCGCCGATCTACCCTCGCTGGGACGCACTCCGATCGTTGCGACGGCGGCTGCCGCCAGCGGCGGCCCCCAGACCGTCCCGACGCTGGCCGACGTCGAGCGAGAGCTCATCCTCAAGGCGCTGGCGGTCTTCCAGGACGACAAGGAGGCCGCCGCGCGTGCGCTGGGCATCTCCCGGCGGACGATCTATCGACGCCTCAAGGAGTACGGCGTGCTCTGATCCGATCGGGCACGGGGGGAGCGATGGCGCTTCCCTCGGCGGCGCCACCCCCGGGGGCGCAATTTCTGCGGTATTTTCCGCCTACATAGGGCACTGCCACCCCCCCGCTGACTGCCGTAGGCCGTCAGCCCTAGTGCCGTCCCGGCACGATCCGCCAGCGATTCGATCATGAAAAGCCATATTCCGTAGGTCTTTCAGGCTTGGCACGGGCGACGCAATGAGGCCCCCCCATGCTTGATACTGAGATTCCTCAGACGCAGCTCGGCTCGAAGCTGGAAGTGGCTATCGGCATCAGTTCCGACCGTAACCCGGACGCCGCCATCGCCGAAGCGTCCGGTATTGCCGGCCGACGGCTCGGTGGCGCCAACCCCGATTTCGCCCTGGTCGTGACGGCGGGAGCGCCGGCACACGACGCCGTCGGTACGCTGCGCGAGGTCCTCGGACAGATTTCGGTGGCGGGAGGTGCCGCCACCGCGCTTCTCACGGATCACGGCCTCTCGAAGGAAGGGGCGCTCGTCGTCTGCGTTGCCAACGCCGACGGCGCTGCTAGCGGAGTGGCTGCCACTGCCGGTCGCGATCTTCGCGAAGCCGGGCAGGCGGCGGCTCGCCTCGTGTTGGCAGGGTGGCCGTTCCGCGCGCGTTACCCGCGTGGGCTGGCCTTCGCGTTCGCGCGTCCGGGCGGCGGCGACGCCGCACAGACGTTCCTTGCCTCCTGGCGGGACTTCATGGGGCCTAAGATGCGAACCGTCTGCACCGTGCTGGGTGGCGGGGCCGTGTATGGGCGTGGGGCCGCTCAGCCCCTGGCCAGCGTCGCTTCCATCGAGGCGCCCTACGCCTCGGGGATCGGCTACACCGATGCCATGTCCGCGGACGGCGTGACCCCGACACCCGAGACGCTCGTGCACGGGGCCGCCGACGCCATGCTGACCGCGGTGAAGCGGCTGGAGGGCCGGCCGCCGCGCCTGGTGCTGGCCATCGAGAGCGCCGCGCGACTGCGCATGCTGGGCTCCGCGCTGCCTCAGGAATGGACCGCGATGCGCGGTGCGCTCGAGGAGACCACGCCGTGCTTCGGCTGGGTCGGTGAGCACGTGGCGGCCTACGGCCGTGGTGTACAGCCAACCGATGCGCCCGGTTCGCTGATCGTCGTCACGCTCGGAGACGCACCCCGCTAGTCGTCCGCAGACGCCTCTATCCCCTTCGGCGGGAGCCCGGCCCGCCCTTGATCCCCGGGCCCAGGACACCGCCCTGGCACCCCTCTGGATCGAGGAGCCAACACCCTGGGTTGAGCGATCAGCGGGTGGTGTAGCGCTCCAGGAGATCGCGGTTGATCAGGTCGGGATCGCGGTCCGTGGGCGCTCCGTAGCCGCCACCGCCGGGGAGGTGGATCTCGACCAGGGAGTCGGGGCCGACGATCTGCTCCGCCTTGGGATTGGCCGGCTGGACGCCGTCGATCAGCACCCGGCCTGTCGCGCCGGGAAGACCACCGCGAAAGCCCGACGCGGGATGGCTGGTGCGGTCGCAGAGGATCGAGCAGACGAATGGCTCTCGGGTGCGCACGCGAAAGGCGATGGTCTGACCGAGCCCGCCGCGATACTTCCCGCCGCCCCCCGAGCCGTCTCGCAGCGCCTTCCGCTCGACGAGCAGAGGCGACAGGTTCTCGATGACCTCGACCGGCGTGCCGAGGACACCGGATGGAAACGCCGTCGCCGACAGTCCGTCCTTCACCGCGCGAGCACCGGTGCCGCCCGACGAGAAGAAGATGTGGCTGAACGGGCGGCCGTCGAGCTCCTTGCCGGACACCTGCACGCCCCAGATGTTGGCCGAGCCCTCGGCCATCACGCGCTCGGGCAGCGCCTGGCCGAGTGCCCCCGCGATGACGTGGGGCAGGAAGTGGCCGATGACGTGGCGTGCCGCCACCGGAGCCGGGCGCGTCGCGTTGAGGATCGAGCCCTCGGGCGCGCTGATGCGGATCGGCCGGAACGCGCCCTCGTTGTTCGGCACCTCGGGGCTCACGATCACCTTCACGCCGTACGTCGTGTAGGCCTCGGTGTAGTTCATCACCACGTTGACGCCGCGCCGGCTGGCCGGCGACGAGCCCGCGTAGTCGATCAGCAGGTCGTCGCCCCGCACCTGGCAGCGCGCGCGGATCGTGATCGGCTCGCCAAAGCCGTCGGAGGTGATCGCGTGCTCGTAGACGCCGGGACGGAGCGCGCGGATCGCCTCCCGCATGGCGCGCTCGGTGCGGCCGATGATCTCGTCGGCCAGCCCCTGTAGATCTTCGAGGCCGAACTCCTCCAGGAATTCGAGCAGCCGCTCACCACCCACGGCGCCGCCGGCGATCTGGGCGTGGAAGTCGCCGAGGACCATCTCGGGCAGCCGCGTGTTCTCCCGGATCATCGCCACCAGCGTCTCGTTGGGGCGCCCCGCCTCGTAGAGCTTGAGGATCGGGATCTGCAGCCCTTCCTCGTATACCTCCCGCGCCTCGGCCGACAGCACATGGCCGCCGATGTCGGCGGTGTGGCAGGTGGACGCGAAGAAGGCCACGCAGTGCCGGCCCCGGAAGATTGGCGAGCAGATGGTAACGTCGTTGAGGTGGCCGGAGGTCTTCCAGGGATCGTTGGTGATCAGCACGTCACCCGGCGCCAGCCGCTCGATCGGGTAGGCGGCCAGGAAGTGCTTCATCGCCAGCGCCATCGAGTTGATGTGCCCCGGCGTGCCGGTCACCGCCTGGGCGACCATATAGCCGCGGCGGTCGAACACACCGGCCGAGAGGTCGCCGGCCTCGCGCACGATCGAGGTGAACGAGGTGCGTTGCAGGGCCGCTGCCTGCTCGTTGACGACGCCGATCAGCCGGTTCCAGCAGATCTCGAGCGTGACGGGATCGAGCAGGCTCACGGCATCGTGACCACGATCGTCAGGCCGTCATCGACGCGGCAGCGGGCGCCGGGCCCGATCACCGCGGTCGACTCCCGCTCCTCGACGATGGCCGGGCCGGCGAAGGTGGCGCCGGCGCCGAGCGCGTAGCGGTCGTACACCGGCGTGTCGGCCCAGCCGGAGGTCTCGGCGAACCACACGCGACGCGTGGCCTTGACGGCCTCGGTGGCCGGCTGGCTCCCGGCGGCGCCACTGAACGTGATCGCCGGGGCGGGACCGGAGACCGTGACCCGCCAGTTGAGCGCCTCGATCGGGACGCCCTGGGGCAGGCGGTGGTAGAGGGCGCGATACGCGTCCTCGAACGACGTGGTGATGGCCGGCAGGCTCTCCGACGACAGTCGTCCGGCCGGCATCGGCGCCTCGACCTCGTGCCCCTGGCCGACGTAACGCATCTCCGCGATGCGCGACACCAGCACCTCCCCCGCCGCCACCCCGGCCCGGGCCAGGAGCTCGCGCCCCTCGTCCTCCATCTCGACGAAGAGCCGGGTGAGCGCGTCCCAGTCGGCCTGATCGAGCCGCGCTCGCACGGTGCGCACGAAGTCGAATGCCAGCGGTGCCGCCAGCAGGCCCCACGCCGATATCGCGCCGGCTCCGAAGGGCAGCAGGATACGCGGCACTTTCAGGATGCGGGCCACCTGCCAGCAGTGCACGGGCCCGGCGCCGCCGAAGGCGAACAGCGGATAGGCCCGCAGGTCACGCCCGCGCTCGATCCCGTGGATCCGCGCCGCGGCCGCCATGTTCTCGTTGACGACCCGGTGGATGCCCCACGCCGCCGCCGTCGGGTCGAGCCCCAGCGGTCGCGCCACGTGCTCGCGCACCGCGTGCTCGGCTGCCGCGCGGTCCAGGCGCATGCGCCCGCCGAGGAAGAACTCGGCGTCGAGATAGCCGAGGAGCAGATCGGCGTCGGTGACGGTGGGCTGGTGGCCGCCCAGGTTGTAGCAGGCCGGTCCGGGATCGGCGCCTGCGCTGTCGGGCCCGACCTTCAGCAGTCCCATGCGATCCACCCGCGCGATGGAGCCGCCGCCGGCGCCGATCTCGATCATCTCGATGACGGGCACGCGGATCGGGAGCCCCGAGCCCTTCTTGAAGCGATCGGCGCGCGCCACCTCGAACTCGCGGGCCACGAGCGGCGCGCCGCCGTCGATCACGCACGCCTTCGCGGTGGTCCCGCCCATGTCGAACGACAGCAGCCGCGAGTCCCCTCGGTCCCGCGCGGCCTGGGCCGCGGCCAGGGCTCCGGCGGCCGGGCCCGACTCGACCAGGCGGATCGGCAGGCGCCGGGCCAGGGGTGGCAGCGCGATGCCCCCGGAGGACTGCATCACGTAGAGCTGGCCGGGGATGCCGAGACCTTGCAGGCGCCGCTCGAGATCCTCGAGATAGCGCGCCATGAGCGGGGCCACGTAGACATTGGCCGTCGTCGTCGACGCCCGCTCGTACTCGCGGATCTCGGGCACGACGTCCGACGAGCAGGACACGGCCAGGTGGGGCGCTGACTCGCGGACCAGCGTGGCCAGCCGCTGCTCGTGGACCGGGTTGAGGTAGGCGTGCAGCAGGCAGATCGCCACCGCCTCCACGCCGGCGTCGACGAGCTCGGCGATCACGCGTCGCGCCGCCGCCTCGTCCAGCGGCCGCAGCACCGCGCCGTCGGGCAGCAGCCGCTCGGGCACCTCGCGACGCAGGTGGCGGGGCACGAGCGGCGCTGGCGGGTCGATCAGCAGGTCGTACATGTCGTAGCGACCCTCGCGGCGGATCTCCAGCGCGTCGCGGAATCCCTCGGTGGTGAGCAGCGCGGTCCGCGCGCCCTTGCGCTCGATGAGCGCGTTGGTGGCCAGCGTGGTGCCGTGGGCGACCGCGCGGACCCGGGCGGGATCGACGCCGGCCTCGTCGAGGAGTGATTGCACGCCCTGCTCGACCCCGTGAGCCGGGTCCTTGGCGGTCGTGAGGATCTTGCCGACGCGGATCGCGCCGCTGACCTCGTCGATCACGACCATGTCGGTGAAGGTGCCGCCGATGTCCACACCGAAGCGCGCCGACATGGCCGAGAGTCTACATGAGCGCCGCTCGACGCTCCAGGCGGCGCCGAGGGCCGCGAGGGCTTAAGATGGGGCGAATCATGCGGCTCCCGCCGAGCGTGAGCGACGTCTGGACCTGTCGGGGGCTTGCGTGACTCGGCGACGCCGGACCGCTGCGCGCCGGGCGCTGTGGATCCTCGCTGCCGCCGCGGCACTCGTCGTCACCGATCTCGGCACCCGCATCCTGGCGACCAACGACGAGGCGCGCTTTCCACTGCTCGCGCAAGACATCCTGGCCCGGGGCGACTGGCTCCACCCGATGGTCAACGGCAGCCCGTACTACAACAAGCCGCCGTTGCAGGCATGGTTGATCGCCGTCGCGTCCTGGCCGACCGGAGGCGTGACCCAGCTCACGGCCGCCTTGCCCTCGGCGGCGGCCGCGATCGCCGCCGCGCTGCTGGTCTGGCAGCTCGGGCGCACGCTGTTCGGGACGGACGCCGGGCGCGCGGCCGCTCTGGCCCTCATGACCATGCAGGGCGTCTTCCTGCACGCGCGCTTGCCCATGCCGGACATGCTCCTGACCGCGCTGATCACCGCCAGCCTGTGGCTGTGTACGATCGCGTTCCGGCGCGAGGGCCTGAGGTGGTGGCTCGTGTTCTATGGGCTTGTGGGTGCGGCGTTCTGGGCCAAGGGCCCGGCCGGCCTCCTGCCATTGGCCGTCGTCGTGGCCGTCGGCGTCCTCCGCTTCGGGCGGCCATGGTGGCGGCAGATCGCCCTCCTGCCCGGCCTGGCGATCGTGGTGGCCGTGACCGCCCCCTGGTGGGCCCTGGGTGTCGCCTCGGATCGGAGCGCCTTCGGTCACGCCATCGTGGTCGACCAGATCAGCTGGTACCTGCCGGGGCTGCCGAGCCTCGCCACGGTGGCCGGGCCGTTCCAGAACGTCGTGAGCGTCATCTTCCCATGGGTGATGATCCTTCCGCTGGTCGTGGCCCAGGCGCTTCGCACCGCGCGTGGACGCGGCAGCGAGCGAGACCACGTCGTGTTCCTCCTCGTCTGGGCGCTCGTCACCGTGGTCGCGGTCGGTCTGTCGCACGAGCAACGCCTGCGGTACTACCTGCCGCTGGCGCCGCCGACGGCCCTGTTGATCGGCTGGTGGTATTCCGGGGCCGTCGTGAAGCGACGGATGGAGCAGCCCGTGAACTGGCCGCTGGTGTTCAAGTTCGTTGCCGGGCTCGCCGTCCTGGCCATCGCGGTGTCGGCAACGAGGCCGCGGTGGCGGCAGGACCTTCGTCTGCTGTTCCCGGGCTCGGTCTGGGAGATGCTCTTCCTGCTCGGAGCCTTCGGTCTCATGCTGACCGCGCTCATCCTGGGGGTCCGCTTCCGCCGGCTGGCCGCGGGATTTTCGGCGGCCTGGATCACCGCCGCGCTCCTGCTGGTCGGCGGCTATCACTGGGCGCTGGCACGCCGCAATGCCGCGTACGACTACCCGAGGATCTCGTCGTCGGCCCGGCCGATGCTGAACGACGACGTTCACGAGCTACAGGCCTGGGGCACGCCGGCCCTCCCGCTGGCCTTCTACCTCGGGAGGTCGGTGACACCGGTCGAGGCCCATCTACCTCTACCGGCGTTGCTGCCCGGCCATGGATCGACGATCGCCGTGGCCAGGGCCAGTCTGCTTCAGCTGGATCGATCCGGGGACCTGACCGTCCTGGGCCGCGAGCAGCTCGGCGGGGAGGCCGTGGCCGTGATTCGACAGGAGCCACGGCCCACCATCGACGTCCGCACGCCGTGAGTCGTCCTGGCGTCAGAGATCCGCGGGCTTCGTAGGGCGCGTCCCCGGGCGCCGGAGCGACAGGGTCTCCTGAGGTTCCGTTAGCGTCGATCGTGTATAGCCATATGTAGGACCAGGCTCCGACCGCACCCTCGCGTACCGGGTGGTCTCTCGCGGAACCGACGGGGACCCTGTCGCCCCGGCGCCCGGGGACGCGCCCTACGAAGCCCGCGAGTTTCCGACTCGGGGCACTAGCGCGTCGTACGCTGCTGGTGGCCGCTCGCCAGCGCGGCGACCAGGCCGAGGCCGATATACATGCCTCCGGAGACCCAGCGCTCGCTCGCGAGAAATCGTGGATGGCCGCGCAGCCACCGGGCGGCGGTTCCCGCGGTGAGCGCGTAGCCGCCGTCGGTGACGAGCCCCAGCGCGACGAAGAGCCCGCCGAGCACGAGGACCTGCCTGCCCACGTGGCCGCGCGCCACGTCGACGAACTGCGGCAGGAACGCCAGGAAGAACAGGGCGGTCTTGGGATTGAGCACGTTGACCACCACGCCGTCCAGGAACGCGCGCCGCAGCCGGTGCGTCCGCCCCGGCCCGGCGCCGGCGGCCGGAGCGCGGTCGAGCATGCGACGGACGCCGAGATAAACCAGGTACGCGGCGCCGAGATACTTCACCGTGCTGAACGCCGTCGCCGAGGCGGCCAGCAGCGCCGACAGGCCGGCCGCCGCGGCGGCGATGTGGACGAGCGTGCCGGCGTGCACACCGAGCATCGAGACGAGCCCGGCCCGGCGCCCCTGGTCGATGCTGCGCGCCACGATGTAGAGCACGGCCGGGCCCGGCGTGAGCAGCAGGACCAGCGCGGTCAAGAGGAAGACGCCGAGGCCGGCTGGATCGGTCAGGGGGATCATCGCGCTCCTCCGCTCAGCGGCGCGTCGCCGCTGCGATGGCGTCGCCGAGGATCGTGACCGCCTCGTCCACTTGCTCGTTGGTGATCGTCAGCGGCGGGCCGAGCATCATCAGGTCGCCGGCGCCATCCGCCTGGCCACCCGAGGCGTAGACGATCGCACCGCGCGCGATCGCCTCGGCCTGGATGCGCTGGGCCATGCGCTCGGCGGGCGGGTAGGGCCGCCGCTCCTCGCGATCGGCGACGATCTCCACGGCCGCCATGAGGCCGAGGCCACGCACCTCGCCGACGGCGGGCAGGTCGGCCAGTCCCTGCAGCCGCTTCAGCATGTGCCGCCCCGTGGTCTCGGCGCGGCGCACGAGGTCGTGGCGCTCGAGATAGCGGATGACGGCCAGTCCGGTCGCGGCCACCAGCGGGTGGTGGCTGTACGTGAAGCCGTGGTGGAAGCCGCCGGCCGCCTGCACCGTGTCGGTGATCGACCCGCTAGCCAGGACGGCGCCGCCCGGCACGTAGCCGCTGGTCATGCCCTTGCCGGTCGTGAGGATGTCGGGCCGTACACCCCAGTGCTCCATCGCGAACCAGCGGCCGGTACGGCCCATGCCGGTCATCACCTCGTCGGCGATGAAGAGCACGCCGTGGCGATCGCACGTCTCGCGCACGATGCGGTAGTACTCGGGCGGCGGCACCACGGCCCCCGCCGAGGCCCCGACGACGGGCTCCGCGATGAACGCCGCCACCGTCTCCGGTCCCTCGGCCTGCAGCGTCCGCTCCAGCGCGTGCGCGCACGCGAGCGAGCACACGGGGCCGCAGCCCGGGAGCGCGCAGCGATAGGCGTAGGGCGCCGGCACCCGCGGCATCGGCGGCAGCATCGGCTCGAAGTCGCGCCGCATGGTAGGCCGACCGGAGACCGCCAGGGCGCCGATCGAGGCCCCGTGGTACGACGGCCAGCGGAACACGATCTTGTAGCGGCTCGCGTCGCCGCGGGCCACGTGGTACTGCCGCGCCAGCTTGATCGCCGTCTCGGTCGCCTCCGAGCCGCCCGAGACGAGGAACAGGCGGGCATCGTCCACCGGCGTGCGCCGGGCCAGCTCGCGGGCCAGCGTCTCCACGGGCTCCGAGGTCAGCTCGCCGCCGTGGACGTACGCGAGCCGCTGGGCCTGCTCGCCGATGGCCTCGGCGATCTCGCGCACACCGTGGCCCACTCCGACGACGAGCGCGCCACCGGCGGCGTCGATCAGCCGATGCCCCTCATCGTCCCAGATGTACACGCCCTCGGCCCGCACCGCGCGTGGAAAGCGCCACCCGGGGCGCTGACGATAGAAGACGCTCATAGGGTCGAGATGCTGGCCGCCCTCGGCGCGTTTGTCAACCCGAGGCCGTATTGCTTGGAGGGCCGGGCGCCGCCCCGTAGAATCGAGTCTCGGACAACCTCCTGTTGAGCGATATCACCCAGCCGTCGCCGCCCTGGCTCCGATGGCTTGCCCCCGCCATCCCGGTGGCGGCGGCGTTCGCGCTGGCGCTGACCCGCATCGACGATCCCGACGCGTTCACTCACCTGGCCCTGGGACGCAACCTGGTCGAGCACCACGGCCTTCCCGCCCACGAGCCGTTCTCGTTCCCGAGCCTGGACCAGCCCTACTACAACTCCGAGTGGCTGTTCGACGTCGTGCTCTACGCCGCCTATCTGGTCGGCGGCACCGCGGGCGTCGTCGTCCTCAAGGCGGCGATCGTGGCCCTGACCGTCGCGATCCTGTGGGTCGACTCGCGCGCGTGGCGCGAGCCCGCGTCGGCCCAGCCGGCCGGGCTCGCGATCCGCTCGGCGGTGCTGACCGCCACGGTGCTGATGATCAGCCATCGGTTCGTCGAGCGCCCCGACATCGCCCTGATGGTCTTCCTGGCCTTCACGATCTACGCGCTGAACGCCTACCTCGAGACGGGCCGGCGCCTGATCCTCCTGTTGCCGCTGGTCCAGGTCCTGTGGGCCAACATGCACCCCAGCGTGGTGGTCGGCCTGGTGCCGTTCGTCGCCGTGCTCGGCGGCGGCGTGGCCCTGCGCGTGGGCAGGCGTCTGATCGAGCGCTGGTGGCGGGCGCCGGCGGTGAGCATGCCCCCGTGGCGCCAGCTCGGCACCGTCGCGGTCGTGCTGCTCGGCGTCCTCGTCGCGTCGGTCGTGAACCCCTATCGCTTCGACGCGCTGATGTTGCCCTTCACGCTGGCCGACATGCCGTGGTTCCGGCAGGAGATCCTGGAGCTGCAGCCGCCGCAGCCGGCGGCGTGGCCCGGCCCCTACGTGATGACCGCGCTGTTGCTCGTGAGCCTGCTGCGCCTGGTCGCCCGGCTTCCGGTCATCCCGGGGTTGCTGGCGCTGCCGTTCGTGCGTCTCGGTCTGTCGGCGGTCCGTTTCGTCTTCCTGCTGGAGCTGGTCGCCGCCCCGATCCTGGCGCGCAACCTGGTCGCCATCACCGCCGTCGATCGCCGACCGCGCGCGCGCCGTCTCCTGCTGAGCGGCGCGATCGCCGCGGTCGGCCTTGCCGTCGTCGCGGTCGTGGCCAGCGGAGCCGGGATCGGCCCACTGGCCGACCCGCGCAAGGCACCCGGCTTCGGCGTCAACGAGCGATGGGTGCCCGAGGGCGCGCTACGCTATCTCGACGCGCGCGGCCTGCAGGGCCGCCTGTTCAATGCGTTCCACTTCGGCGGCTACATCACCTGGCGTGATTTCCCGCGGCGCGTGCCCATCGTCGACGGCCGCGGGCAAGTCACGCCCAGCGTGCTGGAAGCAATCCACTTCGCCCGTGCCTATCCGCGTCACCTCCAGGAGCTGCAGGCGCGCTTCGGCTTCGAGGTGGCCGTGATGGACTACCCGACGTACTCGGGTGACTCCGTTGCCGAGGTGCTGGGCCCCGACGCCGACGCGGCGCTGGCCTCGCCCCAGTGGGCGCTGGTGTACTGGGACGACGTCGCGCTGGTGTACCTGCGGCGCGGTGGCCGGCACGCCGCCCTGATCGCGCGCGACGAGTACCGGCTGGTCAAGCCGGCCAATGGCGCCGCCGGCATCGCGCGGCTGCTGGCCGACCCTACCCGGGCCGAGGCGGCGCGGGCCGAGCTGGCCCGTCACGTCGCCGAGACGCGATCCTCCCTCGGCTTCCTGCTGCAGGGCTACGCCGCCGTCGATCCCGACCAGGCCATCGCCGCGTTCGCGCGGGTGCAGGACCCCGCGCGTCGCTTCGAGGCCGACCAGGCGACCGCGGCCGCCTACTGGCGCCGGAAGGACTTCGCGCGGGCCACGGAGTACTACGACCGGGCGATCGCGCGCGAGCCGGCCGCCGCGGTCCTCTACAACGCGGGCCTGGTCCGCTCCGAGGCCGGCGACGATCGCGGGGCCGTTCGCTATCTCACGCGCGCCCAGAGCGCCGACCCGAACCTGACGCCGGTGTACGCCGCGCTGGTCGCTGTCTATCGCCGGCTGGGCGACGAGACCTCCGCGCGCGACCTCGGCGCGGCCTTCCTGCAGGCCGCCACGCGGGCCCGGGTGGCGGATCAGGAGCAGGCGGCCCGCCGGCTGCTCGCCGAGGGGCGCGTGGCCGAGGCCGGCGAGCAGCTGACGGAGGCGCTGAAGCTGGATCCCCGGAGCGTGGCGGTGCTGACGACGCTGGGCTACGTGCGCCTGGCCGAGCGGCGGCTCGACGAAGCCTCCCAGGCCGAAGAGGAGGCGCTGGCGATCGATCCCGGCCAGGCGCGCGCCCACTGGGGGCTGGCCCAGATCGCCCGGGCCCGCGGCGACGAGCCGACCGCCCGCCGGCACCTGCAGGCCTTCGCGCGGCTGTCGCCGCGCAGCTACGAGGCCTGGCAGATCCGCGAGGCGCGCTAGCCGGCTGCTGAAAAAGGCCCATCTGCTTCGTTGGCGCCCTCGGCCGCACGCTCAACGTACAGGGAGTACGCCTCGCGTGCGGCTGTCGGGCGCCGCCTCGCATCTGGGCCTTTTGGGCAGCCGGCGGGTTTTTCAGCAACCGCTAATTAGCTCCGGGGCTCGTCCACGCGCGAGGACAGCAGGGCCAGCTCCTGGGCGAGGTTCTTCACCTGCGTGCTGAGGCGCGAGATGATCACCGAGTAGTGCACGGCGATCGCGAACAGGAAGAGGACGGCGCACAGCAGGAGCGTGTTGAGCGGGGTGACGGCGCCCACGATGTGGGTGATCACGATCAGCAGCCGGTACCAGACGGCCAGCAGGACCATGGCGCCCGCCGTGAGCAGCCACAGCCACGAGTACTCCTCGAGCAGGCGGCGGCGGCGGACCAGCTCCAGGACGAACAGGAAGGCGACCAGCGAGATCACCAGCGCGAACATCGTCTGATGCAGCGTCAGCTCGGCCATCTCAAGCTCCCTTGCGCTGGGCGGGCTCGCGTCTCAGCGGCGCCAGCGCCACCGACAGCAGCATTTTGAACACGTAGTAGACCGGACGCAGGCCCGCGTGCATCGAGAGCCCTCCGGTGCGCGGATACATCCGCACCGGCACCTCGCGCAGCCGGAAGCCCGCCCGGCGCAGCGTGATCAGCACGTCGGCGTCGGCGTAGTCGGTCGGGTACCACTCGGTGGCGACGAAGCGGACGACGTCGCCGCCGAGCGCCCGGAATCCCGAGGTCACGTCGGAGAACCGCATCCCCGTGAGCAGCCAGGCGAGCCAGCGGAACAAGCCCATGCCGGCCCGGCGCAGCAGTCCGGGCCGGTAGGTGTTGGCGCCGTCGAGGAAGCGCGAGCCGATGGCGACGTCGGCCTCGTCGTGCGCGATGACCGCGAGCAGCGCCGGGATGTCGGCCGGCTCGTGCTGGCCGTCGGCGTCGAGCTGCACGACGCAGTCGTAGCCCTCGCGCACCGCCAGCTTGTAGCCGGTCTGGGCGGCCACGCCGGCGCCGAGGTTGAAGGGCAGGCGGACGACCCGGGCGCCGGCGGCCCGGGCGACGGCGGCGGTGTCGTCGGCGGAGCCGTCGTCCACGACCAGCAGGATGGCGTCGGGGACGGCGGCGCGCACCCCGGCCAGCACGCGGCCGATGCGCGCGGCCTCGTTGAACGCCGGCACCAGGACGAGCGGCGGCTTCACGCGAGAAAGACCGCCATGATCAGCACGTCGACGAGCTCGGCCTCGCGCGGGAGCTGGCGCCGCAGCGTCCCCTCCGTCTGGAATCCGGCCCGGCGGTAGAGCGCGATGGCCCGCGGGTTGTCACCGGCCACCTCCAGGAGGACCTTGCGCAGACCCAGCCGGACGGCCCGTCGCAGCATCGACCTCAGTATTTCGTAGCCGATGCCCCGCCCCCAGCAGTCCTTCTCGCCGATCACGACACCGAAGTAGGCGGTGCCGCTCCGGCGGTCGATGCGGGTGAGCGTCGTGAGACCGACGAGACGTTTCGACGCCTTCAGCTCGACCGCCAGCGTGAGGCGGCTCGAGTCGACGCCGTCGGAGACGGCGCGCAGCCAGCGCACGGCGTCACGCCGTTCGAACGGCGCGTCACCCCACAGCGCGCCTCGCCGGAGCTCCTCGTCGCGTCGCCAGACGATGACACGGGGCAGATCGGTCCGGCGGAACGGCCGCAGCCGGATCTGCTCACCGGCGGTCTCCCGGGGGGCGATCACGATCGGGGCGATTCAGCCCGAGCCGTGTCGCGCACCGCGGCGGCCGGGGGCTCGACGATGTCGTCGCGGCGCCGCAGCCAGCCGCCGCCCCAGTGGGTCACCTCGACGGGAGCCGACCGCTCGTCGAAGAGCGGCGTCGGTGCCCCGAGCTCGAACTCGGGGTGTCGGGCGGCGAATGCCTCGGCGGCGCTGGCCGGGTTGTCGGTGCGCCACTGCGGCGAGCCCCGGGGGGTGTCGTGCAGATCGCGCATGATGCCGTCGGTGGCCACGATGTAGGACCCCGGCGTCACCAGGTCATGATAGGCCTCGAGCTCGCGGGTCACGTGAGCCCGGCTGTGGTCGGAGTCCAGCAGCACCAGGACGCGCTCGCCGGGCTGCACCAGCGCGCGCACGCGCCCGACCACGGCGGGGCTCGTCGAGTCGCCCTCCACCAGCGCCACCAGGGACCCGAGCGGGTGGCCCTCGATCGCGGCTCGGTTGGCCGGGCGGATCTCCACGTCGATGCCCACGACGCGGCCCCGACCCAACGCCTTGCAGAGGCTCGCGTAGAGAATGAGCGAGCCGCCGTGGGCGATGCCGGTCTCCACGATCACGTCCGGCTGGAGCCGATGGATGACCTCTTGGACACGGACGATGTCCGACGGCAGCTGGATGATCGGGCGGCCGAACCAGGAGAATCCATACGAGTGCTTCTGATTCCAGCCGACCTTCGTCCAGAGTGCCGAGAGGATCTCGAACGCCGCGTCCGAGTAGAGCGGCAGGCTCGAGCCACCCGGCCCCTCCACGGTCAGACGCGCGGTGTCGGTGTCGATGACGATTTTCATCGCGGTCACAGTGTCATGATGCGGCCGTTGAAGCCACGGACATGGAGATCGGCACGAATCTCACCTGCGTAGTTGGGGTTGACGATCACGATGACGCCCACCTCGCAGACGACGGCGGCGTCGGGCGCCACGATGGGGGCGGCCAGACCGGGGATGTAGCCGCCTTGCTTCGCCGGATTGGTGTCGATCAGACAACGGGGGGGAGCGGCCATCCGGTGCGCGAGCGTGACGCCCTTGGCGCCCGCCCCCCAGATGGCCCAGCCACGAGTCGCGTCCACGGTCGCCAGATCTTGCTGGAGACCGAGCCGGCGTCGCTCCATCGTCGTGGCGGCGGCGGCGAGATCCACGGCCGCGACGGTCGGGACGTCGCCCGCCGGCGGGCGGGTCGTTCGGCGGAGCCATAGGACCTGATACTGCGCGTCGAACCCGTCGTCGTGAGCGAGGACGTCGAAGCCGGCCTGGAGGCACAGCCACGCCAGCGTCGGCCGGGGAAAGTAGTTGCAATGCTCGTAGAAGAGATCCCAGAAGCAGGCGTGATCGCAGATCCACTCGAGCGCCGGGGTCTCCAGCATGACGAGCGGATCGCCGGCGGCGTCGGCGATCGCCGCCAGCTCGCGGAGGAAGCTCCGGACGTCGGGCACGTGCTCGATGACGTGACGGCAGACGACCGCGTCGTAGCGTTGGCCGACGTCGACGGCGGTGAGCCGCGCCGGCACGAAGCGCAGCCGAGGGTCGCGGGGATCGCCGTGGTCTTCCCACGTCGTATCGTAGCCGACACCGGTGTTGTGGCCACGCTCGGCGAGCAGGGTCAGGAACGCGCCCTTGCCGCAGCCGAGCTCGAGCACCCGCTTGCCCCGGATGTCGTGCCGCTCGACGAGCGCGTCGGCGAGGGTCTCGAGGTACCGACGGAACGCCGGGGAGTGCGACTGGCTGTTCTCGTAGCGCGCGTCGTAGGGCAGCAGCGCGGCGCGGAACGCGGCGTTGGAGACGAGGCCGCAGCGGCGGCACTGCACGAGGTCGAGGTCGCCCCGCGGCACGGCCCGCGCACTCGAGGGATCGGTGTAGCGGTAGTTGAGCACCACGGGTTGATCTCCGATCCGCATGGCCGTGACGGCGTCGGCCCCGCAGCCGGGACAGGCGGCGGTCATCGCAGGCCGGCGATCAGTCCGGTGAGCCCGTCCGACAGGTCCACCGCCGGCGTCCACCCCAGTGTTCGTAGCCGCGTCGGGTCGGCCACGAACGATCCGGACAGCTCGACGGTGGCCCCGGAGGCGGCGACGAGCTCCGGTCGCCCGAGGAGCTCCGCGATGGTGAGGGCGATGTCCTGCACCGTGCGGGGGATCCCGCTTCCGATGTTGACGGTCGTGTCGACGCGCTGCTCCACCAGGTGCAGGAGGGCCGCCGCGACATCGTCGACGTGGATCCAGTCTCGCACCGCCTGGGGCGTCTTGAGGGTCACGCGCTCGCCGCCGGCGAGGCGGCGGATCACGCTGCTGCAGAGCCGCGCGGCGGGCTCACCGACGCCGTAGGGTTGGAAGAGCCGCGCCCACGCCAGGCGGGCGCCCGCGGCGCGGACCCCTTCGTCTAGCGCCACGCGCAGCTCGTGCTTGGCTCGGGCGTACGGGGAGAGCGGCGCGAGCACCGAGCGCGTCTCGTGAAGCGGCTGCGACGACGCCTGGTACTCGGCGCTCGTGCCCAGCGCGACGACATGGCCGCCTCCGCGGTCCAGCCACCCCTGCAGGAAGGCGAGGCTCTCGTCCATGTAGCGCCGGTTCTCGGGCGATTCGAGATAGACGCCCGCGTCGGTGATCCAGGCGGCATGCACACACACATCCGGCCCGAAGCGGCCCAGCGCATCCCACGGCGGACTGGCCAGGGTGCCCATCGTCGTCGTCACGCCCAGATCGGCGGGAAGCCCCGGCGACCCCGGGCGCACGAGGCCGTTCACCACGTGACCTCTCGCCACCGCCCGCCGAATGAAGGCCCGTCCGACGAAACCGGTGGCCCCCGTGACGACGATCCTCATCCGGTCGCGCGGCGCTCGTCTGGGCCGTCGCTGACGTCATGGAACAATGGCTCGCTCCCGCGCACGATCGCGACCGTCGTCCCACGTTAGCGCAAGCGACCGGTGAAACCGCCATCCATTCTGCGTCGCGATGACGGCGAGTTGCGGGGCGGCCGGCCGTCATCCGGGACCTCGCTCAGGCGCCGAGGCGCTTGGCGATGAGGGCGAGGCGATAGGCGAGACGCCCGTAGCGCGGATGGCGGTATCGAGCGTAGAGCACGTGGTGGAGCGCGTTGAGCCTGAACAGCGCGTACAACAGGCGCGGGTGTGGAGGGATCCGCAGATCGCCGAGGACCGCCCGGGTGAATCGGGTGAGCGGGAGCACGCGAGCCACCCACCCCGGCGCGTCGTCGATGAGTCGCATGTACGCGTGGGGCTCGGTGGTCTCGCGCACCAGCAAGACCTCGTCCAGCCGCGCGTGCTTGCCATACAGAAGCGTCCCGGCGGTGACGGTCCAGTCGAATCCATAGTAGATCGATCGGGGAAAGACCCGGCGCAGCACCTCACGCCGGTACAGGCCGTAGAAGCGAGAGTTGTCCAGGGGATCGCGCAGGAACCGGCACAGGTTCTCGTGCACGCTGCCGAGCAGCGCCTGGCCGTCGGGAGCGGGACGCCGGCTCCCATCGGGGGCGACGAATTCGACGCGAGGGGCCGCGCACACCACGTCACCGTGCGCCTCCAGGACGGCCAGGGCCTGCTGCACCAGGCGCGGCCGCACGTAGTCGTCGGCCGCCAACCACATGAAGGAGGGGGCGCCGGCGGCCTCGAGCACGAAGCGGAAATTCTCGAGGGCGCCGAGGGCAACCGGCTGTCGCGTGTAGTGAATCCGTGGATCGCGCGCGGCGTAATCCCGGCAGATCGCCTCGGTCCCGTCGGTCGACGCGTTGTCGGACACCAGCAGCTCGAAATCGCCACAGGTCTGGTCGAGGACCGATTCGATGGCCCGGGCGACCGTCCGTTCAAGATTGAAGACCGGAATGCCGATGGACGCGCGGGCGCCGGCCACGATGGTCAGGACGCTCGCAGGGCCGCGACCACGCGACGGCGCACCGTGGAGGCGACGCTGAGGGCCGCCGCGGCCGCCAGCACCCCCGTCGTCGTGAGCCATCCGAGCCGGGCCGGCGTGCCGAGCGTCGCCGGCATCGTGACGCGGGCGAGGGCGCCGACAACGGCGACGGCGGCGGTGGGCCGCAGGATGTGCGCGTACCAGGACGTCAGCGCACCCGGCCAGATCCGTTGATGCATGCGGCGCATGAACAGGATGAACACGCCCAGGTTGAGCACGGCCCAGGCCAGCGCCGCGCCGGCGCCCCCCCACCGCAGGCTCATGATGACGATCACGGGGGCCATCGCGAGCGCGGCGGTGGCGTTGACCCCGGCGCCGAGCGTCGACCATCCCGACGCGAGCTGGACGACGTGGGGCACGTGCAACAGCGCATTGAGGACCGTGCCGATGGCGCGGAGACTCAGCACCGGCGCGGCGTCATGGGCGAGCCGGGTGTCACGCGTCCACACGGTCAGCACCTCGGTGGGAAAGAACACCAGGAGCGCCGCCAGGGGCAGCACGACGATGGCGACCACTTGCGAGAAGAAATGGTACTCCGCGACGGCGGCGCGGTCCTCCCGGCGCTCGAACAGCTGACTGAAGCGCGGGAAGACCGCCGTCGTCACCGGGCCCACGATCTGGCCCAGCGCCGCCGCCACGCTCACGGCCAGCGTGTAGTATCCGAACTCGGCGAGCGGCAGGACGGCGCTGAGGATGATCTGGTCCATCGACGTCAGCGCCAGGCCGAGCAGCATCGTGCCGGCCATCCCGGCACTGAAGGGCAGCAGGGGCCTGATCGCCTCGACACGGATGCGGCCGCGACGCGCGGCGAGCGGCAGGCTCCGGCGGAGGGCCGCCGCCAGGACGCCGACCTCGGCATAGAGCAGGATGAGCTGGACCACGAGGAATACGGTGGCGGTCGGCGCCACCGCCAGGAGCGCCGCGATGCTCGCGCCACCCCGCATCACGATGCTGCTCACCTGAACCACGTTGACGGTCCCCTGCCGCTGGAGGCCGTTGAGGGCTCCCACATAGACGCCGCGCACCACCAGCGCCGGCAGCACCGCCCCCATGAGTCCGAGCGCGGTCCGTACCTCGCTCACCGAGAGCGCGGAGAAGGTCAACCATCGTGAGGTGATCGCGGGGGCCAGGGACACGAAGAGTGCGCCGACCCCGATGCCCACGGCCCAGCTCGCCGCGGGCAGCGTGGCGGCGACGTCGGCGAGGCGGCCGCTGTCCCCGGGCTGAGCCGTCATCCGGGCCGCTTCTCGATTCATGGTGGCTCCGAGGCCGAGATCGAGCGCCGCGGCCGCGATCGTCAGCGTCGTCAGCAGCCCGACGAGACCGAACCCCTCGGCGCCGAGCACCCGAAGGTACACCGGGACGACGACGAGAAACGCCAGGACGCCAAGGCCCGTGCCGGCGACGTTGGCCAGGATATTCCGGCCGACGGTGGCGATCACGCCGGCTTGCGCGCCACCACGACCTTGCCGCCGTCGATGGCGTGGGCCGGGTCATCGATCTGCGCGAGCTCGGCGTCGAAGCCGACCCCGCGGAGGCGCTCGAGAATATCGGGGCCGTACGTCCGGAACGCCAGAACCCTTCCGCGTCCGCGCAGACGGTCACCGTGGTATTCCGGCTCGACCAGGTGCACCACCCCGCCGGGCTCGAGCCGGGCCCGCTCGAGGGTGGTGCCGGCGTCCATCAGCGGCACCGTGAAGAGCAGCGCGCCGCCCCGGCGCAGCACGCGGTGGACCTCGCCGAACGCCCGGCGATCATCGGGAACGTGCTCGAAGACCTCGGTGCTCGTCACCAGGTCGAACGCGCCGTCGCCGTAGGTGAGCCGCTGCACGTCCTGGCACTGCACGCCGCGGTCGAAGTCGCCCGGGGCGACACCGTCGAACAGCTCGGAGATGGTCACCCGGGTGAAGGTCCGGCTCAGGTGGCGGCAGAGCGCGCCGCGCGAGGACAGCTCGTACACGCGCGCGCTCTGCTCGAGCCCGAGCCGGTCGAGCACGACGCCGACGGCGCGGTGACGGAAGGTGGAGAAGCAGCGCACGCAGCGCCGACCGGCCGGGCCCGGGTGCAGACGGAGGACCGGGAAGCCGCAGAGATTGCAGGTCGGCACGCGGCTCAGCGGGCGGCGTCGATGACGCGCGTCGTGGGCACGGCGACGATGAAGGCTCCACCACGGTCGAGGTACTCGGCCTGCTGGGCGACGATCTCGTCGGTCAGGTTCCAGGGCAGCAGCAGCGTGAAGTCCGGCATCTCGCGCAGCAGGTCCTCGACCGGTCGGATCGGGACGCGGACGCCCGGCACCAGGCGGCCCTGCTTGTGCGGGCTGCGATCCACCGTGAACTCCAGCGTCTCGGCCCCGATCCCGCAGGCGTTGAGCAGGACGGTGCCCTTGGCCGGCGCCCCGTAGGCAGCCAGCCGCCGCCCCTGGCCGCGCAGCTGTCGCAGTCGCTCGACGAGGTCGCCGCACAGCCGTGCCACGTCCCGGCTGAAGCCGGCGTAGCGGGCGGCGCTCGTCAGGCCGGCGGCGGCCTCGGCCTCGCGCAGCCGCGCCACCGCGGGCGCGATCGGGCGGGCGCCGGCGTGCTGCACGAACACGCGCAGCGACTCGCCGTGCACCGGCTGGTGCTCGACGTCGAAGACCTCCAGCCGCGCCCGCGCCGCCAGCCCCCCGACCGCGGCCAGCGAGTAGTAGAAGACGTGCTCGTGGTAGATCGTGTCGAAGGCCGTGCGGGCCAGCAGGTCGCCCAGGTAGGGGAACTCGAAGACGGCGACGCCGTCCGGCGCCAGGCAGGCTCGCAGCGCCTCGAAGAACCCGTTGATCTCGGGGACGTGGGCGAGCACGTTGTTGCCGACGATCACGTGGGCCCGCCCGAACGTCCCGACGATCTCGTCCACGGCGTCCGGCCCGAAGAATCGGTTCAGCGTCGGGATCCCACGGGAGGCGGCCACCGCCGCGACGTTGCGGGCCGGCTCCACGCCGAGGACCGGCACCCCGCGCTCGAGGAAGAAACGCAGGAGGTAGCCGTCGTTGCTGGCGATCTCCAGCACGCCCCGGTCGGGGCCCAGCGCGAAGCGCTCGGCGAGGGCCCCCGCCATCGATCGCGCGTGCGCGAGGAAGTGATCGGAGTACGAGGTGAAGTACAGGTACTCGCCGAAGAGCGCCTCGGGCGGCGCCGTGGCCGTGAGCTGCACCAGGTGGCAGCCCGCGCAGTAGGCGACGGCGAGCGGGTAGCGGGGCTCCGGCCGGCCGGCGTCCTCGGGACGGATGAACGCGTTGGCCAGGGGCTGGGTGCCGAGGTCGAGGAAGGGGTCGGGCAGGGCGGCGGCGCAGCCGAGACAGCTCCGTCCGCTCACGGCTCCCGCGCGGTCTGCCATCGCGTCTGGTAATGGTGGATCTGCTCCACGCTGAGGTCGTACATCGCGCGCGCGGCCGTCGGTCCGGCGGCGGCACGATACCACCGGACCGTCAGCGCCACCGCTTCCTTCAGCGTGAGCCCGGGGTGCCAGCCCAGGCGCGTGCGCGCCTTGCGCCAGTCCAGGCGCAGCAGGCCGGCCTCGTGGGGCGCGTCGCCCTCCGGCTTGGACTCCCAGCGCGACCCCGGCCACTGGTCCACGATCAGGTCGGCCAGCACGCCCACCGAGACGGCGTCGGCGTCGCGCGGCCCGAAGTTCCAGGCGCCCGCGAAGGTGCCGCTGCCGGCCAGGCGCTCGGCCAGGCGCAGGTAGCCGCCGAGCGGCTCCAGCACGTGCTCCCACGGGCGGACCGCCGCCGGGTTGCGCACGCGGATCGGCTCGCCGGCCACGAGGGCGCGCATCGCGTCCGGCACCAGCCGGTCGGCCGCCCAGTCGCCGCCGCCGATGACGTTGCCGGCCCGCACCGTGGCCACGTGCGGCCCGCGCTCGGCGAAGAACGAGCGGCGGTAGGCGGCGGCGATCAGCTCGGCGGCGGCCTTGCTGGCGCTGTAGGGATCGTGGCCGCCGAGCGGATCGTCCTCGCGATAGCCCTCGGGCCGCTCGAGGTTCTCGTAGCACTTGTCACTGGTGACGACGACCACCGCCTCGATCGACGGCGTGTGCCGTATCGTCTCCAGCAGGGTCGAGGTCCCGAGCACGTTGATCGAGATGGTCTCCAGCGGTGCCCGGTAGGAGAGCCGCACGATGGGCTGGGCGGCCAGGTGGAACACGACGCGAGGCTGGGCGGCGGTCAGCGCCGCCTGCAGGGCGCCGGCGTCGCGCACGTCGGCGAAGTGCGTGGTGACGCGATCGGCCAGCCCGCAGCGGGCGAAGTACGAGGGCTCGGTGTGCGGAGTCAGGCCGTAGCCGGTGACGCGGGCGCCGAGGTCCAGCAGCCACGTGGCCAGCCAGCCGCCCTTGAAGCCGGTATGACCGGTGACGAAGACGGGCCGGTCCTGCCAGAACTCACGGCTGATCATCGGTCACCGCCACACCGCCCAGGCGGCCTTGTCCTGCCGCCAGAGCTCGTTCAAGACGTCCATCTCCCGTGGCGTATCCATGCACTGCCAGAACCCGTGATGCTGATAGACCGCGAGCTGCTTCATGCCCGTGAGCTTCGTCAGGAGCGATTGCTCGAGGTTTTCGTCGTCACCGGCAATGAGGTCGAGCACCGCTCGCTCGAACACGAAGAACCCCCCGTTGATCCAGCCTCCGTGAACCTGGGGCTTCTCCTGGAAGACCTGGACCATGTGGTTGTCGATCACGACCTCGCCGAAGCGCGACGAGGGCCGCACGGCGGTGAGCGTCGCCAGCTTGCCGTGCGTGCGGTGGAAGTCGAGGAGCCGGCCCAGATCCACGTCGGCCACGCCGTCACCGTACGTCACCATGAACCGCTCACCGTCGAGGTAGCGCGCCACGCGGCCCAGGCGACCGCCGGTCAGCGTGGCCTCGCCGGTCTCGACCAGGGTCACCCGCCAGCCCGCCTCGCCATGCGGCGTGTGCACCTGGACGTCGCGCGAGCCGAGCGTGATCGTGATGTCGCGGTGGCGGACCTCGTAGTTCAGGAAGTAGTCGCGGATGACGTCGCCCTTGTAGCCGAGGCAGATGACGAAGTCCTGGTGGCCGTAGTGGGCGTAGGTCTTCATGATGTGCCACAGGATGGGACGGGCGCCGATCGCCACCATGGGTTTGGGACGGAACTCCGTCTCCTCCCGCAGCCGCGTGCCCAACCCGCCGGCGAGAAGCACGACTTTCATGGGGGATCCATCGACTATAGTAGGTGCGTCCCCCGATCCGTCGGATGAACATTCTCTGGGTCAGCCCGTTCCTGCCGAGCCCCGATGCGCCGCACGCGGGTGGCCGTGCCCTCGCCCAGTGGATCGAGTGGACGGCCGAGCGCCACGCCGTCACGCTTCTGTGCCGGGTCGAGCCGGCCGAGCGCGCCGAGGCTGAGGCGTGGCGGCCACGGCTGGCCGGGCTGCACCGGCAGGAGTTCGCGCGCCCGGCCGGCGCGCTGGCGACGGTGCACGTCGCGGCCTCCTACGCGCGGTTGGGCCGCGCGGCCAACCGCCTGCTCGCCGCCGGCGCCTTCGATCTCCTCCACGTCGACTACCTCGAGACCGGGCTGTGCCTCGACGCCGCCCTGCCGGTGCCCAAGCTCGTGGTAGCGATCGACGAACTGGTCCGCCCCGCGCGTCACCGGCTGGGCCTGGCTCGCGGGCCCCGGGCCCGCCTGGGCGCGTGGCTCTACTGGCGCGCCATCGGCCGGCTGCAGTGGCGGATTTGCCGCAAGTTCGACCGCATCCTCACGATGTCCGAGCACGATCGGCGCACGCTGCTCGCCGGCGATCCACGCCTGTCGATCGGCGTGCTGCCGCTGCCGACGGGGATCGATCCGGCGCGGCTCGAGGGCCTCGCGCGCGAGGATGCGGGCCTGCTGTTCGTGGGCGCGATGCACCGCGACGCCAACGTGGACGCGGTGCGCCACTTCCATCGTGAGATCCTGCCGCGCATCCGGGCCGAGGTGCCGGCGGCGACCCTCACGATCGTGGGCGGCGATCCGACGCCCGAGGTGCGGCGTCTGGCGGCGGAGCCGGGCGTGCGCGTGACCGGGTTCGTCGAGACGCTGGAGCCGTACTATGGCGCGGCCACCGTGTTCGTGGCGCCGCTGCGCATCGCCGGGGGCATTGCCGGCAAGACGCTCGACGCGCTGGCCGCCGGCTGCCCCGTGGTGACGACGACGATCGGCAACGACGGCGTCGACGCCACGCCCGGGACGCACCTGCTCGTGGCCGACGCGCCGGCGGACTTCGCCGCGGCGGTGACGCGCCTGCTCCGCGATCCGGCGTTGCGGACCCGGCTGGGCGCGGCGGCGCGCCGGTTCGCGGCGGCGCGCTACGGCCCGGCCGTGAGCGCCGCGGTGCTCGAGCGCGAGCACGCCGCGCTGGCCGGTACCGGAGGGTTCACCAGACGATGAGGCGGCTGACCGCTCGCCAGTAGGCCGCGAACACGGGATCGAGCACCCAGCGGACGGCCGCGGTGGCGACCGGCCCGAACGCGAAGCGCGCGGAGAGAAACGGCACCAGGTCGCGATCCCGCCGCCGCCGCAGCGCCTGCACGGCCCGGCGCTTGGCCACCAGGTAGCGCCAGCTGGCCGGTCGCGCGAAGAAGCCGTACACGGCCAGGCGCTCGCCGAGCCAGCCGCGGCGCGCCGCGTAGAGCAGGCCCACCGGCTCGAACGCCAGCAGGGCGGGCGCGAGCAGCGCCAGCGTCGCGGCGCGATAGTGCGTCAGCACGTTGATCAGCCGGTTGCGCTCGACGTAGTGCCACTTGCGCTTCCAGGCCGGTCGGGCGAAGTCGTAGTCGTGGTGCACGACGGCGGCGGGAGCCAGCAGGCACTCCCAGCCGGCCAGCCGCAGCCGCCAGCCGAGGTCGGAGTCCTCGTGGTACATGAACAGCGCCGGGTCGAAGGTGCCGACCGCGCGGAGCGCGGCCGCCCGGTAGAGCACGGCGGCCCCGCTGGCGTAGGCGATCGGCTGCACGGCCAGCGGCCGGTCCGGCTCGCCGTCGCCACCGACGAAGCCCACGCCGAGGTAGTGCAGCGCGTTGCCCCGCGAGTGGATGACGACGCGGCCGTCGGGCTCGGTTCGCAGCAGCTTGGGCTGGACGGCGCCGGCCGCGGGGTGCGCCTCGGCCACGTCCACCAGTGCGGCCAGCGCGTCAGGCTCGAGGTACGTGTCCTGGGTGACGACGACGACGTAGTCGGCGCCGCCCGCCAGCGCCTGCTGCATGCCGAGCGCGTTGCCGCCCGCGTAGCCCGTGTTGGTGCCCGGCACGAGCACCGACACCCCTGGCGCGCGCTCGGCGAACCAGCGCGCGGCCAGCTGCTCGGGGCCGTTCTCGACCACGATCAGACGCCACCGCTCGGCCGGGTAACTCTGACCGTGCAGACCCGACCACAACCGCTCGAGATGCCGGGTGCCGTCGTAGGTGACGAGGAGGACAGTGACGGCCGGGTCGCTCACCGCGCCGGGGCGCCGAGCCGGGCCGCCTCGCGCTCGCCCACGACGCGGACGCCGTCGCCTGCGTGCAGTGTACCCTCGGCCAGCACGCACGCGTACACGCGACTCCAGCCGGGGTGGCGCTTCTGCGAGACGCGGCCGTTGTCGTGCTCGCGGAAAACGGGTGCGATGGTGACGCAGGGGCTCGTGTAGCGCGTCACCTGCAGCAGCACCCGCTCGCCGAGCAGCAGGCGCGTGTCGGGCACCACCAGGCTCCAGTCGAGGCCCTCGGTGGTGACGTTCTCGCCGATGGCGCCGGCGGTGATGGCGTGGCCCTCGGCCGCCAGCGCGAGGATCGCCTCCTGGGGGAACAGGCACACGGCGCGCTCGGGACCGCCGTGGTGCCGCACGTCGCGATGGGCGTCGCCCTCCAGGCCGAGCCGGGTCACCCGCGCCGTCGCGACGCCCCGCTTGGGCACGCCGCCGGGGGACACGCTCAGCTGGACGATCCGCCCCGTGTCCGGCACCTCAGGCGCCCTCGCGCTTGATCATGCGCTGGATGGTCGCCTCCAGCACGACCTCGTCGCGCTGGTTCAGCACGCGGTGCTTGTAGGTGACGATACCGCGGTCGGCCTTCTTCGTCTCCCGCTTGTCGGCGACCTCGATCTCCACCCGGATCGTGTCGCCCTCCAACACCGGGGCCACGACGCGCAGCTCGCCGCCCAGCCAGGCCATGCCGGTGCCGTGGATGAGACCGGTCTGCATGACGAGGCCCTCGCTGAGCGAGAAGGTCAGCGCGCCGGGGGCGGCCCGGCGGCCGAAGACCGACTCACGCTTGACGTACTCCATGTCGAGGAAGAGCGGCTCGGTGAAGCCGCACTGGTTCACGAAGTTGACGATGTCGGTCTCCGACACCGTGCGGGCCAGCGTGCGATGGACGTCGCCGATCGTGTGCCTCTCGAAGGTCACTCCGTGGGCGTGCATGGTCACTCTCCCAGGTAGGCGCGGCGGACGTCGGCGTTCTCGCTCAGCGCGGTGGCGGTGCCGGTGAGGACGATGGCGCCGGTCTCCAGCACGTAGCCGCGGTGGGCGATGCTCAGCGCCATCGAGGCGTTCTGCTCGACCAGCAGGATGGTCATGCCCTGACGGTTGACCTCGCCGATCGTCTCGAAGATCTGCTCGACCAGCACGGGGGCCAGACCCATCGAGGGCTCGTCGAGCAGGAGCAGGCGCGGCCGGGCCATCAGCGCCCGGCCGATGGCCAGCATCTGCTGCTCGCCGCCCGACAGCGTTCCCGCGACCTGGGCGATGCGCTCCTGCAGGCGAGGGAACAGGGCAAAGACCCGCTGCAAGTCGGCGTCGATGTCGCCGTCGCTGCGCAGGAACGCGCCCATCATGAGGTTCTCGCGCACGGTGAGGCGGTTGAAGATGCGGCGCCCCTCGGGCACGTGGCCGACGCCGAGGCCGACGACCGCGTGGGGTGGCGTGCCGACCAGGGGAGCCTCCTCGAGGTGGATGCTGCCCCGCCGAGGGACCAGCAGGCCGGAGATCGTCTTCAGCGTGGTCGTCTTGCCGGCGCCGTTGTTGCCGAGCAGCGCCACGATCTCGCCTCGCTGGACTTCCAGCGAGACGTCCTTCAGCGCGTGGATCTCGCCGTAGTAGACGTGCAGGCCGTCAAGACGCAGCACGGGGGCTCCGCGCCGCACCGCGCCGGCCGAGATAGGCCTCGATCACGCGGGCGTCACCCTGCACCTCGCGGGGCAGCCCCTCGGCGATCTTCTCGCCGTGGTCGAGCACGGTGACCCGGTCGGAGACTTCCATGACGACGCGCATGTTGTGCTCGATCAGCAAGATGGCCACGCCGAGGTCGGCGACCAGCTTCCGGAGCAGCCCCATGAGGTGGCCGGCCTCGCCCTGGGTCATGCCGGCGGTGGGCTCGTCGAGCAGGAGCAGCGCGGGCTCCGAGGCCAGCGCGCGGGCCAGCTCCAGGCGGCGCTGGTCGCCGTACGGCAGGTTGCGGGCCAGCTCGTTGGCCTTGTCGTGCAGTCCGACGCGCCCCAGCAGCTCGCCGCCGCGCTGCCAGAGCCCGCGCTCCACGGTGTGGAATCTCGGGCGGTGGGTGAGCGCGTCCCAGAGGCCGAGGCGCACGCGGGCGTGCATGCCGACCAGCACGTTCTCGATCGCCGTCATGTTGGCGAACAGGCGGATGTTCTGGAACGTGCGGCACACGCCGAGCGCGGTGATCTGATCGGGCCGCAGGCCCACCAGCGAGCGGCCTCGGAACGTCACCTCGCCGTCGTCGGGCTCGTAGAGGCCGGTGAACACGTTGAACAGCGTCGTCTTGCCGGCGCCGTTGGGGCCGATGATCGACGAGATGCCGTGGTCGAGCGTGTAGTCGACCCGGTTGATCGCCAGCAGGCCGCCGAAGCGCTTGGTGATGCCCTGGGCCGAGAACAGCGCGGTCACGGAGCCGTCGGCGGGGGCGGCGGGTGGGCCAGCTCGCGCTGGCGGCGCCGGGCGGGGAAGATGCCCTGCGGCCGGAAGATCATCATGAGGACGAGGATCATGCCGAACACCATGCGCTCGTACTTGGCCGGCTCGAGCTGGGTGGGCAGGTTGGCCAGGTTGTAGCCGAGCACGGTGACGCCGGCGTTCTTCAGCTCGTTGAGCCAGAGCGAGAAGCCCTTGAGGACTTGCAGGTTGAGGACGGTGACGACGGTGGCGCCCACCACGGCCCCCGGGATCGAGCCCATGCCGCCCAGGATCACCATGGCCAGCACGCCGATCGACTCCAGGAAGGTGAACGACTCGGGGTTGATGAAGATCTGCTTGGCCGAGAAGACCACGCCCATCACGCCGGCGAAGGAGGCCCCGCACGCGAAGGCCAGAAGCTTGGCCCGGACCAGCGGCACGCCCATGGCCTGCGCGGCCATCTCGTCCTCCCGCATCGCCTCCCAGGCCCGCCCGATGTGGGAGTCCTCCAGCCGCCGGTTGACGACGATCACGACGACGACGATCAGCAGCACCAGGAAGTAGAAGGCCTCGTTGTACGGGATGCCGGGCGGCAAGGGCGGCCGCCCGATCGGCGTGATGCCCTTGGGGCCGTTGGTGAGGTTGATGGGCTTGTCGAGGTTGTTGGCCAGGACGCGGATGACTTCGCCGAAGCCGAGCGTGACGATGGCCAGATAGTCGCCGCGCAGCCGCAGCACCGGCAACCCGAGCAGGACCCCCATGAGGGCGGCCACCGCCAGGCCGACGAACAGGAAGACGTAGAACCAGCCCGGGGCCAGCGGGAAGCCGCCGCCGAAGATCAGGTTGGCGTGCGGCGAGCCGAAGATCGCCCACGAATACGCGCCGACGGCGAAGAACGCCACGTAGCCGAGATCCAGCAAGCCGGCCAGGCCCACGACGATGTTCAGTCCGAGGGCGAGCGCGGCGAAGATGCCGACCTGGGTGGCCACCTCCAGGTAGTACCCGTTGAACGCGCCGATGCCCGGCATGAGTACGAGCAGGCCGAGGCCGAGCAGGCCCGCCCGCAGCCAGGCCGGGATGCGGCTCACGTAGACAAAGAGCAGCGAGCCCTGGAACAGGAGGAAGAGCAGGATGGAGCGCGGGAAGACGGCGACCAGGATGACCGACAGCGCGACCGCCGCCGCCGCGGCCACCCCGCGGATCATGCGCGGCCCCGGACGACCTCGCCCAGCAAGCCCTTGGGCCGGAAGATCAGGATCAGGATGAGGACAGAGAAGGCGAAGATGTCCTTGTACTCGGCGCCGAATGCCCCGCCGGTGAGCAGCGACATATAGGAGGCCGCGAAGGCCTCGAGCAGGCCGAGCACGAGCCCGCCGAGCATCGCGCCCGGAATGTTGCCGACGCCGCCCAGCACCGCGGCCGTGAAGGCCTTCAGCCCCGGGATGAACCCGGTGTACGGATTGATCAGGCTGTACTGGATGCCGAACAGCACGCCGGCGGCGCCGCCCATGGCACCCCCGATGAGGAACGTGAGCGAGATGACCCGATTCACGTTGATGCCCATCAGGCTGGCTGCCGCCTGGTCCTCGGCCACCGCGCGGATGGCCGTGCCGATCTTCGTGCGGTTCACCAGCACGTGCAGGCCGGCCAGCATCAGCAGCGCGGCCACGATGACCACCAGCGAGCGCACCGAGACGTCCAGCGTGCTGGTCAGCTCGAAGCGGCGGTTCATCACGTCCATGGTCGGATAGACCAGGTTGAAGGCGTTGCGCCAGATCGACTCGATCAGCCGGATGACATCCTGCAGGAAGAACGACACGCCGATGGCCGAGATCAGCGGGATCAGGCGGGGGGCGGCACGCAGCGGCCGGTAGGCGACGCGCTCGACGGTGACGGCCAGCAGGCCGCTGGCCAGCATGCCGGCCAGGATCACGAGGATGAGCACGACGACCCAGGGGATGCGCGCGAGCCAGCCGGCCGACTGCAGCGACAGGAGAATCTCGACACCCACGAACGCGCCAAAGATGAAGATCTCGGAGTGCGCAAAGTTGATGAATTCGAGCACGCCGTAGACCATGGTGTAGCCGAGCGCGATCAGGGCGTACATGAAGCCGAGCAGGATCCCGTCGAGCAGGACCTGGGGGAAGATGCCGATGAGAAGCTCGTAGTCCATCAGAAGCCTGCGCGGCCGGGGGGCGCCGGCCGCCGCCGAGGGTGAGCCAGGAGGGGGAAGTGGGGGCGGGGGGCCGCCGAGACCTTGGCCTCGGGGCGTGCCGGCTCCCCGCCCCCACTCACCCCTCCTGACCGCGCGCTACTTCGCGGCCGGGGCCGCGATCGTGAGCTGCTTGACGATCTTGTTGTCGCCCCACTTCTCGGGGTTGTCGCTGACGACCTGGAGCACGAAGTACAGCGCCTTCTTGCGGTCGCCTTTGCCGTCGAACTCGATCTCGCCGGTGATCCCCTTGTGCTTGACCTTGCGCACCGCCGCCGAGACGTCCTCGCGGCTGGGAACCTTGCCGCCCTTGGCCGCGGCCTCGATGCCCTTCAGCGCGATGGCGGTGGCGTCGTAGGCCTCGGCCGCGTACGGCTCCGGGTTCTTGCTGAACTTCTTCTTGAAGTCGTCCACGAAGCCCTTGGCGCCGGCCAGCGCCGAGGCTGGACCCGCCGCCGACGTGTAGTACATGCCGACGACGGCCTTGCCGGCGATCTTGGTGAGGTCGGAGGAGTCCATGCCGTCGGGGCCCATGAACTTCGCCTTGATGCCCTTCTCGCTGGCCTGCTTGAAGAACGGCGCGCCCTGGTCGTAGATGCCGCCGAAGTAGATGAGACTGGGGTTCTTGGCCTTGATCGGCGTGAGGATGGCGTCGAAGTTCGACTTCTCCTCGGTGCCGTCGAAGCCGGCCACGGTGAGGCCCTTCTTCTTGGCGTCGTCGCGGAAGAACTCGGCCACGCCCTGCCCGTAGGTGGTCTTGTCGTGCACGATGTAGACGCTCTTGGCCTTCACGGTGCCGGCGGCGAACTCCGAGCCGACCACGCCTTGCACGTCGTCCCGGCCGCACACGCGATTGACGTTGCCGTAGCCGCGGTCGGTGACGGTCGGGTTGGTGTTGGCCGGGGAGATCATCGCGAGACCGACTTCCTTGTAAACCTCCGAGGAGGGGATGGCCACACCGGAGTTCAGGTGGCCGATCACCGCCAGGATGTCCTTGTCGGCGATGATGTTCTTGCTGTTGGCCACGCCGACGTCGGGCTTGGCCTGGTCGTCGAACGGCACGAGCTCGACCTTGAATCCGGCCTTCTCGAGCGGGCCCTTGAACTTCTCCAGGGCCAGCTGGGCGCCGAGCTTGATGCCCTCGCCGAGCGCCGCCTGGCCGCCGGAGAGCGGGCTCTGGGTGGCGATCTTGATGGTGCCCTTGCCCTGGGCCTGGAGCGGAGAGGCCCCCGGCAGCAGGGCGACGGCGGCCGCCAGGCAAAGGACCAGGGCGCCGCGTACGTACGTCGAGTTCATGGGAGCCTCCTTGATCGGTGAATCAGTGATTTACGCGCCGCCAATCTATAGCGCCGGCCGGGGGGCGGTCAAGCCCCGCGCCGTGCGGATCAGCGCGACGAAGCGCTCGCACGCCGCCCGCGGATCGTCGGCGGCGCCCACCGCCGAGATGACGGCGACGGCGTCGGCGCCCGCGCGAATGACGTCCTGCACGTTGTCGTGCGTGATCCCGCCGATGCCTATCAACGGAACACGGATCTCGCCTCGGAGTTTCCTCACCAGGTCGGGTCCGACCAGCTCGAAGTCGGCCTTGCTCCGCGTGGCGAACATGGAGCCCACCGCGACGTAGTCGGCGCCATCGGCCTGCGCCGCGCGGGCCTGGGCCACGGTGTGCGACGAGACGCCGAGGATCATGCCCGGGCGCAGCAGCGGGCGGGCCACGCGCGCCGGCAGATCGTCCTGGCCGAGGTGCACGCCGTCGGCGCCCACCGCGAGCGCCAGGTCGACCCGGTCGTTGACGATGAAGGTCACGCCGGCGTCCCCGCAGCGCGCGCGCAGGCGCTCCGCGAGGGGGAGCAACCGGCCGGAGGGCCATTCCTTCTCGCGCAGCTGCACCATGCGGCAGCCGCCGGCGACGGCGGCGGCGAGAATCTCGAGCAGATCCCGTCCGCGGGCGGCGCCGCGGTCGAGGATCACGTAGAGCGTGGGATCCATCAGGCGGCGGCCAGGCGGGCGCCGTCGACGCTCGTGAAGCGCCCCTCGACGAAGGCGGGATCGGCCAGGACCCGCAGGTGGAAGGGGATCGTCGTCTTCACGCCTTCCACGAGCGTCTCGAACAGCGCCCGGCGCATCCGGTCGATGGCCTCGGCGCGGTCGTGGCCGTACACGACGATCTTGGCCAGCAGCGAGTCGTAGAACGGCGGCACCACGTAGGGCGCCATCAGGTGGCTGTCGACGCGCACGCCGAATCCGCCGGGCGGGATCCACGCGGTCACCCGGCCGGCGCTGGGCGCGAACGTCACCGGGTCCTCCGCGTTCACGCGGCACTCGATCGCATGGCCGGCCAGGCGCACGTCGTCCTGGCGGTAGCCGAGCGCTTCGCCGGCGGCCACGCGGATCTGCTCGCGGATGAGGTCGATGCCGGTGATCATCTCGGTCACCGCGTGCTCGACCTGGATGCGCGTGTTCATCTCGATGAAGTAGAAGTCGCCGCTCTGGGCGTCGACGAGGAACTCGACGGTGCCGGCGCTCGCGTAGTTCACGGCCGCGGCGGCGGCCAGGGCCGCCTTGTGCAGGCCCGCCCGCGTCTCGGCCGGCAGCGACGGCGCCGGCGACTCCTCGACGAGCTTCTGGTGGCGCCGCTGCACCGAGCAGTCCCGCTCACCCAGGTGCAGCCGCATGCCGTTCCGGTCGCCGAGCACCTGCACCTCGACGTGGCGGGCCGCTTCGATGTACTGCTCGCAGTAGATCTCCGAGGAGCCGAAGGCCGCCCCGGCCTCGGCCTGGCAGGCCGCGAACGCCGGTCCCACCTCGGCCCGGCCGCGCACGATGCGCATGCCGCGCCCGCCGCCGCCGGCGGCCGCCTTGAAGATGACCGGGTAGCCGGTGGCGTCGGCGACCTCGATGGCCTCGGCCTCGTCTTTGAGCGGCAGCTCACTGCCCGGCACCACCGGCACCCCGGCCTGCCGGGCGATCACCCGCGCCTGCGCCTTGTCGCCCATAAGGCGGATGGCCTCGGGCGAGGGGCCGATGAAGGTGAGGCCGCACGCCCGGCAGATGTCGGCGAAGGCCGGGTTCTCGGCCAGGAACCCGTAGCCGGGATGGATGGCCTCGCTGTCGGTCACGACCGCAGCCGAGATGATCGAGGCGAGGTTGAGGTAGCTCGAGCGCGCGTCGTCGGGGCCCACGCAGATCGACTCGTCGGCGAGGCGCACGGGCAGTGACTGCGCGTCGGCCGTGGAGTGCGCGATGACGGTCCGGATGCCCATCTCGCGGCAGGTCCGGATGATGCGCAGCGCGATCTCGCCGCGATTGGCGATCAGGATCTTGTGGAACATGCCCGCGCGGCTATCCGCCCAGCACCCGGCGCCACTGGTGCTCGAGCTCGGCCAGCGGCAGTCCGTACACCGCCGACACCGCCGTCGAGATGCTCTCGCCGCCGCCCAGCCGCCCCATCAGGCGCCGCATGGCCGGCATGCCGCCGCGATCGAGCAGATCCTGCACCACCCACAGCGCGATGTCGTAGCCGGTGCGGGCGCGCGCGGGGTCGGCGTCGCCCAGCAGCTCCTCCAGGCCGGCCAGCGTGGGCCGTCCCGGCACCCGCAGCATCGGATCCGGCGTCGTGCCCTCCAGCGCCTGGGCGAGGCCCTCGTGGAGCCAGCGCGGGGCCCGGCCGCGGGCGAGGTCGTGGATCGTCGCGTGGGCGTACTCGTGCACCAGGATGCGCTCCAGCTCGCGCCGTGACGGCAGCGCGCCGCCGGCGGGCAGCCGGATCTTGCCGTCGAACAGGCCGGTGACCCAGCCGTGCACGCGGGCCACGTCCTGGAACTGGGCGGCGTCGTAGAGGACGACGGTGACGCGCTCGCGGGGGGCCTCGCCGAGCTGCGCGATCACGCGCTCGCGGGCCGTGCCGAGCCCGGCCAGCAGCGCACGCCGCGCGTCGGCGTCACCGGCGGCGCGCCACTTCACCACGAAGTGCGGCGTGACCTCGCGGTGAAATCCCGCCTCGGCGCGCGCCTCGCGCTCGATCTTGTCGAGCAGTCGCCGCGCCGCCTCGTGGTCGGGGGTCGCCGCCAGGACGGTGCGCAGGTGCTCGAGGGCGTGCCCGGCATCGTCGCGCCGATCGTAGAGATGCGCGAGCAGCAGCCGCACCTCGGCGTCGGCGTCCGCCCGCGCCGCCGCCTCCAGCGGCGCCAGCGCCTCGTCGGCGCGCCCGGCGTGCACCGCCGCCAGGCCGAGCCCGCGCAGCAGCGCCGGGGCGTCGGGGCGCTGGCGCAGCCCCTGCCGGAAGAGAAGCATCGCCTCCTCCGGACGGCCCTGTCGCAGGGTGTCCCAGCCCCAGCCCTCGAAGCAGCGCGCGACGTCTTCCCGGCGGGCCGCGCTGGCCGGCTCGTCCTCCCAGGCCTGGCTGAACCGCTCGCACGCGCGCGGGAACTGTCCCGCCGCATAGAGCCGGATCGCCTCGTCGGTCAGCGCCGTCAGCTTCCGGGCCGGCGTCGCCGGCAGCCGCGGCACGTCGGGGGACCCGGGTGCGCGGGCTCCCCACCACGTCCCGGCTCCGACCACGACGAGCACGGCGACGAAGAGGACGAGGGTGGACAGGCTGCGAGGGCGACGCATGCGGCGCCGCTCAGGACTGCGGGTCGATGAGGAACAGGGGTTGGCCGTACTCGACCGCGTGCGCGTTTTCGGCCAGGATCCGGGCGACGCGCCCGCCAATCTTGGACTCGATCTCGTTCATGAGCTTCATCGCCTCGATGATGCAGAGCACCTGGCCTTCCTTCACCACGTCGCCTTCCTGCACGTAGGGGTCGGCCGTGGGCGAGGATGCCCGGTAGAAGGTGCCGACCATCGGGGCCTCCACGGTGATCAGAGCCGGCGACGCCGTGTCGGCGACCGGCGGCCGCTCGTCCCCCCCGGCGGCCGGTGCCGTCGACGAGATGGGCGCCGGCGTCGGAGTGGGCGCGGCGGAGCGCTGCACGCGGACGCGGACGTTGGCCGACTCGACCTCGACCTCGGAGAGCCCGAGCTCGCCCAGCAGTGCCGCCAGCCGGCGGGTCAGCTCGACCGTTCGCTCGTCGCCGGTGGGAGCGGACGGGGCCGGCGTCGTCGCGCGTCGAGCCTTGGGCATCAGCCCGCCACCGCCACCCGCCCGAGATATTCGCCCGTCCGAGTGTCGACCTTGACGACGTCGCCCTCGTTGAGGAACAGCGGCACCTGCACGACGACGCCCGTCTCCAGCGTGGCCGGCTTGGTGCCGCCCTGAGCGGTGTCGCCACGGACGCCGGGATCGGTGCGGCTGACCGCCAGCTCGACGAAGTTCGGCACCTCGACACCGGCCGGCGAGCCGTCGATGTAGAGCACGTCGACCACGATGTTCTCCTTCAGGTAGTCGCGGGCTTCCCCGATCTCGTCAGCCGACATCGAGACCTGCTCGTAGGTCTCGGTGTCCATGAAATTGTAACGGTCGTCCTTGTAGAGGAACTGCATGTGCTTCTCGTCGTACTCGACCAGCTCCACCTTCTCACCCGAGCGGAACGTGTTGTCGATCACCTTGCCCTGCCGCATGTGCTTGAGCTTGGTGCGGACGAACGCGCCACCCTTGCCGGGCTTCACGTGCTGAAAATCGACGATGGTGTACGGCTGCCCATCGAAGACGATGCGCAGCCCCTTCTTGAACTCCGCGGTCGACACCACCATGACGTCTCACCCTCTCCGTCGTGAACGGGCTCGTAGCGCGGCCTCGAGCCGCTCCCGCGCCTCGGCATTGTCAGGCGACCGCCGGACGACCCGGGTCAGGACGAGCGCGGCCTCGTCGGCCAAGCCCTGCTCCAGGCACAGCGTGCCGAAGGAGAGCGTGGCGAACGTGTCGTCACCCAGCACCCGGGCCAGGCCGCTGGCATCCACGGGAGCGGCCGGGCCGGAGCGCAGCAGCGACAAAAGCGCGGTCGACTCGCGATCTCCGGGATCCAGGCCGACGGCCTTTTCGAGGTAGGCCACGGCGGCGTCGATGTGGCCCGCGCGTCGATGCACCTCGGCGGCCAGACGGTGACATTGTACGTCCTTCGGGCTCGTCTGGAGAATCACGTTGACCTCGGCCAGCGCGGGCTCCAGCTGCCCCTCGGCCAGCAGCGTCTTGGCCAGGATCAGCCGGGCGGTCGTGTAGTGCGGCCAGCGCTGCAGCCCCTGGCGGCAGAGCCCGATGGCGTCGGCGGTGCGGCCGGCCTTGCGATAGAGATCGGCGAGCTGGGCGAAGGCGAGCGATTCGGGGTCGCGCGCCAGCCGTTCCTCGTGCCGGCGGATGGCGTCGGCGAGGCCGCGATCGTCGCTCACGGTGTCTGCTCGTGCGAGGTCCGGAGCGTCCCCGCCATCGGCATGGCTCGGACTATACGGATGCGTCGTTTTCATTGTCAACGGGCCCGCCGTCACGAGCCGGCCAGATCGTGCAGCGCCGCGCGGATCTGGGCCGGCGGCACGTCGTAGACCACCCGGAACTCGCCGAGCCGAGGGGCGAGCACGAACGGCACGCGACCATCGCGGGCCTTCTTGTCGTGGGTGATCGCCGTCAGCACCGCCTCCAGGTCGATTCCCCCGGCCCGGACCGGCAACCCGAGCCGCGCCAGCAGCTGCTCCTGCCGGGTCACGGTGGCGTCGGCCGCCAGGTCGAGACGGCGGGCGAGGTGGGCCTCCGCGACGATCCCGAGCGAGACCGCCTCGCCGTGCGTCCAGCGTGCGTAGCCTGTCGCGGCCTCGAGCGCGTGACCGATGGTGTGGCCGTAGTTGAGGGCGAAGCGCAGCTCGGTCTTCTCCTCGGGATCGCGCTCGATGACCGACGCCTTCAGGCGGCAGGAGCCGCCGATGATCCGTTCGAGCACGTCCAGCCGGCGCGCCAGCAGCGCCGCGGCGTCACGCTCCACCTCCTCGAAGTAGCGCTGCTCCAGCACGATCCCGTGCTTGACGATCTCGGCCAGCCCCGAGCGCAGCTCACGCTCGGGCAGGGTGGTGACGACGACCGGGTCCACGACGACGAGCCGCGGCTGGTGGAAGGCGCCGATCAGGTTCTTGGCCCTGGGATGGTCGATGGCCGTCTTGCCTCCGATCGAGGCGTCGACCTGGGCCAGGACCGTCGTCGGGAGCGTCACGAAGTTCATGCCTCGCATGTATGTCGCCGCGACGAAGCCGGCCAGGTCACCGACCGCTCCGCCGCCGAGGCCGAGGATCGTCGAGCTGCGATCGAGACCGGCTGCCAGCACGCGGTCCCAGCAGTGCTCGGCGACGGCCAGCGTCTTGGCGGCCTCACCCTCGGGGATCTCGAGCACGGTCACGGCAAAGCCGGCCCGCTCGAGGCTGGCGGCGACCGTACCGCCGTGCAGCCGCATGATGGCCGCGTCGGTGACGAGCGCCGCCCGGCGGCCGACGCCCAGGCCACGCAGCCGCTCGCCCACGCCGGCGAGCGCGCCGGCTTCGACGACGATCGAGTAGGAGTGGATGCCGAGGTCGACGGAAACGATCATCGGGAGCGTCAGGGTGGCGGGGCGTCGGTGCCGAGAGCGTCCGCCGCCTCAGGGGAGGCGGCGGACGCGGTGACGCACTACCGAGGCGTGCTCGGGATCGACGCGGTGGTGGCGTCCCGCCGGACGATCGACGGGGTGATGAAGACGACCAGCTCGGTCGAGGTGTTGCGATCGCCGCGCTGCTTGAACAGCCAGCCCAGGATCGGGATGTCGCCGAACAGCGGGACCCGGCGGACGGCCTCCTCGCTCTCGCTGTTCGTGACGCCGCCGATCACGAGCCGCTCGCCCTCCTTGATGAGGACCTGCGTCTCGGCCTTCCGCTTGTTGATGGCCGGCGGCTGACCGCCGCTGGCGCCGAGGTCGACGACGGCGCCGCGCGAGTTGTTCTCGACGAGCACCGTCATCTTGATGCGATTGATGTCGCCCTCGCGGACCACGGTCGGCGTCACCTCGAGCTTCAGCACCGCTTCCTTGAACTGGATCTGCGTCCCCGCCGAGCTGACCGTGGCGTACGGGATTTCCTCACCGAGCGAGATCGCCGCCTTGTTGTTCTCCACGGTCACGATCTCGGGCCGGGCCAGCGTGCGGGTCTTCCCCTCGCTCTTCAGGGCCTCGAGCGCGAGGTTGAGGTTCAGGCGGCTGCCCACGATGCCGAACGCGATGCCGGCCGTGCCCGCCGAGACGACGCCCGGCAGGACGGAGCCGATCGGCAGGTTGACGAGGTTGCCTCCCTGGGGAAGCCCCGTAGTGGAGCTCACCGGCAGGACGGTACCGGCGCCCGAACCGATGGTCAGATTCGGGTTCGGCAGCGTGCCGAGCCCGCTCGCCGGAATGCCACCGCTGGTGAGCGTGTTGTTCGGCACCGCCTGGCTCGTGAAGCCGCGACCCACGAGCGTCGCCTGACTGCCCGTCGCCACCCCACCCCCACCCCACTGGACACCCAGGGCGAACAGGTCGTTGCGCGCCAGGATCTCCATGCGGGCCTCGATCTTCACCTGCGGAAGCGGGATGTCCAGCTTCTCGCGGATGAGGACCTTGATCCGGTCGAGGTCGGCCTCGTAGTGGCGGATGAAGAGCGAGTTCGTGGGCTTGTGCGCCTTGATCGTGATGCCCTTGGCCAGGACGTCGATCCTTCCGATCGCCTCCAACCCCGACATCGGACCCGGCCCGGGGGGCGTCTGGCCGGGGCCGAACAGCTGCGAGAATGGGGGAGCCGGGATCACGCCGGGCCCGGAGGTCGGAGCCGCCGGGGCCGAGCCGCCCTGCAGCCCCAGAATACCCTCGAGCGTCTTGGCGATCTCCTCGGGATCCGCGTAGGAGAGCCGGATCGTCTCCTCCCTGAGCGGACCGCGCGCAGCCTGCTCGGCCGCCGCCTGCTCGGCGGCGATCTGGCGCGCCTGCGCCTCCTGCTCCTTCAACTTGGCTTCGGCCACCTTCGTGCGGATCTCGGTCTCGGACTTGACCTTGGCTTCCTCGAGCTTGGCCCGCACCTCGCGCTCCCGGGCGAGCTGATCCTGGCTCACGATGCGGATGACACCGTCACGCTCGACCTTGACGAGGCTCTTGGCCTCCATCACGGTGTCGAGGGCCAGGTCCCAGGGAACGTTGCGTAGCGTGATCGACATCTTCCCCTTCACGTCCTCACCGATCACGATGTTGCGCGTGCTCTCGGCGGCGAGGATACGCAGGAGGTTGACGACGTCGGCGTCCTTGAAGTCGAGCGAGATCAGCCGCGGGCCATCGGGTACCGGCGGCGCGGCGGGTGGCGGCGGAGGCGGCGTGGCCGGGACCGCGGTCGGAGCCTGGGCCACCCGTACGGGCTCCGGGGCCTTCACCTCGGCGCTGGAGGTCGGCGAGGCGGCGGCGGCGCTCGTCGGGCTTTTCGGCGCCGTGGGCTTGGCGACGGGTGCGGGTTTCGGAGCCGGGGTCGCCGCCTTGGCTGCCGGCACCGGTTTGGCGGCGGGGATCGGCGCGGGCGCCGACGTGGCATCGGCGGCGGCGACCTGCTTGGGTGCCGTCTCGGGGAGCCGAGCGCTGGCCGCGGTCGGGATGACGATCGCCAGCCCGTCGCTCTCCTCGCGGATGGCGTACCCCACCTTCCGGGTCAGCTCCACCACCACGCGAGCCACGCCACGGCGGTACTGGCTGCCGCGGATCTGCTTGAGTGGCTCCGTCTCCACCGCCAGAGGCGTCTTGCGCCAGCCATAGGTGGTGTCGTCGAAGTCGAGGACGAGGCGGTACGGATGGTCCACCAGCTCCGCCCGGTACTTCACCTCACCCGTCGTCTTCACGACGATCGTCACCGCATCGGCCTGCGTGGTGACGCTGACGTCGCGAAGCTCGATGCCGGGCGCCGACTGCGCATCCGCCACCGCACCGATCGGGAGGAGCAGCAGGATCACGGCAACCGCGAACGCCCGTCGCACGATACCCACCCGTTGCTTAGTCATCTAGTTGGCCGCCAGTTTTAGGACCACGCGGTTGGATTGAGATCCCGGCTTCGCCGAGACGGCGAAGACGACGCTGTCGGCGCCGATCTCGACCAGACGACCGTCGCCGAGCGTGTCGCCCGGCTTGAGGATGTATCCGATGCCGTCCTGGGCCTCGACGAGCGCGAGCGTGGTCCTCGCGCTCCGGACGATCCCGGTCAGCTTGGTCGTGGCGACCTCGAGTCCTTTGGGGCCGCCGGTCAGGTCGAGCGGTACGAACGGATCGCGCCGCCCCTTCGACTCGTACGACGTCCCGTCGCCCTGCGGAACCACCGGCGCCGCGACGAGCGGCGGTGTCTTGCCGGCCGGTGACGTGGGGCCCGCCTGGGGCACCGGCGTTGCGGGTGCCGCTGGGGCAGGGGGGGTCGAGGCGGCCGCGACCGGCTGGGGCGTGGACGCGGCGGGCGGTGGAGGCGGCGAGCCGCCACACGCGCCCAGCGCTGCGCACAGGCCGGCGAGACCGACGACGGCGCTTGCCCGCGTCACGAGCGGTCTCCGGTCGACACCGGAAGCGAGGCCCCCGGCTTGGGCGCTACCGGCGCCGCGGGGCGGGCCGGAGCCGGAGCGAGGGTCGACCGGTACATGTACGTGGCGAGTGTCATATCCGCCTTCATGGAATGCCTCGACTTACCCAGGCCTGACAGCTTGAAGTCGTTCACGGTGACCACCCGCGGCAGCCCCGCCACCCGCTCGAAGAACTTGGCGAGCTGGTGATAGTCGCCCTCGGCGGCCAGGATGATCGGGATTTCGTTCACCACGTCCTTGGCTCGGGCCTCCCGGGGCTGGAACAGCGACACGCCCAGCCCGGCCTGCTCCGCTGCCGAGGACAGGGCGCGGTAGAGCGTCGGCGTCTCCTTCTCCGACGGCAGCCGATCCTGCAGCAGCACCAGCCGCTTGTCGAGCTCGACCAGCTCCCGGCGGAAGCGCTCGATCTCGGCGACCTGGAGGCGGGCCTTGGTGACGTCGCCGTTCACCTTGGTCTTCTTCTGCACGAGGTCGGCGATGCGGTCCTGGACGGGTGAGATCAGGAAGAAGTAGCTGGCCGCGACGAGCGCCACCAGACCCAGCACGCCGAGGACGACCTTGGGCAGCTTGGGACCGTCGACGAAGTTCTGCAGGGGGGCAGGTAGGGCCATCTCAGATCTCGATCTTGCACGTGACCTCGAAGGTCACGAGGCTGGGAGTCTTGTCGATCGCCTGCCGGGACACGACGATGTCGACGTCCTTGAACTTCCCGGACGACTTCAGGTTCGACATGAAGTCGGAGACCGCGGTCGTCGAGAAGGCCGTGCCGTTCAGCTTCAGCACCGTGTCCTTCTGTTCGAGGCCCGTGATCCACACGTCGCGGGGCACGGTGTCGATGAAGGTGTCGAGGAGGACGATCGACCGACCCTGGCCCTTCGTCAGGTCCTCCAGGATCGTGATCCGTCGCTTGACCTCGGCCAGCTGCGTCTTGACGCCGGCCCCTTCGCCGAGCGTGGTGTTGAGCGAGGCCAGTTCGCGGCTGAGCCGGTCCACGTCGGCGGTGAGCGTGGCCTCCTCGGAGAGCAACCCGTACCAGTACAAGCCGAGGCCGGCGATGGCCGCGACGTATAGGATGCCGAAGAGGATGCCGAGGTTGAACGACGGGACCAACAGGCTCATCGACGGCATGCGCCGTCGAGCCTCCAGCGGAGCGAGGTTGATCCGGATCATTTGGCCTGTTCCTTGTCGCCGGGCCGGCGGAGCGCCAGACCGACCGCAACGGCCAGCGCCGGCGCCAGCGCGCCGACATCCGACGCGTAGTTGGGCGCTACCTGGATCCGCTCCAGGGGCCGGGCCAGCTCGACGGGAATCCCCCAGTTCGACGACAGGTACTCGTTCAGCCCGGGCAGTTGCGCACAGCCCCCGGCCAGGACGATCTTGCCGATCCGCTCGGACTCCGCCGTGGAGGCGAAGTAATCGAAGGTCCGCTGGACCTCCAGCGACAGGTCACGGGACACGGCCTCCAGCGGCGGCACCAGCGTTTCCCACTTGACGCCGACGTCCTTGCCCAGCTTGGCGGCCTCGGCCTGCTCGAAGGAGATGTTGAGCCGCTGCGCGATCGCCTGGGTGTAGTTGTTGCCGCCGAAGGGGATGTCACGGGCGAAGATGGTCGCCCCCGCCCGCAGCACGTTGGTCTTCATGATCGAGGCGCCGATGTCGATGAGGGCGACGGCCTCGTCGACCTCGCCCGGGAAATTGACCTCGAACTGGTTGCCCAGCGCGAAGCCGTCGACGTCGACGATCGACGGACTGAAGCCCGCCTGCTCGACGACCATCATGTAGTCCGTGACTTTCGCCTTCTTGACGGCCACGAGGATGAGATCGAGCTGCCCCCCGTGCTTGGCGACGGTGTGGTGATCGATGAACACCTCGTCGATCGCGAACGGGATGTGATGCTCGGCCTCGAGCCGGACGACGTCGTCGATCTCGGCCGCCGGCACCTCGGGAATCTGGATCTTCTTGATGATGAGCTCGCGTCCGCAGATCGAGATGGCGGCGTCGGTGCTCTTCACGCCCGCACGTCCCACGGCTTCCTTGATGGCGTCGGCCACCGTGCCGGGATCGTTGATGGCGCCGTCGGTGATCGTCTCGTTCGGCAGTGAGACCATGCCGAAGCCGGTCAGCGTGCGCACACCGCCAGTTTCGCGAATCTGCACGACCTTCACCGAGCTGGAGCCGATGTCCAGGCCGAAGCTGTCGCTCTGCTTGCGGAAGATCTTGTTTAACAAGTCATTATGCTCGCTGGGGTAGCAGTATAGGTTCCCGCGCCGTTTGGACAAACGTTTTCCCACACACAACGCTTGGCGGTCTCCGCCTCCTTTGCACGCAACCCGTCGCTCGAAACGCCGGCGCCGCGGTCGTGCCGCACCCGCGTCATCGCTGCGCCACCAGCCACTCGAGACGCACGGTCGTCGGCTGCGGCGACAGGCCTGCGCTCGTGAGCGGCGTGTACGCGACGGTCACCGCGACGCGTCGCAGGCCCGTTGTCGTCACGCCGGCGCATGGCGTGATCGCGCAACTGCTGATGCGGACGCTGCGTCGGTAGAGCGGATGGCTCGCGACCCCGCGCGTCTCGTCGGGGAACACGCTCGCGGTGGCGCCGCGACAGGTGGCGCCCGTCGGCACGGGCGCCGCCTCGCCGGGGGAGATGCCGAGGCAATCGACGGCTGGGCTCTCGGTCCAGGCGGCGGCCCGCACACGTTCGATCATCTGCTCGGCCAGGAACGTCGCCGTGGACAGCTGATGGCCCTGCTGGATGCCCGAGGCCGAGACTGGCACGACGACGGCGAGGCCGGCGAGGGCGACGCCCGTGATCGCGAGCGCGACGAGGATCTCGGGAAGGGTGATCCCGCCCTCGTCCCGCAGCCGCTCGCGACGCCGCGTCACTGGATGCGTAGCCGGCCAGTGGTGGCCATGACCACGGCGAGCGTTGGCCCACCAGCGCGGCTCGTCACCGTCAACGTCCCGTTGGCGGCGCACGGGGATGGTGTGGCCGCCCCGGCGCCGAGGTAATTGAAGCAGAGATTGTTGCTCCCACTGACGCGAAGCTGATTCGCGAGCCGGATGAGCCCGTTCGCGTCCGTTCCGACACCCGTCCATGCCGCGGCATGGCAGCCGCCCACGTGATAGCTCGCCCGCGTGCCGTCATTGCTCACGCAGACGGTGGTGTTCATGCGAATGGCGAGCTGACGTGCGCCGTTGAGGACACTCGCGACTTCCTCGGCCCCGGCGCGCAGAGCCGCCGTTCTCAGATAGGTCCAGAGCGCCGGGACGTTGATCGCCGTGAGCACGCCGAGGACCGCGACAACGATCATCAGCTCGGTCATCGTGAAGCCTGCCGGCGCCCCTACGATGCGACGAACCCGCTCAGGTACCATCGCACCACCCTTTCGCCCCAGAACAGGCCAGCCGCGCCACCGACTGCAAGGAAGGGACCAAATGGGATCGGGTCCTTACGGCCCCGCAAACCCGTCGCCATCAAGACCACCGCGAGAGCGCCGCCGATGAGCACGGCGACAAATATCGATAGCAGCACGACTTTCCACCCCAAGAACGCTCCCAGCATGGCGCCCAGCTTCATGTCGCCAGCGCCCATTCCGCCCCTACTGGCCAGGATGATGACAAGAAACACGCCTCCGCCGATCACGATGCCAACGAGCGACTCGCGCCAGGATACGCGGCCTGTGGCCAGATTGGCAAGGACCCCTGCCAAAATGCCCGGAAGCGAGATGACGTCCGGGATGATTTGACGCTCCAGGTCTATCGCGGTCAGGGCAATAAGCACTGCCATTAGGGCAGCGGCGACCGCACCGTCGAGAGTTGGTCCGAAGGCGACGCCAGCGGCGGCGAACAAGGTCGCGGTGACGGCCTCCACGATCGGATAGCGCCACGGAATCGGCGTGCGGCAACTGCGGCATCGGGCGCGCAGAGCGAGGAAGGACAGGATCGGGATGTTGTCGTACCAGGCGATCGCGGAGCCGCAGCCAGGGCAGGCCGAGCCCGGTTGCCACAGGCTTCGGTGCTCCGGGACTCGGGCGATGACGACGTTGAGGAAACTGCCGATCAGCAGCCCGGCGACGACGAACGTGGCGAGCATTCTCGAAGGAGGTCCTCAGACGAAACGCGATCCCGGCGGCCGATGTCGGCCGTCGGGATCCATGGGTTCAGATCGACCGAGCGTTACGGGCAGGTGGCACCGCCGTTCGAATCCGCGGCCGTGCTGTCGCCGCTGCCGCAGATCGTGAACGTGCCGACCGCCGTGCTGGTGTACTTGTACGTGGTGCCCGAGCCGGTCCAGCCGGCCGGCAGCGTGGGCTGGCTGTTCAGGAACGGACCGCCGACTTGGTTCTGGCCGTTGGTCTGCTGCGTGAGCAGCACCGCCGGCAGCGCGCCGGTCTGGGCCGCGGTGGACATTGGGCAGGTCGAGGCGGCGGACGTCTGGTCCGGCAGCCCACCGCAATGCGCCGAGTAGATGCTCACGGCCGAGGCCACGGCCCGCGTGTCGGCCTGCGCCTTGGCGATGCGCGCCCGCGCCTGCACGTTGGCGTACAGCGGCACGGCGATCGCGGCCAGGATGCCGATGATGGCGACGACGATGAGGAGCTCGATCAGCGTGAAGCCTCGCTGACCGCCCAGTCGCTTCCGCATGAGTCGAAGCATGAGACCCTCCCGAGATTTTGGTGTCGATGTCGGTTGTATCTGGGGCGCTGGGAACTGCATCTCGGGTGCCATATCCCGGGCGGGATCGGCCGTAGCGATTTCGGGGCATTGCAGAGTGCCGCGGACCATCGTCCGGGACAGGACGCGCGGCGCCTTGACGACACCTGGCACTGGCCTGACGGAAATTGTCAGAGTCTGACTACTTGGGCTGCTCGGCCCGCCGCTGGTGGAATTTCTGAAGCTTGTATCGGAACTGACGGAAGCTGACCCGCAGGAGTTCGGCGGCGCGGGTCTGGACACCGCCGACGCGTTCCAGCGCCAGTTGCATGTAGCGATGCTCGATGCGATCGAGTGCGGCCTCAAGATCGATCCCTTCAGCCGGCAGCTCGAGGGCGACATCGTGGCGACTGCGCCGCTCCCGGAGGCTGGCCGGCAGCGCGTCCGCCTCCAGCAACTCACTTGACCCCAGCACGATGGCGCGCTCGATGACGTTCTCCAACTCGCGGATGTTCCCGGGCCAGTGATACTGCTCGAGCACGGCCAGAGCCTCCGGTGCCACGCCCCGCACGGGCCGGCCGATCTCGAGCGAGAGCTTCTTGATGAAGTGGGCAACCAGCAGCGGGATGTCCTCGCGGCGGTCGCGGAGCGGCGGCAGATGGATGGGAATGACGTTGAGGCGGTAGAAGAGGTCTTCGCGCAGGAGACCGTCGGCGACCGCCCGGCCGAGGTCGCGGTTGGAGGCGGCGATGAGACGGACGTCGATCTTGACGTCGCGAGTGTCGCCCACGCGCCGGATCTGTCGCTCCTGGATTGCCCGCAACAGCTTCACCTGTACGGTGTGGGGGATCTCGGTGATCTCGTCGAGGAACAGGGTGCCGCCGTCCGCCGCGGCGAACAGGCCCTCCGTGTTGGCCACCGCGCCGGTGAAGGCCCCCTTGAGGTGACCGAACAGCTCGGACTCCATCAGCGCCTCGGGCACGGCGCCGCAGTTCACCGACATGAACGGTCCGCCCCGTCGGCTCGATTCCCAGTGAAGCGCCTGGGCCACGAGCTCCTTGCCCGTCCCGCTCTCCCCGGTGATCATCACGGTGGAGCCGCTGTCGGCTGTCTTGCGGATCGTCTCGAACACATCGAGGATCGAGCGGCTGCGCCCGACGAAGTTCTCGAAGCCCCGCTCGCGGCGCAGTTGCCGCTTGAGCGCGAGATTCTCCTCCTGCAGCCGGCGCCGCTCCAGGGCGTTGGCGACCGTGACCTTCAGCTCGTCCAGCTTGAACGGCTTGGTGACGTAGTCGTACGCGCCCAGTTTCATGGCCTCGACGGCGGTCTCGGTGGAGGCGTAGGCGGTGACGACCAGCACGACGGTGCGCGGCGAGAGCTCCTTGGCTGCCTTGAGGACGGTGAGACCGTCGACCTTGCGCATGCGGAGGTCGGTCACGACGAGATCGAAGCTCTCGATCTTGAGCTTCTCGATGGCGGTCTCGCCGCCGTCGGCGACCGACACCTCGTAGCCGGCTTGTCGGAGCATGATGGCGAGCAAGTCGCGCATGCTCTGCTCGTCGTCGACGACGAGCACGCGGATGTCAGACATCGGCAGCCGGCAGGGTGATGGTGAAGGTGCTTCCGACGCCTGGACGGCTGTGGACGTCGATCTCGCCGCCGTGCTCCTGCACGATGCGGTGCACCAGCGCCAGGCCGAGCCCGCTGCCGTCCGACTTGGTGGAGAAGAACGGCTCGAAGATGTGACCGAGGTCGGCGGCGGCGATGCCCTCGCCGGTGTCGTGCACGCGCAGCACGAGGCGGCGGCCCGTCGTCGACATCGCCACCCGGAGCTCGCCGCCCTCCGGCATCGCTTGCACGGCGTTGACGCACAAGTTCCAGACCGCCTGCCGGAACTGCTGCCGATCGACGGTCCAGGTGAGGGCGGGCGGGAACTCTCGAACGGCCTTCAGGGTCCCGGGGGCGGCCTGGTGCTCGAGGAGGAGCAGCACCTCGTCGATGGCCTCCGCCACGTTGACCGGCGTGCGGCTCAGCGGCGCCGGCCGCGCGTACTCGAGGAACTCGCGGATGATGCCGTTGAGGCGACCGGTCTCCTTGAGGACGATCTGGGCGAGCCGGTCGCGCGTCTCCTCGTTGGCGCCGGCGGCCATCACCTCGACGGCGCCGGACAGCGCCGCGAGCGGGTTGCGGATCTCGTGCGCGATGTTGGCCGCCATCCGACCCAGCGTGGCCAGGCGATCGGCCGCCCGCATCCGGGCCTCCATGGCGCGAATCGCCGACAGGTCCTCGCACGCGGCGATGAGACCGATCCCGCGTCCGTCGCCGGCCCGCAACGCCGAGAACGTCATGCGCACGGGGATCTCCTCGCCGTCGCCTCGCCGCAGCGTCATCTCCCGCCAGGACGAGCCCCGGCCCGAGGATTCGATCTCGGACTCGACGACGGCCAGGGGCACGCTGCCGCCGAGGGCGGCCCACGGCCTGCCCATGGCCGCCGCCGCGGCGACGCCCGTGATCTGCTCGGCCGCGCGGTTGAGGGCCGTCACGCGGTGCTCGCGGTCGAGCGCGATGAGGCCGGTACCGACCGAATCGAAGATGAGGTTGGTGAACGCCTCGAGGTCGCTGAGATCGGCTTGCTTTGTCTTCAGCTCTTCCTGCGTCGACCGGAACCGTTCGGCGAGTCCGCCGGCCACGATCGCCACCACCAGGAAGGTGCCGGCATTCATGAAGATGGTGACGATCTCGAGGGCGGCACTCTCGGCGGGGGCCTCGAAGAACACCGTCATCGGGAAGACCGTCCGTCCGAACACGAGCCCGGCGTAGAGGGCGCTGCTGGCGGCGGCGATCGTGAGCCCGCCCGTCCGCGACAGGAGCAGGCAGGCCGCGGTGACCGACAGGACGTAGAGGAACGCGAAGATCGAGCGGCTGCCGCCGGTGGCGGCCACCACCGCCGTCACCAGCGCCGTATCGAGCAGGCACACCAGCCACGCTACGCGGTGCGCCGAGGCCCGCGGCGCGAAGGCGATGAGGGCGCCGGAACTGGTGGCGACGACCAGCAGCGCCAGGGCGAGCATCCCCCGGTTGGTGCCGGGGAGAAGCTCCTCGGGCAGCGTCGGGCCCACCGCCAACAGCAGCGCCGCGACCCCGAGCCGTGCGAGCCCGAAGCCGCGGAGCAAGCTGTTGGAGTCGGCCAGCTTCATTTGGCCGCGCTCATCGTCACTATTTGATGAGCGTGACCATCTTGAAGATCGGCAGATACATCGCGATGACGATGCCGCCGACGGCGACACCGAGGAAAACGATCATCATCGGCTCCAGCAACGACGTCAGTGCCGCCACCGCCGCATCGACCTCGTCGTCGTAGAAGTCGGCGATCTTGTTCAGCATGGCGTCGAGCGCGCCGGTGTTCTCGCCGACCGAGATCATGTGCACGACCATGGCCGGGAACACCGGCGTCGCCTTGAGCGGCTCGGCCAGCGTGCCGCCGGCGGTGACGTGCTGGCGGGCCTGCATGACCGACTTCTCGACGACGCGGTTGCCGGCGGCGCGGGCCGTGATGAGCAGGCCTTCCAGGATGGGCACGCCCGACGAGATCAGCGTGCCGAGCGTGCGGGTGAAGCGCGCCACCGCGATCTTGCGGATGAGCATGCCGATGACCGGCACCTTGAGCAGGAAGGTGTCGATCGCCATGCTGCCCTGATCGGTGTTGTACCAGCGCTTGATCGCGTAGATGCCGCCTCCGACCGCGGCCAGCACCAGGATGATGTACTTGCGCGTCATGTCCGACATCCAGATGACGATCTTCGTCGGCAACGGCAGGTCGGCGCCCATGTTCTTGAACATGTTCGCGAACGTCGGCAAGACGAACACCATCATGAAGATGATGACGAGGCACGCCACGCTGATGATCGTGATGGGGTAGACCATCGCGCTCTTGACCTGCCCCTTCAGCTTGGCCGCCTTCTCGATGTACGTCGACAGGCGCTGCAGGCAGACGTCGAGCACACCGCCGGACTCGCCCACGGCCAGCATGTTGACGAAGAGGTTGTCGAAGGTCTTCGGGTACTTCCCGTAGGACTCGGCCAGCGTGGCGCCGCCCTGCACGTCGTTGGCGATGCGCGCGGTGACGTCGCGCAGCACCTTCGACTCGCTCTGCTCGGACAGGATCTGCAGGCACTGCGCGATGGGCAGGCCGGCATCGACCATGGTGGAGAACTGGCGCGTGTAGATGGCCATCTCCTTGGCCTTGACGGAGCCGCCGAGCTTGGCGGCGCCCGCCGCGGCGGCCGCCTTCGCCTTGCGCTCCTCCACGGCGGTCGCCACCACACCCTTGGCGCGCAGCGCGGCCACCGCCGCCGGCCGGCTGTCCGCCTCGATCTCGCCGTTGACGGCTGCGGCTCCCGAACGTCCCCTGTACGCGAAGACCGCCATAGCCCCCTCCTACGTCGCCAGCGTGACGCGTAAGACTTCCTCCACCGTGGTGGTGCCCTCCAACACTTTCAACAGACCGGCCTGGCGCAGAGTCCTCATACCCTGGCTCTGGGCCATCGCCCGAATCTCCGCGGTCTGGGCACCCTTCAGGATGACCGCGCGGAGATCCTCGGTGACCGGCATCACCTCGTAGAGCGCGACCCGGCCCTTCATTCCTGTGAAGTTGCAGGTCTGGCAGCCCTTGCCCTTGAAGAACGTCACCCGCCCCCGGCCCTCGGAGACGTGTCCGTAGGGCACCAGGTCGTCCTCGTGGCCCTCGATGGGCTCCTTGCAATCCTTGCAGATCCGCCGGCCCAGACGCTGGGCCAGGATGAGCAGCAGCGCCGAGGACAGTAGGAACGGCTGCACGCCCATGTCCACCAGGCGGGCGACGGTCGACGGACAGTCGTTCGTGTGCAACGTGGTGAAGACGAGGTGGCCGGTGAGGGCGGCGCGAATGCTGATCTGCGCTGTCTCGAGGTCGCGCGTCTCGCCGACGAGGATGACGTCGGGGTCCTGCCGCAGGAAGGAGCGCAGCACGGCCGCGAAGGTGCGACCGACGCCTTCGTTGATCTGGACCTGGTTCACCCCTTTGAGGTTGTACTCGACCGGGTCCTCGGCGGTCATGATGTTGTGCTCGGGCGCGTTGATCGTGGAGATGGCCGAGTACAGCGTGGTCGTCTTGCCGGAGCCGGTCGGTCCGGTGATCAGGACCATGCCGTACGGCTGGTGGATCGCGTGGCCGAATTTCTCGTAGCTCCAGGTATCGAAGCCGAGCTTGGTCATGTCGAGCTGCAGCGCTTCCTTGTCGAGGATCCGGAGCACGGCCTTCTCGCC
>JBGQLG010000007.1:0-72467 GCA_041499965.1 Methylomirabilia bacterium
CGGACGCCACCATGACGGCCCACAGCATCTCGACCGGCTGCGGATGGAGCAGGCGGTGGATCGCCTCGTAGGAGGCGACGACGGCGCTGGCCGTGATCGTGACGATGATCGCCAGGCCGGCCAGGTCCTCGACGCGGCCCAGCCCGTAGGTGAACCGGCGGGTGGCGCGTCTCTTCGCCAGCAGGAACGCGATGCCGAGCGGGATCGCCGTCGCGGCGTCCGCGAAGTTGTGGATCGTGTCGGCGAGCAGGCCGACGCTGCCGGACACGGCAAACACGCCGACCTGGATCAGGGCGGTCGCCATGAGGCCGACGAAGGACCACTTCAGCGCCCACAGGCCCCGGTCGGTCGAGGCGATCGACGGATCGACCACGCCGTGCGTGTGCCCGTGCTCGTGGCCCCCGTGCTCGTGTCGATGGCCCTGCGTCATGCCCTGTCCCTCCGTCGATGCGTCACCATGCTCGCGGTACTCTGGGTCAGCGCAGGGAGCCGGTCCTCCCCTCGGCGGTGAGCCGGCGCCCTCAGACGTACCGGCGCTCGGCCTGCCGGATCGCGCGATAGCGGGCGAACGTCCGCCGATCGTCCTCCAGGCCGAGCAGGCTCTTGACGAAGCTGCCGCCGCGGAACGTGTGGGCGAGCATCGGCCGCCAGTGGGTCAGGACGAAGCGCGGGTTCAGCCGGAAGACCGCGCGGATGTGTCGGACCTTCATCCACCGCTCGGCGCGCCAGCGCATGAACTCGATCTCCTCGGCGGGCAGGTGCTCGCTCCGCACCACCGCCGTGGTGCCGTCGTACGCCTCGACGTCGTCGTTCATGATCAGGCCGCGCTCGCGCAGCTCGCGATTCATCGGCGTGCGCGGGTACGGGGTCGGGTGCTGGATGTACGGATAGTCGACCCAGCGGCGGGCGAAGGCCAGGTTGGCCTCGATCGACTCCCGGGTGTCGTCGGGGTTGCCGAGGATGAGGCCACCCACCACGTACAGGCCGTGACGATGCAGGTGCGCGATCGCCGTCGTCGTCGCGTTGCCGGCCGGCCGGCCGTCGACGCGCAGCGCGTTCTTGGCGCGCGCCTTCAAAAAGCGCAGGTCATCGTCGAGGATGTTCTCGATGCCGAGGAAGACGTAGCGGAAGCCGGCCCGCCGCATCAGCGGGGCCAGCGTCGCCCCGTGGCCGGCGATGGCCGAGGTCATCGCCTGGACGATGTAGAGGAGATCGTCGAGGCCGGCGTCGACGATGGCCCGGCAGAGGCCCTCGAAGCGCTTGACGTCCAGCGTGATGTTGTCGTCGACCAGGAAGATCGCCCGGGCCCCGTGATCGCGGGCGTCGCGGATGTCGGCCAGCACGCGCGCGAATTCGTAACGGTGGAAGTTGCGGCCGCGCATCTCGATGATGGAGCAGAAGCTGCAATCGAAGGTGCAGCCACGCGAGGTCTCGATCACGTCGACCGGGCGCCCGAGGAACGTGTAGCCGCTCAGCACCCGCGCGGCGCGGTTCGGCAGGCGGATCTCGCCGTCGCCCAGACCCTGCACCGGCCGATCGGGGTTGTGGCGGAAGGCGTCCCCGTCCCGGTACGACAGCCCGGCGATGCCGCTCAGGCCGCCGCCCTGCTCCAGCGCCCGCACCAGCGCCCGGAACGTCAACTCGCCCTCGCCACGCACGACGAAGTCCACGCCCGAGGTGGGGTCGGTGTAGGCCTCGGCGGCCAGGCTGGGATCGTAGCCCCCCACCATGATCGGCACGCCCGGCGCCAGCGTCCGCACGAGCTGGACGATGCGCAGCGCCGTCTTGCGCTGGAAGCTCATGACCGAGAGGCCGACGAGCTCGGGCCGCCACTCGCGCACGAGGCGCTCGATCGTCGCCCGCACCGCGCGCTGCACGAGGACCAGGTCGGCGACGGCCACCCGGTGGTGGGCGTCGACGTTGCCGGCCAGCGAGGTCAGCGCGCCGTTCGGCATCCGGATCCCGACGGTGGGCATGTGCTCGAACGAATCAGGCATCGAGAGCAGCAGGATGTTCATGCGGTGGCACCCCTGACGCAGCGAGCGTAGCAGAAAAAACTTGGGCGAGCGCCCGGAGCCCCGTACCGTGGACAGTCAAGACGCGATGAAGTGGCTGGGCAGTGCTCTCTCGGTCACCTCGCTGATCCTGGCGCTGGTCTCCTTCTACCTCTCCGCCGCGGCCGGGAAGGAAGTGGCCCGGCTCGATACGATCAAGACGACCTACGGCCTGTTCACCGACCTGGGTCGCGTCCAGCTCGAGCACCCCTTGATGGCTCACCTGTTCGCGCTGACCGGCCAGAGCTACGACGCGAACGCCGCCGAGGTCCGCACGGCCACCTCGACCCTGTCCGACCCCGAACGGGCCCGGCTGCGACTGCAGGAGCGCGCCCTGGCGCACCACATCTTCACCGTGTACGAGGAAACGTACTATCTGTGGCGCGAGGCCCAGACGAGTGAGCCACGCCGGCGGGAGATCCTGCTCGGCGACCTGACGTTCCTCAGCTCGCTGCTGTGCGACAACCCGCGGCTGTTCTGGTACTGGGGCACGAAGGGCGCCAAGCTGGGCCAGGGATTCGCCCGCGAGGTCCGCGACTACTACGGCGTGAACGTGCTGAAGGAATGTCCCACGCAGGGCGACGCGGATGGACCCTTCCGTCCGAGGCGAGGGTAGGCGAATGAAGCGACCGCGGCACGTGCTCACCGGAGTGACCGCCTCGCTGTTCGTCGCCGGCCTGCTGTCGCCGGGTCCGGTTCCCGGCCAGCCGCCGGCGACACGGCCGGCGGAGGACACGGGCCAGGCGAAGGCCGCTCCCGCGGTCCTCGCGGCCGCCGACACGATGTACGCCTGGCTCGACGGGACGGTGTTCGAGCACGCAAAGACGCGGGAGGATGTCGTGAAGCAGTTCCCCGCCATGCCCCCGACCCTGATCGAGCAGGCGCTCGCCCGGCTGATCTACGACGGTCGAATCAGACAGCGGGGCGACGGGAGCGCCGCCAATCCGTACCGCTACTACGACAGGACCTCCAGCGGCGGCTGAGCGGCTCGGCGCGGGACCGACGCGCGCCTACCGGCGGGCGCGGGAGCGGTTCTTCGCGCGTCATGGCGCCCGGTGGCCCGGGACACTGGCCGACGCCTTCGACATCCTGCCGCCCCGCGCGATGGCTCCGGAGGACATCGACGCCATCGTGACGGCCGCCTGCGCCGTCGCCGCCGTCTATCGGCGCGTCGCGTCGCTCCTGCGCCGAACCTCCGACGAGGCGCTCCGCGGCCTGGGGGTGCCGGGGCACCTGCTGGCCGGCACGCGGACCATCATGCCGGGCCTGGCCGACTGTGTGCTCGGACGCTTCGATCTCGTCCGCACGCCGCAGGGCTACCGGATGCTGGAGCTCAACGCCGACAACCCGGGCTTGCTGGTCGAGACGTTCTCGGTCAACGCCGAGGTCTGCCGCGAGACCCAGGCCCGGGATCCCAACGAGGGCGGCGAGCGCATCCTGGCCCGGCGGCTCACCGCCGCCGTGGCCGCCGCGGCCCGTCACGTCGGCAAGCGGAGCCTCGACGAGGCCAGGGTCGTGACGGCCTCCCACGGCGCGTATCCGCGCGACCGGGGTATCGCGACGTACCTCGCGCAGCTCCTCGAGGGATGCCGGGCGCGCTACCATCCCCTCCAGTCGCTGCAGATCGATGCCGAGGGGCTCTACGACCCGGCCGGCGATCGGATCGACGTCCTGTATCGGGTGTTCCCGCTGCAGTTCGTGCGCAACGAGCTGTTCGCGCCCCGGGGCGCCAGGATCGACCCGGAAATGGGCGGGCTCCTGCTCCGGCTCGTCGCCGACGGCCGGCTGGCTCTGATCAATCCTCCGGCGGCGTTCCGGCTCGAGAGCAAGGCGCTGCAGGCGGTCATCTGGAACCTCTTCGAGACCCGCCAGTACTTCAGCGACGAGGAGCTCGAGGCGATCGGGCGTTACATGCTGCCGACGTACCTGGTCCGGCCGGCCGGCGGCACCGCGTACGTGACCAAGCCGGCCTACGGGGGGACGGGCGACACGGTGTCGATCACGGGCCCGCGGGGCAGGGTCATCGGCCGGCCGGCGGCCACGACGTACGCGGATCACGTCATGGTCTACCAGCAGTACGTGCCGGTGGCGGCCCAGCCCATGATGACCGAGTACGGGCGGCGGCGGCTGCATCCCGTGGCGTCGTGCTTCGTCGTCGACGGCGAGGCCATGGGGATCGGCCTGCGCGCGGGCGCGGCCATCACGGACGAATCGGCGTGGGTGGTTCCACTCGTGGTCGGCAGTTGCACCCCTGGTGCGGCTCACGTAGCATCCGGTTCACCGCCACCCGAGCGGCGTCAGAAGTCAGAAGGAGGACATGCATGCCGCCCACCAAGCTGGCCCACGTCGTCTATCAGACCAACCGGATGGCGGAGATGCGTGACTGGTACGCGACCGTCCTCGGCGGTCACGTGATCTACGAGAACCCGCATCTCTGCTTCGTCACCTACGACGACGAGCATCACCGCGTGGCCTTCGTCGACTTCGGTCCACTGGCGCCGCGCGACCCCGCGGCGGGGGGCGAGCTGGGCCCCAAGCCCGTGGAGCAGGCGGGCCTGCACCACGTCGCCTTCACGTTCGCCTCGATGGGCGAGCTCCTCGACAATTACGTCCGCCTCCGCGATCGGGGCATTCGCCCGTTCTTCTGCGTGAACCACGGCCCCACGACGTCGATGTACTACCGCGACCCCGACGGCAACCGTGTCGAGCTGCAGATCGACAACTTCGCCACGGCCGAGGAGGGGCAGGCCTGGATGCACTCCCCGGCGTTCGACGACAACCCGATCGGCGTCGAGTACGATCCCGATCAGCTGGTGAGCCGGTTCCGCGCCGGTGTGCCGGTGGCCGAGCTGGTCATTCGCGGCTAGCGGCGACCATGCCGCCCGGCCTCCGACTGCGACAGCGGGCCGCCGTCTCCGGGCGCGCCCGCGCCGCCGAGCTGCCGCCGAACCTGCAGCGCTACGCCGACACCGGCGAGGCGCTGATCGCCGAGCCCTTCCGCGGCGTCACCGCGAACGGCACCGCCGTCGCCGGCCTCTTCCCGCTCCAGCCGACCGGCATCTCCACGCGCCCCCTCCTGCACGCGGCCGAGGCCTTCCTGGCCGCGCTCGGCGATGCGCAGCGGGCGCGCGTGTGTTTCGAGCTCGAGGCCGACGCCTGGCGCCGCTGGAGCAACATCCATCCGTTCGTCATGCGGCACGGCGTCGCCCTCGACGAGCTGACGCCCGCCCAGCGCGAGCCGGCGCTGGCGCTCCTGCGTGAGAGCCTGAGCGCGGCGGGCTGGCGGACCGCCCGCGACGTCATGCGCCTGAACGAGCTCGTGCGCACGCTCACCGGCAGCGATGCGGAGTACGGTGAGTGGCTCTACTGGCTCAGCGTGATGGGCACGCCGTCGCCCGACGCGCCGTGGGGCTGGCAGCTCGACGGCCACCACCTGATCGTCAACTGCTTCGTCCTCGGCGATCAGGTCGTCATGACGCCGATGTTCATGGGCTCGGAGCCGGTGGCGGCCGAGACCGGACCGTACGCCGGCACGCGGGTGTTCGAGGCGGAGGAGCGGCAGGGACTGGCGCTCGTGCGCGCGCTCACGACGGAGCAGCGGCGGCGGGCCATCCTGAGCGGCGAGCTGCCCGGCGAGGTCTTCACCGCGGCCTTCCGCGACAACGTCGAGCTGACGTACGAGGGCCTCCGCTTCGGGGACCTGTCGAGCGCCCAGCAGCGGCTGCTGCTCGAGGTCCTCGAGACCTACGTCGGCCGTATCCGCCCCGGCCACGCCGGGGTCAGGCTGGATGAGGCCAACACGCATCTGGCCGACACGTGCTTCGCGTGGATGGGCGGCCTCGACGAGGACAGCGCGTTCTACTACCGGCTGCATAGCCCGGTGATCCTGATCGAGTTCGATCACCAGCGCGGGATCGTCTTCGACAACGACGCGCCGTCGCGCCACCACATCCACACGGTCGTGCGCACGCCCAACGGCAACGACTACGGCCGCGACCTCCTCCGCCAGCACCACGCGCGCTTCGACCACACGCGCGCCGACCACCGCCACTGACGGCGCGCCCGCTTCAGCTCGTCCCGCGGATCCGCTCGGCCAGGAAGGTCGTGAGACGGCGGCGCAGCTCGGCCGGCATCTCGCTACGGCCGGCCTGGCCGACCGTCGTCACCGTCCGCCGGTAGGTGGCCAGGTAGGCGCGGCACGGCTCGCACAACTCGAGATGGGCCTCGAGCCGGGCGACGATCTCGGCGTCGAGCGTGCGATCGACGTACTCCAGCAGCACGGTGATCACGTCCTGGCAGGTCATCGACGCGCTCATCGCCTCACGCGTTCCTCGACGCGATGAGCTGCTCGACGAAGCCCTTCAGCGGCGGCAGCGTCGCGAACATCGCCTGGAAGGCCTCGCGGTCCACGGCCAGGACGTTGGTCGCCGAGATCGCCCGCACCGTGGCCGAGCGCGCCATGTCGCTGACCAGCGCGATCTCGCCGAAGCACTCGCCCAGGCCGAGCCGGCGCACCGGCTGCTCGCCCCGGCCGGGGACGGTCTTGAGCACCTCGACCTCGCCCTCGGTGATCACGTAGAGCCAGTCGCCGCGGTCGCCCTCGCGGAAGATCACCTGGCCGGGCTCGAAGTACTCGCGGCGCACGCCCAGGGCCCGGTCGGTCTTGAGCTGCACGATGTCGGGCGGCAGGATCAGGTCCAGCGTCCAGTCGGTCGCCACCCGGATCTTGCGGTCGAGGCCGGGCAGCTTCATGAGGTAGATCGTCCGCCACAGCCACCAGGCCAGGAAGCCGGAGAGCTTGATGCCGAAGATCTCCGCGACCGCCGAGCGGCGGCCGAGCGCGCCCATCTTGCCGAGCGCGGTGAACATGAACGCCTTCTTCTCCGTCCCCTTGAGCGCCGCGACGATGTTGCGGGCGGCACCGACCGCCTCCCGCGTCGCGTGCTGGGCCGTCGGCGGGCAGAAGTCGCCGGTCTTGGCGTCGCGAATCGCCGCGCAGTCGCCCACCGCCCACAGCCCCGGGTACTCCGCCACCTCGAGGTTGGCGTCGACCAGGATCCGCCCGCGCTCCTTCTTCACCGGCAGCATGGCGACCAGCGGGTTGGGACCGGACGGCACCGTGCTCACCAGGGTCCGGGTGGCGATGCGGCCGCCGCCGTCCAGCAGCGCCATGTCCACCGTGGCGCCGGTCAGACGCGTATTGAACCGGATCTCCACGCCGCGCTTCATCAGCAGCGTCTGGGCGAACTCGGCCAGCGACTTCGGCAGCTCGGGCAGGATGAGGCCGCCGGCGTGCAGCAGCACGACGCGGATCTCGTCGGGGCGGACGTTGCGAAAGCTCCGGGCGGCGGCGCGCACGAAGTCGTTCAGCTCGGCCACCGCCTCCACGCCCGAGAAGCCGCCGCCGGCCACCACGAAGGTGAGCAGGGCGCGCCGCAGCTCGCGGTCCTGCTCGATGTCGGCCTCCTCCAGCGTGTGGATGATCCGGTTGCGCAGGGTCAACGCGTCGCCCAGGTACTTGAAGGGCAGCGCGTACTCGGCCAGGCCGGGGGAGCCGGCGAACGAGGTCACGTTGCCGAGCGCCACCACCAGGTGGTCGAAGTGCAGGTGGTGCGCGCGGCTGCCGAAGCCGGCCGTCGACTGCACGCTGCGGTGGTTGAGGTCGATCGACTCGATCGTGCGCGTGTAGAGGTTGGTGTTGGGGCACAGCCGGCGGATCGGCGTGATCACGTCGAGCATGCCGATGCTGCCCGAGATCACCTCGGGGAGCATCGGCTGGAAGACGATGTAGTTCTCGCGGCTGACCAGGCCCAGCTCCACCTCGCCCCGGCGGATCTCGGCCTTGAGCATCTTCTCGAGCGTGAGGGCCGTGTAGACCCCGCCGAAACCGCCGCCGAGAATGAGGATGCGCGTGGGCTGGCTCATCGTGGTGCCTCCGAAGAATTGGACACCGCGGCCGGGCGGCCCGGTGCGGAGGCAGCCTCCCGGAGCTGGGCCAGGATGGCCTGATCCATCGCGTCCACCGACGTCAGGTGGATGCGGACCAGCCGCACCCCGTCCCGGGCGACCATCCCCGTGACCTTGCCGTACACGTCGCCCGACTCGCGGGCCGGATCGGGATAGGTCAGGCGCAGGCGGACGTTGGCCAGCGCCGCCAGCTCCACGCTCACCGCCGCCTCCAGGGCGCGGCGCCCCAGGCGGCGGACGGCCCCGGTGAACGCGTCGGCGTGCACGCGCTTGTCCTCGATGATGGCGCCCACGATCGGCAGGTCGACCTCGACCCCGGCGTCGCCGTCGGCCTCGGTCAGCCGCTGGGCGAAGCGGCCGCGCAGCCCGCGCAATTCGTAGAGCGCGATCGGGGCGGTCAGGCCCTTCAGCTCCACCGTGATCGGCGGCGCCACCTCGGCCAGATCGGTGAGCCGCTCGGCGGTGGCGGCCGTCATGAGGATCTGGCCACCGACGGTGCAGCCCTCGACGCGGGCGGCCAGGTTGACGGCGGCGCCGACCACCGCGTACTTGGTCCGCTGCTCCGAGCCGATGTTGCCCACGACGGCCTCGCCCGTGTGCAGGCCGATGCCCATCTCGAAGACCGGGCGGCCGTGCTCGGCGTTGGCGCGGTTCAGGTCGTCGTTGGCCCGCTGCATGGCCAGCGCGGTCGCGGCCGCCCGCTCGGCGTGGTCGGCGTGCTCCACCGGCGCGCCGAACACCGCGAAGATGGCGTCGCCGATGAACTCGTTGATGGTGCCGCCGTGCGCGATCACGATATCGGCCATGTGGCCGAGGTAGTCGTTCAGCACCGCCATGACGCCGGCGGGGTCGCCGTGCTCGGCAAAGCGGGTGTAGCCGCGCAGGTCGGACATGAGCACGGTGATCTCGCGCTTGTGGCCGCCCAGCCGCAGCCCGTCGGGCGACTCCAGCAGCGTCTTGGCGACCTCGGGGGAGACGTAGCGGCCGAAGGCGTTCCGGATGAAGTCCCGCTGGCGCAGTCCCTCGACCATCTCGTTGAACGCGCGCGTCAGCACGCCCACCTCGTCGCGGGAGCGCACCGGCAGCACCTGCGAGAGGTCGCCGGCCGCCACCCGGGCCACCGCGCCGGTGAGCGCGCTGATCGGCCGGGTGAGCTGGCGGGCGAACAGCAGGCCCAGCAGCAGCGCGCAGACGGCGCCGGCCGCCGAGCCTTGCATGATCGTGAGGTCGAGCTCGTGCAGCCGGTCGAGGAAGACGTCGACCTGGTAGTCGACGCTCAGGATCGCCACCGGCCGCCCCTGGGCGTCGACGATCGGCGCCACCGCGCTGATCCACGTGCCCTTGGCGTTGCGGTAGGCGCCGGTGTAGCGGGCGACGGCGTCCTCCAGGCTCCACGAGATCGGATCGAGCAGCTCGGGAGCGAGTGGATACCAGGTGCCCGGCCGCTCGGCCTCCTCGCTGGCGACGACGACGCGCGCCCGACGCCCGGCCCGGTCGTAGTCGGTCAGGGTCCGGATGGGCGTGGCCAGCAGGACCTCCCGCTGGACGGCCGCGAGCTTGGCCCGCAGGCTCCGGTAGGCCGGGGTGTCCTCGCGCTGCGCCTGCTGCACCGCGGCGTGCTGGGCCGGATCGACCAGCAGGACGGCGACCCGCGCGATGTTCAGCAGCTGGGTGCCGACGGCGTCCTCCAGCTCGGCCTTCTGGCGCGCGCGCACGAGCACCCCGACGATCGTGATGCTGAGGAAGGTCAGCAGCGCGAAGGCCACCGCCAGGCGCACGGCCAGGCGCCGCCACGCGGGCAGCGCCGGCCGTGTCGACGGCTGGTCCGTCACGTCAGCGGCCCGCGGGATCCGCGGGATCCGCGGGCTCCAGGCCGATGGCGCGGTCGACCGATAGCGGGCCGCCACCGCGGGTGAGCAGGAAGATCAGGATCGACGCCCACGTCAGGTGCTCGGCGTAGGCGTTCGGGTAGACGAAGGTCTGGATGACCGCGATCATGCCGAGCAGCGGCAACGTGGCCAGGCGCGTGCCCAGGCCCAGGATCAGCAGCACCGAGCAGCCGATCTCGAAGGTGGTCGACATCGCCGCCGCGAAGTCGGGCGGCAGCACCGGCACCTTGTACTCGTCGGCGAAGAGCTGCACGGTCAGCTCCCAGCTCGCCAGCTTGTTCAGGCCGGCCTTGAGGAACACGCCGGCGATCGCGAAGCGGAACAGGACCTGGATCACGGCCAGCGGGAAGCGGCCGAGGTAGCTCAGCGCTCCCGCAATCCGGGTGCGCGCGCCCGACATGGGCATCATCGTCGTCGTCATCATCGTCTGCATGGTGTCGTCTCCCTGGTGGTTGGCGGGGCGGGCGGCGGCCAGCGCCGGCCCGCCCCTCGCCGGAGGTCAGGCCTTCTTGGGGTCCTTGCTGCCGCCCACGAGCTTCTCGCAGGCGCCGGCCGGCATGTAGAGCCAGGCGTCGTTCTGGTTGTCGCGCTTGGAGGTGCCCGCGCACGACGAGTTGGCGGTCTGGCAGTCGTTCTTGCCGGCCTTCGATACGCCGTAGCACTTCTCGGACTCGAACTTCGGCTTTGGGGCCGGGCCGGCCTGCGAGACGATCGGCATCGTGAGCGCGGCGGCCACCGCGGAGGCGACGAGCAGCTGGGACGTCTTCACGTGAGGTCTCCTTCCCGTACGGGCCCGGTGAGTGGAACCGATCCGCGGCGGAGCCCGTCGTCGCCGCGAGCCGGGGTGCTCTCCTGCTCAGACACGGGCCGGGGCGCCAGCGGTGCGAGCGAATCTCGCGGCGGCCGGCCCGTGTCTCACAGCACTGCAATGGACTCGCGGGTGTCCGGGCCGGGACCGAGGGGAAGCGGCATCGGTCTGCGCTCTCCACATGTTGACGAGATCCTGAACACCCGGCCGGACGTGGGCTGGCTCGAGGTGCACGCCGAGAACTACATGGGCGGGGGTCCGGCCATCCGGGCGCTGGAGCACATCCGCCGGGAGTATCCGGTGTCGATCCACGGCGTCGGCCTGTCGCTGGGGAGCGCGGAGGGGCTCGACGGCCACCACCTCGAGCGCCTGGCCGGGCTCGTCGAACGCCTGCAGCCGGCGCTCGTCTCCGAGCACCTCGCTTGGAGTCTCACCGGCGGCGCCTACCTGAATCACCTGCTCCCGCTGCCGTACACCCCGGAGACCCTGGCCCTCGTGAGCCGGCACGTCGATCGGGTGCAGCAGCGACTGGGCCGCCGGCTGCTGGTCGAGAACCCGGCGAGCTACCTTCGCTTCGCCGACTCGCCGATTCCCGAGGCGGAGTTCCTGAACACCCTCGCCCGCCGGACCGGCTGCGGCCTGCTCTGCGACGTGAACAACGTCTACGTGAGCTGCCGGAATCTGGGGGGCAACGCGGCCGCGTACCTCGACGCCGTCGATCCGGCGGCCGTCGGCGAGATCCATCTGGCCGGCCACGCCAGCAACGACGCCGACGGCCACACGGTCCTGATCGACGACCACGGCTCGCGCGTGGCCGAGGCCGTGTGGAATCTCTACGGCCAGGCGCTCGCGCGCTTCGGGCCGGTGCCGACGCTCGTGGAATGGGACACCAACGTGCCGGCGCTGGTGGTGCTGCTCGAGGAGGCGGCCAGGGCGGGCGCGATGCTGGGCGCCGCGGAGCGCGAGGGCGGCGATGCCCACGCTGCGTGAGCTGCAGTCCGGCTTCCGCGCCGCGATGCTGGGCGGCGACGCGGCGGCGGCGCAGGCCGCGGTGCAACCGGATGGCCTCGCCGTCGAGGCCCGCCTGGCGATCTATCGTCATCACGTCTTCACGAGCCTGAGCGCCGCGCTGGAATCGACCTTCCCGGTCGTCGTCCGGCTGGTCGATCCGCGCTTTTTCCGCTACGCCGCCGACCGATTCGTGCGCGCGCATCCGCCCGCCAGCCCGTGCCTGTCGGAGTACGGTGCCACCCTGCCCGACTTCCTCGCCCGCTTCGAGCCCACCCGACACCTGGCCTATCTGCCGGACGTGGCGCGCCTGGAGTGGGCCATGAACGTCGCCCTGCACGCGCTCGACGCGGAACCCGTGCCGCCCGAGGCGCTGCGCGATCCGGCGCCCCTCGCGCTGCACCCGTCCGTCACGCTGCTGCAGTCGCCCTGGCCGATCGACACGATCTGGCGCGCCAACCAGCCCGCCGCCGGCGACGACACGGTCGATCTCGACACCGGCGGCGTGCACCTGCAAGTCTGGCGCTCGACCGACGACGTCGTGTTCCGCCGGCTCTCCGCCGCCGCGTTCGCCTTCCACCGGGCGCTGGCCCAGACCAGCCGCCTCGACGCCGCCGCCCACGCGGCCGTGTCCATCACCCCCGGCGCCGACCTCCCCTGCCTGATCCGCGACCTCCTCGCCGACCAGATCCTGGTCCATCGAGCCCCGCCGTAACACGGTGCTAAACTGCCGCCCATGAACGATCTGACCCCGCTCGCCTCGTCCCTGGCGGCCGTGTTGAAGGAGCGGAAAGAAACGCTGGCCGTCGCCGAGTCCTCGGCCGGCGGCCTGATCTCGGCGGCGCTGCTCGCCGTGCCCGGCGCCTCGGCGTACTTCCTCGGCGGCGCCGTCGTCTACACGCAGGCGGCGCGACGCGCACTCCTGCGCGTGCCTGACGAATCGCTGGCCGGCATCCGCTCCAGCACCGAGGCCTACGCGGCGATCAAGGCCAGGACGATTCGCGAGCTGCTCGGCGCCACCTGGGGCCTGGCCGAGACCGGCGCTACCGGGCCGACCGGCAACCGTTACGGCGACGCGGCGGGCCACGCTTGCATCGCCATCGCCGGCCCGATCGAGCGCACGCTGACGATCGAGACGCGCAGCGGCGATCGCGAGGCGAACATGTGGGCGTTCGCGAAGGCGGCGCTCGACCTGCTGCAGACGTCGCTGCGGCGGGCGTAGAGGACATGACCGCGCCCGATCCCGAGCGCGTCGTCGTCGTCGTTCCGCGCAAGGAGACGCGCCTGCACGAATACCTGAGCCGGTCGCTGGCCTCGATCAAGAACGTCGAGGTCGTGCTCGATCGCCGGGCGACCGCGGTGACGCCACCGGACGAGCGCCGCCGGCGGCCGTCGAAGGACTCGGAGCGCAGGATCCTGATCTGCTCGCTGGTGCGCTGTCCGGCCGCTCCCCCCGTGATCCCGCCGGCGCAGACCCCCGCCGGAGCCGCCGAGCACCGCCGGACCCTGCTCTGGCCAGGCCTGCGCATCGAGCATCTCTGAGGGCGGCGACGTCCTGACCACCCGCGTGCCATCCTCGGCCGCCCGTGGTCGTGAATTCAATACGTTGGCGGTGGCATCGCTCTTGCGGATCTTCCAGCCCCTGATGACGCCGAACAGATCCGCCCGATTGCTCGTGATCGACGACGAGGCCGTGCTACGCGGCCTGCTGCGCGAGATGCTCGCCGTGTGCGGCTACGAGGCCGACGTGGCCGAGAACGGCGCGGCCGGGGTGGCACGCTTCCAGGAGGGCCGCTACAGCGCGGTGATCACCGACTTCCTGATGCCAGGCATGAACGGCTTCGAGGTCGTGACCGCGCTGCGAACCCTGGATCCGACCATCAAGGTGATCCTGTTGACCGGCTCGGCGCCGGACCTGACGGTGACACGGGCTCGGGAGATGGGTCTCACCCTGCTCCACAAGCCCGTCGCCCTCGTCGAGCTGAAGGCCGCGGTCGACGCGGCCTGCAAGGCCTCGCGCCCCGTCTAGGCGGCCTCGGAGGTCCGGCGGCGGAAGGCCTCGAACCGCTCGGCCATCTGCTCACCCAGCGCCTGCATCTCGTCCTTGCCGAGCTTCTGGGCGGTCTTGAACATCTCCTGCTCCTCCTCCTCGACGTGGTGCTCGATGAGCTCCGAGAGCACGGTCATCTTGGCCTCGAAGCGCTCGTCGTCGGGGTTCATCCGCGGCAGCTCCGCGAGCACCAGCTTGACGACGTGGTGCTCCTCGTACGCCTCCAGGATCATCGCCTCGACCTTGTGGGTCTCGAGCCCACGCACGGCTGGGTAGAAGATCTCCTCCTCGATCAGGGTGTGCCCCTCGAGGCGACGGGAGATCTCGTCGAGCAGCTGACGCCGCTGGCGGGCGTTGTCAGTGCGCTCCACCTTCTTGAACAGGGCCTTCACGTCCTTGTGCTGCTTCTTCAGCAGGTCGGTTGCCTTCATTCTCACGCACCTCCGGTCTCGGTCAGCGCAAGGTCGATGCCCGTGAGTTCCGGAGCGGTGAGACGACGCGTGGCGGGCGAGGGGGGCGGGCTCAAAAAAACTGGGGCCGCCGTCCTTCGACGGCGGCCCCAGCGGTCATGCTGAGCGTACTAGGGGCAGGTGGTGCCGGCGGCCGAGTTCGCGCCCGTGGCGTCACCGGTACCGCAGATCAAGAACGTGCCCACTGCCGTGCTGACGTACTTGTACGTGGTGCCCGAGCCCACCCAGCCGGCCGGCAGCGTGGGCTGGCTGTTCAGGAACGGACCGCCGACCTGGTTCTGAGCGTTGGTCTGCTGCGTGAGCAGCACCGCCGGCAGCGCGCCGGACTGCGCCGCCGTGGACGACGGGCAGGTCGAGGCGGCGGACGTCTGGTCCGGCAGCCCACCGCAGTGCGCCGAGTAGATGCTCACGGCCGAGGCCACGGCCCGCGTGTCGGCCTGCGCCTTGGCGATGCGCGCCCGCGCCTGCACGTTGGCGTACAGCGGCACGGCGATCGCGGCCAGGATGCCGATGATGGCAACGACGATGAGGAGCTCGATCAGCGTGAAACCGCGCTGACCGCCCATCCGCTTCTGCATAAGTCGAAACATTGTTCTCTTCCCCCTGAAGTTTGAGACTGGCTTTGCTATCTGGCCGGGGTAAAAGCATGGGGGATGCCAAAGCCCACGAAAACGGCGCAAGGTGCCATCCGGCGGGTACTTGCAAGGGATTCCGCCCGGTGCGAGCCCCCACCGGAACGGGCCAAAACAGCCGCTTTTCGGCAACGATGCTGACGAAGATTGTCAGTGCCACCGGCGACACCTTCATCACCGACGGCGGCTAGCGTTAGCGCCCGCGGAACACGGGCTCGCGCTTGTCGACGAAGGCCTTCGCGGCCTCGCGATGGTCGTCGGTGAAGCCGGTGCGCGTGTGGTGCCAGGCCTCGAGGTCGAGACAGTCCTTCAGCGAGCCGGTCTCGGCCGCGTTCATGTTGCGCTTCATGTAGCGCAGGGCCACGCGGGGGCCGCGGGCCAGGCGCGCGGCCAGGGCCTGCGTCTCCTCCTCGAGCTGCGCGTCCGGCACGAGGCGATTGACGATCCCCAGGGCGAGTGCCTCGGCGGCGTCGACGATGCGCGCGGTGTAGTACAGCTCGCGCGCCCGGGCGGTGCCGACGAGCTGGGTGAGGAACCAGCTCCCGCCGAAGTCGCCGGAATAGCCCACGCGGGCGAAGGCGGTGGCAAAGCGCGCCGAGTCGGCGGCGATCCGCAGATCGCAGGCCAGGGCCAGCGAGAGCCCGGCGCCGGCCGCGGCGCCGCGCACCATGGCGATCGTCGGCTTCGGCATCTCGTGCAGCCAGCGCGAGACTTCCATGCGCGAGCGCAGGGCCTGCGCCTTCTCCTCCAGGGTGGTGCCGCCGAATTCGCGTCCCTCGGCCATCGCCTTCACGTCGCCGCCCGCGCAGAAACCGCGGCCGCTGCCGGTCAGGATCACGACGCCGACCTCACCGTCCTCGGCCAGTCGCGGCAACGCCTCCAGCAGGGCGTCGAGCATCGCCCCCGACATCGCGTTGAGACGGTCGGGCCGGTTGAGCGTGAGCGTGGCGACGCCGTCCTGGATCGACTCGAGCAGCTCCTGCGCCATGGCGTTCCTCCGAAGCCGGTGCGGAAATGGGCGCTTATGATACTCCTGAAGCCATGCCGAGACGGAGGGCCCGACCGTGAGCTTCACCGCCGAGCTGTGGACGGCCATGACGCCGGTCTACGACGCGATCCTGCGCCACCCATTCGTGGCGGGTCTCACCGACGGCTCGCTGCCGCGCGACTGCTTCCGGTTCTACGCCGTGCAAGACGCCCTCTACCTGCGCGAGTTCGCCCGCGCCCTGTCGCTGGCCGCCGCCCGGGCGCCCGAGGACGACTGGATCGTCATGTTCAACGAGCACGCTGCCGGCGCGCTCCGGGTCGAGCGCGCGTTGCACGAGGGCTTCTTCAAGGCGTTCGGCCTCTCGCCGTCCGAGGTCGCCGCCACGCCGCTGGCGCCGACGAATCTTGCCTACACCAGCTACCTGCTGGCGGTGGCCTACGGCGCGCCGTACCACGAGGCGCTGGCCGCGTTGCTGCCCTGCTACTGGATTTACTGGGAGGTCGGCAAGCGGCTCGAGCTCGCCGGCTCGACCGATCCGCTCTACGCGCGGTGGATCGCCACGTACGCCGCGGACGAGTTCGGCGACGTGGTGCGTGCCGTCCTGGCCGCCACCGACGTGATCGCCGAACGGCTCCGGCCCGCCGAGCGCGAGGCCATGCGCCGGCACGTGCTCGTCACCGCCCGCTACGAGTGGATGTTCTGGGACATGGGGTGGCGTCGGGAGCCGTGGCCGCTGTAGTGGCGCGCGGCCGACTGATTGGCACGACCTCCTGTCACGACCCGGGAAAAGCTGACAGCCACTGGTAACCGGCCAGCCCCCCAACTAGCTGATTTATCGAGGTCACACCCCGTCCACAGGTCTGGCACTGGCCTTGCCATAGGCTAGCGTCCGCCAGGAACTTGAACCGGGAGGAGCCTATGCGTTACGCCATCAGCCAATCGGGGCTGCGCCCGCACCAGTGGTTGATCCTGTTCGGCGCGCTGCTGTACGGCATCATCTACCTGGGTGTGTTGGAACCGCGCGGCATCGCCGCCTGGTTCGCGAACCAGCCCGAGGTCTCACGCGCGTTCAGCGACCCGAACTTCGGGCGCGCCGACGCACTGATCCTGCTCTTCTCCACGCTGTTCCTGGGACCGCTCGCCATGCTGCTCGGCGTGCTGGCCCTGATCTTCGTCCTCGCGATCTTCGGCGGCTTCCTGCTCCCCATCGTCCGGTGGTTCCGCATGCCCGACTGGGTGGCGACGGTGGCGGTGATGGCCGGCGTGGCGACCCTGGCGTGGGTGGAGACCGAGATGTGGCTGCCGCGCTCCCTCTGGTTCCTCGGTCTGCTGGCGCGAGCCTGCCGGATCGTCGTCAGCGTCTGACGGACCGCCGCTCCCGCTCGAACCCCGGCAGGATGGCCTTGATGAAGGCGTTGCGCACGAGGCCGACGACCGTCTCCCACGTCTCGGCCTTCGGCTTGTCGAGCGGTCCCGCGATCAGCGTCACCGTGGCCACCTCCGCGCGGGGCCGATTGCGCAACACCGTGCCGATGACGTCGACCGCGCGCTCCTTCAGCCGCTGACCGAGTGACTTGTCCTCGTCCTGCGCCGCGTCGTAGACGTCGAGGTCGCGGAACAGGGGCTTGACGTAGCCGTCGACCCGCCCGTTCTTCACGTGGAGCTCCGAGAACACCGAGAACACGCCGGACACCACGTCGAACTTCGCGTGCGCGCGCAGCAGATCATTCATTGCCTTCATGTCGGTGTTCTCGATGCGGACGCTCAGGTCGAAGTCCGGCCCTTGCTGCTCCGGCCGGAACGTGGCGCTCACCGCGGTGACGCCGCTGCCCATGAAGCGGCCGCGTAGCCGGGCGGTGGCCGTTCCCTCGGTCCGCTGGTTGCTGAAATTCTCGACGAGGAGATCGGCGGCGGCGAGGAACACGCGGTAGCCCGGCTGAGCCTCCTCGTTGACAAAGCCTACCGTGGCGCCGCTGGCGCCGATCCGCCGCGCCTTGAGCAGCACGCCGGGCTTGTTGGCCACCTCGGCGGCGGCCGCCACCGTGGTCCGGGCCGCCTCCTTCACCGGCTGAACGGTGCGCTTGCGGTGCGCATAGTCGGCCTTGAGCCCGTCCACCCGCACCTCCTCGAGGTCGACGATCTTGACCTCGGGGGCGTACTCGACGTCGCCGTGGCCGCCGAAGGTGCCGGCGGCCAGCGTGACACCGTAGCGGGCCACGATCGGCCGGAAAAAATCGAGGGCGACGCGCTGCAGCGCGATGTGACCCTTGACCCCCGCGTACGGCACGCGCAGGAAGTCGGCTCCGCCGTCGATCTGCAGCCGGCCGTCGTCGAAGACGACCGCCTCCAGGCGCACGGGGGAGGGGTACACGTCGGGCGCCGAGCGCACGTTACGGATGTCGTTCAGCACCGCCTCGATGTTTCGCACCACCAGTGGGCGGGCCTGGCCGGTGTCGACGTAGGTCAGCGAGCCGTTGCGAATGACGAACTCGTTGATCTTGAGGGGATAGACGGCCTGGAGCGCCTCCTGCCAGCCGTGTTCCTTCACCGGGGTGGGGTCCTCGAGCTCGCGGGCCAGGTGGGTCCGGTCCACGTACACCCGGGGCTCGACGAGCTCGACGTCGGCCACCACGCGACGGTGGGCGAGTGCGCTCCACTGCACGCTGGCCGACAGGCGCCGCGCGACCAGGACGGGCGGATCGGGATGCGCGTCCTGGCGCAGCACCACGTCGCGCAGATCGATGCCAAAGCCGATCGGGTGGAAGTCGAGCCCTCCGATCCGCGCGGTGTAGCCCTTCATGCGCGCGTTCATCTCGCCCTCGATCGTGCGACGCAGCGGCTCGTCGATCAGGAACGAGACGGCGACGGCGAGAACGAGGAACACCGCGAGGGCGACGACGGCCCATGTCCAGCGGGTGCGCACATCATCCTCCGGTGAACGACCGGAGCAAGGCCGGTGCCAGCGATGAGACGTCGACGGCTCAGCGTGATGGCGCGGTGCCGCGCGGTCGGAGCACGAGCGCGAGGCCGACGAGCGACAGGATCACGAGCATCACACCCGGCAGCACGCCGGCGTGGCGGGCGGCGAGCAGGCCGGAGACGAACGGCCCGGCGAACATGCCGCCGTCCACGGACACGCGGTAGAGGGCGGTCCGCCATGCGACGCGCGCGGGCGGCGTGACCGAGCGCAGGATGCTCACCGGCAACATCCATCCCGCCATGCTGACGCCGTACAGCACGCAGCCGACGCTCAGCAGCGGCAGCGAGCCGAAGCCGATCAGCGCCAGTGCCGCAGCGAACACGAGCAGGACGCTGCCGAGCACCACCGGCGGCCCGCGACGATCGGCCAGCGCGCCCAGCGGCAGCAGCGTGGCGACGTCGACGACCTGGGCCAGCATGAGCAGGCGCGCGATGCCCGCGCGGTCCAGGCCGAACTCCCGACTGCCGCGCAGCGGGATGGCGAACTGCTCGACGGTCGAGTAGCTGACCGCGATCGCGGCGCCGGCCGCGACCGCCAGCACGGCCAGCCAGCCGCCTCGTCGCGCCGGCGGATCGGCGGACTCGGAAGCGCCGGCGGCCGCCTGGCTGCGCGCGAAGAACGGGCGCGGTCCCTCGCTGGCCGGCGACGGCAGCGCGCGCCGGAGTGCCGGCAGCAGGAAGAGGTTCGCCACCATCGGCGCGCAGGCCAGCAGCAGCGCCGCGTTCCAGGGCACCGCGCGCGGCAGCAGGCTGAGCAGGGCGGCGCCGCTGAGCACGCCGAGCATCGCCGAGAACTCCACCGCGTTGAGCGAGGAGGCGAGGCCGGGTCCCGCGCGGTAACGGAGGACGGCGGTGAGGTTGCCGAGCATGCAGAGCGTGTGGCCCAGGCCCATGAGCGCGCGGCCGAGCACGAGCACCCCGAAGCCCCCACCGCTGGCCAGCAATAGCGCGCCGACCAGCATGAGGCCCGGCGACAGCACGAGCGCGCGCGTCAGGTGATGCGTGATGAACAATCCCGCCGGCACGTTGGCGAGCATCCGGGCCAACCCGAACGCACCGGCCACGGCGCCCAGCTGCCAGTCGGCCAGCGCGGCGGCGGCGCCGATCTCCGGCAGCAGCGCGGGAAACGCGCCGATCGACACCGTCGTCGTGGCGCCGGTGAGGCAGAGCAGGACGATCAGTCGTTGCGCTGGCATGCCGCGTGGAGAGCATGAGGACGATCGTCAGACGAACGATTCCACGACGAGGAGACGGCGATGCCGCCGAAAGGCGTGAAGAGCCGCAAGCGTGGGCCTCAGTACGGGAAAGTCATGAGGTCGATCAAGCGCGAGGGGCGCTACCAGGAACGCCAGAAGGAAGTCGCCGCGCGCATCGTCAACACGACGCGCCGGCGGAAGGGCGCCTGAGCGGCATCCTCACGCGCCGGCGACCGCGCGGGCGCGACCGTGAGCGGGCTGGTCGGCGCGCATCGTGTCGGGATTGGCGCCGGCCTTGATGGCCAGGTGGTACGTGAGGAGCTGCAGCGGCACGATCGACACGATCGGCGAGAGCAGCTCCGCGACCGTCGGCAGCGCGATGGTCTCGGCGGCGAGGGGTCCGATCTCGCGGTCGTCCTCGGCGACGAGGGCGATCAGCGGCGCGCCGATCTCGGCCGCGACCCGCGCGACGTCGCGGCAGCGCGCGTGCGAGGGTCCGGGCGGCGCGACGAGGATCACGAGATCGTCCGGCTCCAGCGCGGCCCACGGTCCGTGCAGGAACTGCTCGCAGCCGAAGCCGACCGCGGGCAGCCACGCCGCCTCGTTCAGCTTGAGCGCGGCCTCGTAGGCCGTCGCCGCGTTGGGGCCGCCGCCCACGACCCAGTAGCGGCGGCGTCCGCCGAAGCGCGCGGCCAACTCCTCCCACGCCTCCTGCCCGAGCAGCATCGCGAGCTGATCCGGCATGGCGTCGAGCTGGTGCGCGATGTCGTCGTCGTGCCCGACGGCGGCGGCCAGCGCCGCCAGCATGGCCACCGCCGTCGTGTAGCTGACGGTGTGGCACGACGACGCCTCCTGCTCGACCGTGCGCAGCACGTGCTCGGCGCCCGCCGGACCCTCGGTGCCCTTGCCGGCGATCGCCACGGTGGCGGCGCCGGCCGCCCGGCCTCGCGCCAGCGCCGTCGTCGCGTAGTGGTTCGTCCCGCGATGGGTGACCGCCACGACGGCGCCGTCCGCGTCGGGCCAGTACTCGACGAGGTCGAAGGCGTGGATCGCGCGGGCGCGCGGGCCCAGGCCGCCCACGCGCGCGAACAGCAGCTCGCCGACCAGCGCCGCGTGCCACGACGAGCCGACGCCGGCCAGCCACACCGCCGAGGCCTCGCGCAGCCGGGCCGCGGCCGTGGCGAGCGTCGGGCCCTGGCCGCGCGTGAGCAGGCGCAGCGCCCCCGGCTGCGCGTAGATCGCGTCGTGCATGTGATAGGGATGACCGGGGCGGACCGGGCTGGACGACATCGGGCGCTCTCTCCTGGCGTGCGTTTCTCCCGACGATAACACCGCCGGGCCGCGCCGCCGCGGAGTTCCGCGCGCGCGAGGCGTCCTCAGGCCCCGGCACGGCCGCGGGCGTCGGCGCCCGGCGCGGCCTCGTAGACGAACAGCTCGTCTCGGGGCAGGCCCGTCACCAGCGAGGCTTCGAGTGCTGCGCCGACGGCGGCACCGCCGACGCCCAGCAGCGCCGCGCCGATCACGCCCGCCACGATCACGGCGGCCACGCCGGGAACGAGCAGCGTCACCACGGCACCAAGCGTCGCGCCGATCCCCGGCCGCTCGCCCTCGTGGGTGGGAACCTGACGCGCCTCGAGGCCCGGCGCCAGCAGCGTGATGCGATCGCGCGGGATCCCGATCTCGACGAGCCCGGCGGCGGCGCGCTCGGCATCGCCCCGCCGTGCGAACTCTCCGGCCACGGTGTGCTGACGCCCCCCTTGTTTCGAAGACGGGAGCAAGGCGGCTGCCAGCCACCAGGCCTTGCACGCGGCACGACGGCATGCCACCATCCGCGCACCACGCAGAGGAGGATCTCGTGATGAGCCTCAGCCGCCGCCGCTTCATCGCCGGGACTGCCGCCGTCGCCGCCACCGCCGTCGCCGCGCCCTACGTGCACGCGCAGAAGCGCGGAGGCACGCTCAGGTTCGTCCCTCACGCCGATCTCAAGATCCTCGACCCGATCTGGACGACGGCGTACATCACGCGCAATCACGGCTACATGATCTTCGACACGCTCTTCGCGCTCGACGGCAACCTCAAGCTACAGCCGCAGATGGTGGACAAGTACACGGTGAGCAAGGACGCGATGAAGTACTCGTTCACCCTGCGCGACGGGCTCAAGTTCCACGACGGCGCGCCGGTGACGGCGGAGGATTGCGTGGCCTCCATCAAGCGGTGGGGGGCCAGGGACGCGGTCGGGCGCCTCATGATGGCCTCGCTGTCGAAGATGGCGCCAGTCGACAAGAAGACGTTCACGATCGATCTGGAGACGCCGTTCGGCCTGGTCCTCGACGCGCTCGGCAAGCCCTCGGCCAGCCCCTCGTTCATCATGCCGGCCCGGCTGGCCGCCACCGACCCCAACGACCAGGTCAAGGACGTCATCGGCTCGGGGCCGTTCACGTTCTCCAAGGACGAGTGGCAGCCGGGCAACCGCGTCGTCTACATCAAGAACGCCGACTACGTCCCCCGCAAGGAGAACCCGAGCGGGGCCGCCGGCGCCAAGCGCCCGCTGGTCGACCGCGTGGAGTGGCGCTACATCCCCGACGCGGCCACCGCCGGCGCCGCGCTCGAGGCCGGCGAGGTCGACTACTGGGAGAACATCCCCCTCGACTTCGCGGCGCGCCTGGAGAAGAACGCCGCCCTCAGCGTCTTCATCACCGATCCCAAGGGCAGCCAGGGCATCCTGCGGCCCAACCACCTGCACCCGCCCTTCAACAACAAGAAAGCCCGGCAGGCGCTGCTGCTGGCCGTCGATCAGAAGAACTACTTGCAGGCTGTCATCGGCCACGAGAAGTACTACAAGACCTGCCCGTCGGTCTTCATGTGCGGTGGCCTACCCTACGAATCCGCGGCCGGCGCGCCCAAGCCCGACCTGGAGCGCGCGCGACAGCTCTTCAAGGAATCCGGTTACGACGGCCGGCCCGTCGTCGTCCTCGATCCGACCGACTCGCCCTACGCCCACGCCCCGGCGCTGGTGACGGTGGAGGTGCTCAAGTCGCTCGGCGCCAACCCGGATCTGCAATCGATGGACTGGTCGACGATGGTCGCCCGGCGCGCCAAGAAGGACGCGCCGGCCGCGGGCGGCTGGAACGTCTTCCACACGTGGTCGACGTCGTTCGACACGATGACGCCGGCCGTGTCCTCGGTGCTGGGCGGCGGCGGCGACAAGGCGTGGTTCGGCTGGCCCACCAGCGAGCCGATGGAGAAGCTGCGGGCGGACTTCGCCCGGGAGCCCGACGCCGTCAAGCGCAAGGCCATCGCCGAGAAGGTCCAGGTCCTGGCCTACGACGAGGTGCCGTACGTGCCGTGGGGCCAGTTCGTGGTGCCGGGCGCGTTTCGCAAGAACGTCCAGGGCGTGCTGCAGTTCGGGGCCACCCTGTTGTGGAACATCCAGGTGTGAGTCTCATCACGGTCGGCGCCGCCCAGCTGGGGCCGATCGCCCGCAGCGACGGGCGCGGCACCGTCGTCAAGCGCCTCGTCGCCCACCTGCACGAGGCGAAGGCGCGGGGCCTCGCCAACTTCCACAACCAGCTCGTCATGCAGGCCGGCGCCTACCAGAACGGCACCTGGGTGGTCGGCGTGGCCAAGGCCGGCCGCGAGGAGGGCGTCGATCAGATCGGCCAGAGCCAGATCATCGCGCCCTCGGGCGAGACGGTGGCGATGGCCACGACGCTCGGCGACGAGCTGATCGTCGCCCGCTGCGATCTCGGGCTCGGCCGCGCCTACACGAGCACCGTCTTCGACTTCGCCCGTCACCGCCGGCCCGAGCACTACCGGCTCATCGTCGAGCGGACCGGCGCGACCCCGCCGGCGTGAGCGACGATCCCTACCGGGAGTTCGCCGACGCCTACGACGTCTATCTCGGCGCCGGGCCCGACGACCTGCCGCTCTATCTCGACCACGCCCGCAAGCTCGGCGGCCCCGTCCTCGAGGTCGGCGCCGGCGCCGGGCGGATCACCCTGCCGCTGGCCCGCGCCGGCACCGCGGTGGTCGCCGTCGATCTCTCGGGGGCGATGCTGGCGCGGCTGGGCGCGCGGCTCGCCCAGGAGCCGCCCGAGGTGCGCCGGCGCGTGCGAGTCATCCGCGCCGACGCCAGCCGGCTGCCCCTGCGCGACCGGTTCCGGCTGATCCTCGTACCGTCCGGCACGCTCACCTGCCTGCTCACCGTCGAGGCCCAGCGCCGCGCGCTGGCCAACCTCGCGGGCCTGCTCACCGTCGACGGCGTGGCCCTGGTGGACGTCTTCGTGCCCTTCGCGCGGCTGGCCCACTGCCCGCCCGAGCCGCTGCTCCACCGTGACACGCTGCACGGCGACGGCCGCCGCGTCCGCGCCTGGATCGGCTACGCGCTGGACCCGGCCACGCAGATCGAGCGGCGCCGCCACATCGTCGAGGCGACCGCACCCGACGGCCACGTGGACCGCCGCGAGTTCAGCACCGCGCGCCGCTGGATCACGCGCGACGAGATGACGCGGCTGGCCGGCGCGGCCGGGCTCACCGTCGAGCGCGCCATCGCCGGGTACGGCGACGTGCCGGCCGGCCCGAGGGCCGAGCAGGTGCTCTACACGCTGCGCCCGGCTACCTGAGCGTCGCCTGGTGGAGCGGTAGCCACTGGTCCGCGCGCGGCGTCCACGTGAGCCACTCGCGGGTGGCATAGATGTCGACCTGCTTTCAGCAGGAAGACCGCCGTGGCCCCGCCCCTTCGAGGAGACGAGGTTGTCGATCATGCGCGGATCGTAACACCGGGACGTATTGAACCGCGCCGCGCGACGTTGTACCACGGTGGGCGTGGACGCGGGCCTGCGCGGGTACGTGCTGAGGCGCCTGGGGTTTGCCCTGCTCATGCTCGTCTGCGTGTCGCTCATCCTCTTCACGCTCATGCGGCTGGCGCCAGGCGGCCCCGAGGCGGTGCTCATCGGCGGCGAGTTCTCGCCGGACGCCGCCGCCCAGATCCGCGAGCGCCTGGGGCTGGATCGCCCGCTCCCGCTGCAGTACCTCACGTGGGCGGCCGCGGCCTTGCGCGGCGATCTCGGCCGGTCGTTCAAGACCGGCGACCCGGTGGCGACGCTGATCCTGGACCGGATCGGGCCGACGCTGCAGCTGACGGCAGGCGCGCTGGTGCTGGCCCTCGGCGCCGCCATTCCGCTCGGTGTGCTGGCGGCGGTCCGGCGCGGCACCATCTGGGACACCCTGGGCTCGGCGATCTCCCTCTTCGGGGTGTCGTTCCCCAGCTTCTGGCTGGGGATCATGCTGATCCTGCTCTTCTCCGAGGTCTTCCGGCTGCTGCCGCCGTCGGGACTCAGCGAGTACGGGCGGGAGGCCGACCCGGTCTCGCGCCTGCGTCACGCCATCCTGCCGACGCTGACGCTCGGGTCGATCCAGATGGCCGCGTTCATGCGCTTCACACGTTCGAGCCTGCTGGAGGCGCTCCGCCAGGACTACGTCCGGACGGCCCGGGCCAAGGGTCTCGCCGGCGGCGCCGTCGTCTGGCGCCACGCGCTCCGCAACGCGCTGATCCCGGTGGTGACCGTGGTCGGGCTGTCACTGCCCACGCTGGTCGGCGGGGCCGTGCTGACCGAGACGGTGTTCGCCTGGCCCGGCATCGGCCGCCTCGCGGTGGGCGCCGTGTTCGAGCGCGACTATCCGGTCATCATGGGCGTCAACATGATCGTGGCCGCCGTCGTCATCACCGCCAACCTCGTGACCGACGTCGCGTACTGCTTCATCGATCCGCGGATCTCGTACCGGTGAGCGCCGGCCCGCTGGCCCGCCTGGTGCGCCATCGGCGCGGCCTCATCGGCGGGGCCGCCGTGGCGCTCATGCTGCTCACCGGCGTGCTGGCGCCTCTCATCGCGCCTCACGGCTACTCCAACCAGTCGCTGCTCCAGCGACTGCAGCCGCCCAGTGCTGCGCACTGGCTCGGCACCGACGGGTTCGGCCGTGACGTGCTCAGCCGTGTCATCTGGGGCAGCCGCGTGTCGCTGGAGATCGGCTTCCTCGCCACCGGGCTGGCCCTCGTGGTCGGCACGGCCCTGGGCAGCGCGGCCGGCTACTTCGGCGCCGCGGCCGACACCGTGATCATGCGGGCGGCCGACGCGTTCATGTCGATCCCCGCACTGTTCCTGATCCTCGTCGTGGTCGCGCTGTTCGGGGCCAGCCTGCTCAACACCGCGCTGGTGATCTCGCTGGTCACCTGGGCCCAGGTGGCGCGGATCGTCCGCGCCGAGTGCCTGAGCCTGCGGGGCCGCGAGTTCGTCGACGCCGCCCACGCCCTGGGCGCCGGCCACACCCGGATCCTGGGGCGCCACCTGCTGCTCAACGCGCTGCCGGTCATCATCGTGCAGGCCACGCTGCTGCTCGGCCAGACGATCCTGATCGAATCCGCGCTGAGCTATCTCGGGCTCGGCGCCCAGCCGCCGCTGCCGAGCTGGGGCAACATGGTCGTGGAGGGGCGGCAGTTCCTGGCCTCCGCCTGGTGGATCGCCGCCTGCCCCGGCCTGGCGATCTTCCTCACCGTGCTCGGGTTCAACCTGTGCGGCGACGGGCTGCGGGACGCCCTCGACCCCACGCTGCGCGGCTCCTCGTGACGTACGTCAACCGAAAGGAAGGCTCCTCCGTGATCCACACGCTGGTCGTCACCGTCCTCGTGGTGCTCTCCGTCCTCGGCGCCGCCGCGCCCGGCTTCGCGGCCGGCCGCGACCTGGTCCTCGGCCTCAGCGGCGACGCGACGTCGCTCAACCCCGTGCTGGCCACCGACAGCATGTCCTACATCGTCGAGTGGCCGCTGTTCGACAGTCTCCTCGAGCTGGACCCGAGCCTCAACGTGCGCCCGCTGCTGGCGGAGTCGTGGGAGGTGTCGAAGGACGGCCTCACCTATACCTTCAAGCTGAAGAAGGGCGTGAAGTGGCACGACGGCAAGCCGTTCACGGCGCGCGACGTCGCCTTCACCTTCTATTCGGTGCTCGACCCCAAGGTGACGACGCCGCATCGCGCCTACTTCGACGCGCTGGTGGGCTTTCCGGAGCTCACCGCCAAGGACAATCCCAAGCGCCCCGAGGAGCTGGCGGTCCGGCCGATCGAGGTCGTCGACGACCACACCGTGCGCTTCCGCCTGCGCTATCCGAGCGGCTCGTTCCTGGCTGTCCTCGTCAACCCGCGCGCGGGCATCGTCCCCGAGCACCTGCTCAAGGGCGTCGATCTGAATACCGCCGACTTCAACCGCAAGCCCGTCGGCACCGGGCCCTTCAAGTTCGTCGAGTGGCGCCGGGGCGAACGTCTCGTGATGGAGGCCAACGAGCAGTATCACGGCGGCCGGCCGGCCCTGAACCGCCTGATCTTCCGGATCATCCCCGACGCCGTCGTCCTGCTGCAGGAGCTCAAGGCGGGCGGCGTCGACTTCATCGAGAACCCGCCGCTGACCGAGGTCGCGCGGCTGAAGCAGACGGCCGGGCTCAAGGTGTTGGTCGCCGACAACACCTCGTACACCTACGTCGGCTGGCGCCAGGATCTCGCCCCGTTCAACGATCTGCGCGTGCGCCGGGCCCTCAACCACGCGGTCGACGTGCCGAGCATCGTCCGGGAAGTCCTGCAGGGCTACGCCGCCATCTCCACCGGCCAGTTCCCGCCGGCGAGCTGGGCCTTCGATCCCGGCGTGAAGCCGTACGCGTACGACCCGAATCGCGCCAAGGCGCTGCTGGCCGAGGCCGGCTTCAAGCCGGGCCCCGACGGCATCCTGGTGAAGGACGGCAAGCGCTTCAGCTTCTCGATCCGTCACGACCAGGCCAACCAGAGCGTGAAGGACACCGCGGTGATCGTGCAGGAGTACCTCAAGCGCGTCGGGGTGGAGGCTACGCTGGAGGCGCTCGACTGGCCGACGTTCGTCAAGAAGCTCTTCGCCTCCGACTTCGAGGGCATCGTGGTGGGCTGGACGAACCACCACGACCCCGATCCCTTCGCCTACACCATCTGGCACTCGAGCCAGTGGAAGGGTCGCAACTTCGCGCACTACAAGAACCCGCGCGTGGACGAGCTGCTCGAGCAGGCGCGACGCACCGCCGTCGTCGCCGAGCGCAAGCGCGCCTATGCGGAGTTCTCGCGCGTCCTCATGGAGGACGCGCCGTACGTCTTCCTCTACTTCCAGCAGCAGGTCTACGTCACCCGGCAGGGCTACGAGGGCTTCGTCCCCATCCCGACCTACGCCGGCCTCTACCAGTCGCTGAAGGCCGTGCGCTGGACAGGCAAGTGAGTGCCAGGGGGCGTGGGCCAGCAGCTCGCCGAGGGTCTCCGTGAACGCCTCGCGCTCTTCCACCTGCGGGGCGTGGCCGCTTCGCTCGAACACGGCCAGCGTCGAGGCGGGGACCAGCCGGTGGATCTCCTCGGCCTGGTCGACGGGACAGATCCAGTCGTGCCGTCCCACCGCGACCAGGGTCGGACCGGCGATGCCGGGTAGCTCGCCTCGGCAGTCGTAGCGCGCGTACTCGTGCTCGATGACGAACCGGCGGACGGCCAGCCGGTAGCGCGTGTCGCTGCGCGCGGCCACGCTGTCGGCGGCCAGCCGCTTGTCGAAGAAGTAGAGCGGCCGGATCGTGTCGAAGGCGCGCCGGAAGCTCTCGTCGTCGGTGAGCGAGCCGTCCCACAGCGCCTGGTAGGCCGTCCACTGCGGGGGCGTTGCCTCACGCCGGGCGTTGTCCTCGGCCCGGCGCATGAAGTCGCCGCTGGCCGCCGCACCCACCACGGCGAGCGAGCGCACCGAGGCCGGGTGACGGGCGGCGTACATGAGCGCGAGGAAGCCGCCCCAGGAGATCCCCAGGACGTGGACGCGGCCCAGGCCCAGCGCCTGCCGCACGCCCTCGACGTCGGCGACGAGCTGATCCTGGGTGCACTGCTCGACGGGCACCCACTCGGAGCGGCCATGGCCGCGGTGATCGTAGAACACGAGTCGGAGGCCGAGCGCCTCGGCCAGCGGCGCCAGGCTCCGGCGCGGCCCCGAGGAGTCCGTGCCCGGCCCGCCGTGCAGGCAGAGGCACGGCGCGCCCTCACCGAGGGTCTCGCAGAACAGCGTCGTGCCGTTGACGCGCAGCTGCATGCCCGCTCAGCCGGCCCGCGTGCGCGGATCGAGCACGTCGCGCAGGGCGTCGCCGACCACGTTGAGCGCCAGGACGATCACGAAGATGGCCAGCCCTGGCAGGAGCGCGACGTGCGGGCTCAGGATGACGAACTGCCGCCCGGTCGCCAGCATGCTCCCCCAGTCGGCCGTCGGCGGCTGGGTGCCGAGGCCCAGGAACGACAACCCGGCGGTGACCAGGATCTTCGCGCCCACGTCCAGGCTGAAGGCCACGACGATCGGCGAGACGAGGTGGGGCAGCACGTGGCGGCCCAGGATGACGGCGTCGCCGGCGCCGAGCGCGCGCGCCGCCTCCACGAACTCGCGCTCGCGCAGCGAGAGCACCACGCTGCGCACGAGCCGCGTGTAGAACGGAAAGCCGACGATCGCGATGGCGATCATGGCGTTGCGCAGCCCGGGCCCGAGCCCGGCCACCAGGGCGATGGCCAGCAGGACGTAGGGGAACGCCATCAGGATATCGGTCAGGCGCATGACCACGGTCTCGATCCAGCCCGTGTAGAAGCCGCCGAGGACTCCCAGCGTGACGCCGATCACCATCGCGGCGAGCGCGGTGACCACGCCGGCCAGCAGCGATACCCGCGCGCCCCACACGAGGCGGGCGAGGAGGTCGCGCCCGAACTCGTCGGTGCCGAGCAGATGGCCGGGCGTGAGGGGCGGCTGCAGGCGCTTCACGGTGTCGACCAGGTCGGGATCGAACAGCGGCAGCCACGGCGCCAGCGCGGCGAGGAAGAGCACCGCGACCAGGCCGATCGCGGTCGCCACCGCCAGCCGGTTGCGACGAGCGGTGCGGGCCAGCGCGCGCCCGACTGCCCGCGGCGCGCGGTCGGGCGCGATCGCGCGCTCGTCGCCGGCGTCCTGGACGCGGACGCTCACGCCGTCACTCGTAGCGGATGCGCGGATCGAGCCACGCGTAGAGCAGATCGACCGCCAGGTTGACGAGCACGAAGCTGAGCGCGACGACCAGCACGCAGCCCTGCACGAGCGGAAAGTCGCGGGCCAGGATGCCCTGCACCATCAGCGTGCCGACCCCCGGCCAGGCGAAGACCGTCTCGGTGAGGACGGCACCGCCCAGCAGGTACCCGGCCTGCACGCCGACCACGGTGACGATGGGGATCAGCGCGTTCGTGAGCCCGTGGCGCAGCACGACCAGGCGCTCGACCACGCCCTTGGCCCGGGCGGTGCGGATGTAGTCCTGGCCGAGCGTCTCCAGCATGGCGGCGCGCGTGAGCCGCGCGATGATCGTCACCGAGGCGGCGGCCAACGTGACCGCCGGCAGCACGAGATGGGCGAGGAGATCGCGCAGGTCGCCGCCGTCGTAGGGCGCGTACATCCCCGAGGCCGGCAGCCAGCCCAGCCGCAGCGCGAACAGCACCATGAGCACGATGCCCAGCCAGAACGACGGCATGCTGGCCCCGAACAGCGAGGCCACCGTGCTCGTCCGGTCGAGGAGGGAGTGCGGCCGGCTGGCCGAGGCCACGCCGAGCGCGATGCCGGCGGTGGTCGACAGCAGGAGCGCGGTGCCGGTGAGGATGAGCGTGGCCTGGAAGCGGCCGAGCACCTCGGCCAGCACCGGACGCTTCATCCAGAGCGAGCGGCCGAGGTCGCCACGGGCGACGTGGCCCACCCAGCGCGCGTACTGCACGGGCAGCGGCTGGTCCAGGCCGAGGTCGGCGCGCAGGCGGGCGCGGTCCTCCTGCGTAGCCTGGGAGCCGAGCATGATCTCCACCGGATCGCCGGGGGAGAGGTGCAGCACCATGAAGATGACGATCGACACGCCCGCCAGGACCGGCACCAGCAGCAGGAGCCGGCGGGCGAGGTAGCGCCTCACCTCAGCGAGATCGTCTCGACGCGCAGGTCGAAGCTCGGGTGGAGCTTGAACCCCTGCACGCGCTTGACGTGGGCGGCGGTCTGGATCTCGTGGTCGACGAAGATCCACGGCGCGTCGTCGACCAGGATGCGCTGGGCCTGGCGATAGAGGTCGGCCCGCTTCTTCTCGTCGGTCGTCAGCCGGGCCTGGTGCAGCAGCTCGTCGAACGTGTCGTTCTTGTAGAGCGCGCGATTGGGGCCGTTGGGCGTCCACTGGCTGGAGTGCAGCAGCGGGTACATCACCAGGTCGGGGTCCTCGTTGCCGGCCATCCAGGACAGCGCGAACAGCTCCTGCTCCTTGCTGCGCAGCTTGGCCAGGTACGCGCCCCACTCCATGGTCTGCAGCGTGACGTTGACGCCGACCGCCTTCAGATTCGACTGGATGACGGTGGACATCGCCACCGGCGACTGCATGCCCGAGCCGGACTCCGGGACCCACAGTGTCGTCGTGAAGCCGCTCGGGTAGCCGGCCTCGGCCAGCAGCTTCTTGGCGCGCTCCGGATCGTACGGGTACGGCTTGAGCCCGCCGTCGGCGCCCCACGTCTTGGGCAGCACGGGGCCGACCGAGAGCGAGCCGGTGCCTTTCAGGACGTCGCGGACGATGGCGTCCTTGTTGACGGCGTAGTTGAGCGCCTGGCGCACGCGCTTGTCGTCGAGCGGCTTCTTCTGGTTGTTGATGCCGAGGTACCAGACGTGGGCGCCCACCTGCCTGAGCAGCGTGATCTTCGGATTGCTCTCGAGCTGGCTGACGTAGTCGGGCGGCGTGCCCACGATGAGGTCGAGGGCGCCGGTGAGCAGCTCGGTGAGCCGCGCCTGGTCCTCGACGATCGGGCGATAGACGACGCGGTCGATCTTCACCGGGAACCGCCAGTAGGCCGGGTTCTTCTCCAGCACCACGCGCTGGCCACGGTCCCACGTGGCGAACTTGAACGGCCCGGTGCCCACCGGCGACAGCGCGTAGTCGGCGCCGAGCTTGCGCATGGCGGTCGGGCTGGCGATCGACGCGGCGCCGGCGGTGAGCACGGCCAGGAACGAGGCGCGCGGCTCCTTCAGGACGAACTCGACGGTCGCGGGGTCGACCACCTCCACCGCCTTCACGTTCCCGAAGAAATAGTTGGCGAACGGATACTTGCCGAGCTTGTTGAGGGGATGCTCGGGGTTGATCTGGCGCTCGATGGAGTCCTTCACCGCCTCGGCGTTGAACGGCGTGCCGTCGTGGAAGCTGACGCCCCGGCGGAGCTTGAACGTGTAGCGTAGCCCGTCCTTCGACACCGTCCATGACTCGGCCAGGCCCGGCACGATCTGGGTGCTCTCGTCGGGGAAGGTGACGAGCGTTTCGGCGATGCGCCGGCCGACACGATTGGAGTTGAGGTCGGTCACCTGGGCCGGATCGAGGTTCACCGGCTCGGCGACCAAGCCGACCACGAGCGTCCCGGCCGGCTGGGCCCCCGCCGCCGGCGCCAGGCCGAGCCCCACGAGCACCGCCAGCACCACGCACCCCACGGTTCTCACGTTCATCACGGCCTCCCTGGCGCTCGCGGGTCCGAAAAACAGCGCCACCGTAGCCGATTGGGCAGGACGGCGCAAGCCAGCGGGCGGCGCGCTCAGCGCCAGAGTCGCCGGCTGGCCAGCGCGGCGCCGTCGGCCAGCGCGCGCAGCTTGGCCCACACGACGCTGGGCGCGACCATCTCGGAGCCGGCGAACGTCCCGAAGCCGCAGTCCGTCGAGGCGATGACGCGCTCGCGGGCACCGACCGCCGCGACGACGGCCTCGAGGCGGTCGGCCACGACCTCCGGATGCTCGACGTAGTTGGTGGTCGTGTCGATCACGCCAGGCAGGATCAGCATGGACGGCGGCGGCGGCAGGCGCCTGAGCGCCTTCACCTCGTGCTGGTGGCGCGGGTTGGCCAGCGGCAGCGAGAGCGCGCCGACCCGGGCCCGATAGAGCAGCGGCAGCACCGGCTCCAGCGGGACGTCGTGCGTGTGGGGACCGTCGTAGTTGCCCCAGCAGAAGTGCAGCCGGACCCGCTCGGGCGGAATCCCCGCGATGGCCAGGTTGATCGCGTCCACGTGCAGCTCGACGGCCTTCAGGAAGCCGTCCAGGGATTCCTTCTGGAAGAAGCGCCCGCGCTCCATCGCCAGGTCGGGGCAATCGAGCTGGAGCACAAAGCCGCGGGCGTGGATCAGCTCGTACTCCTTCTTCATCTCCCGGGCCAGGGCGGCGATGTAGCGCTCGTGGGAGTCGTAGTAGGCATTGAGCAGGATGGTCGCGGCGGTCCCCGGCGAAACGGCCGTCATGAACGGCTCGGCGAATTGCTGCGGGATCGCCGCGGCGCACCGTGTGAACAGGTCGCACTCGGCGGCGGCCTCGCCGAGGTCGGCGTACTCGATCTCGGCCACCGCCTGCGGCGCATTGGCAATGCGGGCGGCCGAGCGGCGGCGGAACGCGAGCATCTCCGCGTAGTCGGGATGCTCGAGCAGGTCGAGGGCCAGCGGCCGCCGGCTCTCGCCGCCGAAGCCGCGCATCCGCCGGGCCACGTAGGTCGAGAACCCCGCCCGGGGCTGCTCGCCGTCGTTGCCGACATCAATGCCGGCCGCGAGCTGCCGCGTGATGACGTCGCGCACGGCCGCCTCGGCCTGGCGCGCCAGCTCGGCGGCGTCGATCGGCTCGCCGGCGTCCTGGCGCACGAGCAGGTCCCGCAGGGCCGGATTGCGCGGGATGCTGCCGACGTGGGTGGTCAGGATCCGGTCGTCGCTGCGTCGCATCTCAGCGCACCATCCCCGCGCGGCGCGGCAGGAAGAGGGTGATCTCGGGGAACAGGATCAGGATGATCAGCCCCACGAACAACGAGACCAGGTAGGGCCAGTAGACGCGGAAGTGGCGGCCCACGCTGATGTCGGCGAAGCGCAGCGCCATCAGCAGGCCGACGCCGATCGGCGGCAGGAACAGGCCGATGCCGACGGCGGCGGTGAGGACGATGTTGAAGTGGATCGGGTGGATGCCGATCTGCTTGGCCACGGGGAAGACGACCGGGACGAGGACGACCGCGGCCGGCAGCCCCTCCAGCACCATGCCGAAGGCGATGACGATGACCGACACCGCGAGCAGGAAGAGCGACGGCGTCGTCTGCAGCGGCCGCAGCACCTCGCCCAGCAGCGCGGGCACGCCCAGCATGCCCATCAGGAACTGGTAGACGCTGGCCACGGCGAGGAGGAAGACCACCGCCGCCGTCAGCAGCGCGCTGTCGTGGACGAGCACCAGCATCTCGCGCGGCCGGACGTTCTTGTAGTAGAGCAGCGCGGCCGCCACCGCGTAGGCGGCCACCAGGGCGCCGGCCTCGGTCGCGGTGAAGGCGCCGAAGAAGAACCCGGCCACGATGAGGACCGGCACCACCATCGGCACCAGCGACGCCCGGACGGCCACGTTGAACTCCGCGGCGGTCGGCCGCTCGTCCTTGGGCCACTGCAGGCGATGGGCCTGGACGAAGACCACGACCATGAGGCAGGCGGCGGTGACGGCGGCCGGGATGAAGCCGGCCAGGAAGATGGCGACGACCGAGGTGTCGGTCACCTGCCCGAGCACGATCATGAAGATCGCCGGGGGCACCAAGATGCCCATGGCCGTCGCCGAGGCCACCAGCGAGGCGGCGTGCTCGCGGGAGTAGCCGGCCCGCAGCATCGGCGGCGTGAGCATGGCGCCGATGGCCGAGACATCCGCGATGGTGGAGCCGGAGATGCCGGAGAAGAAGTACTCGGCCAGCACCACCGACAGCCCGAGGCCGCCGCGCACCCAGCCGATGAGCGCCCGGGCCAGGTTCACGAGCGCGTACGACATCCCACAGCGCTCCATGAGGCTGCCGGCGAAGACGAAGGTGGGAATGGCCAGCAGGACCCAGCTCTGCGAGCCGGCCACCAGGCTGGAGGGCAGCTTCTGCAGCGAGAAGCCGCCGGCCAGCAACCCGGCGAACCCGGCCAGCCCCAGCGCGAACACGATCGGCAGCGACAGTGCGGTGAGGACCAGGAACGTGACGATGACGATCGCGACGAGCACGGCTCAGTGCCCCTCGGCCGGGCCCGGCACCTTGCCGCGCCGGACGTCGTTCAGCGAGGCCAGGCTATAGACGACGATCAGGATGCCCCCCACCACGGAGGCCAGGTACAGCCAGCGCAGGTTGAGGTCGAGCGCGGGCGAGAACGACTGGCTGTTGAGCTCGCTCACGTTCCAGCCGAACACGGCGACCAGCGCGCCGAAGGTGGCCAGCAGCACGTACTGGCCGGCGAAGACGGCGCGTCGCACTGGCGGCGGGAAGCGGTCGATCACGATGGCGACCGCGAAGTGGGTGCCGCGGCGGATCCCGATGGCCGCACCGATGAAGGTCAGCCAAGCCAGCGCGTACTCGCCGATCTCCTCGACCCAGAAGAAGCGGACGGAGGGCAGGTCGAAGGTGGCGGAGAGCCAGGTGACGATGTAGCGCAGGAACACCCCGGCCAGCATGTCGACCATGGCGACCAGCATCAGCGCGGTGAGCACGATGTGGGGAACCCACGCGACCGCACGGCCGAGGGCTTTCACGCGCGCGGATCGTAGACCGCCGGGCCGAGGCTTGTCAACGCCGCGGGGCGACGCGGGGCGGCTTGACAACACGCCGGCGATACCGCGCTATGGGGGCGCCGTCAACGCCGCCCGCTCGGAGGACAGCGCACATGAGGACGTTCACCCGCTACGCGACCGCCGCGGCCCTGCTGCTCGGCCTGGTCCTGGCCGGCTCGGCCGGCCCGACGCCCACCCAGGCGCAGTCGCCGCGCAAGCTCGACCTGGCCCACATCATCGCGCCGCCCGAGTCGGGGGCGATCGGGTTCAAGTACCTGGCCGAGGAGGTCACCAAGCGCTCCAAGGGCACGCTCAACGTGGTCTTCCACGGCGGCACGCTCCTCGGCAAGGAGCTGGAGATCATGGACGCGGTGAAGTCCGGCAACATCGCGCTCGGCACTCCGGTCGGCGCCGCCTGCACGGTGTTCCCCGAGATGTGCGTGTTCCTCACGCCCTACCTCGTGCGCGACTACAACCACGCCTACGCGATGTTCAACGGCGAGATCGGCCGCCAGCTCGACGAGACCTTCCAGAAGAAGTACAAGGTCAAGATCATCTACTTCTACGACTACGGGTTCCGCCATTTCTGGAACAACCGCAAGCCGATCGCCACGCCGGCCGACCTCAAGGGCCTCAAGCTGCGCGTGCAGCAGGGGCGCGTCTTCGCCGACACCGTCAACGGGCTGGGGGCCAGCGCGGTGCCGATGGCGTGGGGCGAGGTGATCCCGGCCGCTCAGCAGGGTGTGATCGACGGGGCCGACCTGCCGATCTACAACATCTACGCGCTGAAGGTCTACGAGGTGTCCAAGTACGTCTCGATGACCTTTCACAACTACGGGCCCACGCTGCTGGTGATGAACCTCGACGTCTGGAAGAGCCTGACGCCCGAGCAGCAGCAGCTCTTCATGGAGGTCGGCCGCGAGGCGCAGAAGAAGGTCCGCGAGCTGACCGAGAGCGTCGACAACATCGCCAAGGCCAAGGAGATCCTCGAGGCCAAGGGCATGAAGGTCAACGCCGCCGACGTCGCCTCCTTCCGCAAGGTCGCCGAGGACAAGATCTGGCCGTCGTACAGGCAGCAGTACGCGGAGTGGTGGGACCGGGTGGCGAACGCGAAGTAGCGAGCCCGGCCGGCGCCGTGGCCTGAGCTCACCGGCGTCGGCCCGGGTCCGCTGCGCCTATTTGACTATATAACTATATGGTCATATAGTGTGTTCGGGAGGAGCCGGGCACTCATGGACACATTCACGGCGTCAGCGGGGACCTTGTCCGTCGACACCTTCCGGGCCGAGCCGGACGGCTGCCTGGGCTACTTGGTGGTGGACGAGCACAGCCGCACGGCGATGGCGATCGATCCCCGCCTGGACCAGGTCGACCGCTACCTGGAGACACTCGGCGCACGCGGCCTGCGCCTGGCCTACGCGCTCGACACCCACACGCACGCCGACCACCTCTCCGGCGTTCGCCGGCTCGCCCAGCGCACCGGTGCCTCGATGCTCGCCCATGCGGCATCCAAGGTGACGGGCCCCGCCCGGCGACTCCCGGGCGGCGCCCGCCTCGAGCTCGGCGGCGTCCGCGTCGACGTCATGGACGCGCCCGGCCACACGCCGGATTCGCTGGCGCTGCTGGTCGAGGGACACCTCTTCACGGGCGACGCGCTCTTTGCCGGCGGCGCCGGCCGGACCGACTTCATGGGGGGCAGCGCGTCGGCGCTGTTCGACACGCTGCGCACGTTCGAGGCGCTGCCGGCCGACACCGTGGTCCACCCGGGCCACGACTACGTCGGACGTCCGGTGACGACGATCGGGGAGGAGCAAGCGGGCAACTCCCTGCTGCGCGAGCGCGATCGGACGGCCTTCGTGGCCCGGCTGTCGACCAGGGCCGAGCCACCCGCCAACATGGCGGCGATCCTCCGTCACAACCTCGAGGAGGTCGACGCGGCGACCGTGGCACCGGCGGAGCTGCAGGCGTTGCGGGCCCAGGCCCCGGGTCCGTCGATCCTCGACGTCCGCACGCCGCTGGAATTCGAGAGCGAGCACATCGAGGGCGCGCTCAACATCCCCCTGGGCCAGCTGGACAGCCGCCTCGAGGATCTCGCCGAGCAGCAGGACGTGGTGATCGTGTGTCGGACCGGCGTCCGGGCGACGATCGCGGCAGAGTCGCTGGCCCGGGCGGGGGGCCGGGCGCGGGTGCTCGACGGCGGCATGCTGGCTTGGCGCCGCGCGCGGCTGCCGGTCCGAGAGGGGCGCAAGCGGCTGGCCGTCGATCGCCAGGTGCAACTCATCGCGGGCTCGATGGTCCTCACCGGCGTGGTCCTGGGGACCTTCCTCAACCCCTGGTTCCTCGCGCTGGCCGCATTCTTCGGGGCCGGCCTCACGTTCGCGGGCGCCACGGGCACGTGCGGTCTGGCGCTGATCCTCATGAAGCTGCCCTGGAACCGGACGACACCGGCGCCGGCCGCGGGGGGCGCCGCGTGTGCGGCGGGCGGGGCGGCGGCGACGTGCGCGGCCCCGGCGGAGCCGCACCGGTGAGCCCAACCCAGCGGAGCCGGAGCAAGCCCGTGCTGTCGCGCGAGGCCCTCGAGCTGCTCGCCACTCGCTTCCGCGCTCTCGCGGACGCGACGCGGCTGTCGCTCTTGCAGGCGCTGTTCGAAGAGGAGCGGACCGTCCAGGATCTGTGCGCCCTCACCGGGGCATCGCCGGCGAACGCCAGCAAACACCTGGCCCTGCTGTTCGAGCAGGGCCTCGTGGCGCGCCGCCGCGAGGGCCTGTTCACCTACTACAGGATCGCCGACGCGACGCTCGAGCGGCTGTGCCGGCTCGTGTGCGGCTCGCTCGCGGAGCGCCACGAGTCGCTGCGAGCCCATCTGGTTTGACGTCGGCCCCGAGGCCCGGGACGCGTCGGGAATCCCCGACCTGCAGGCGGCCGTCTCAAGAGCGCGGAGGAGATGACGATGACGTCCGAGACAGCGACGATCGCGTTGACCGAGGTCGGATTCGACGAGGCGGTGGTGGCCCACCCGCAACTCGTCGTCGATTTTTGGGCTCCGTGGTGCGGGCCGTGCCGTGCCCTGGGTCCGGTGCTCGACGAGGTGGCGCGCGAGGAGGCCGGCCGGGTGGTGGTCGGCAAGGTCAACGTGGACGAGCAGCCGGGGCTGGCGGCGCGTTTTGGTGTCCGGTCCATCCCGACGCTGGTCTTCTTCAAGGACGGCCGGATCGTCGATACGGTGGTCGGCGCGGTCCCCAAGGCGGAGATCGCCAAGCGGATCGAGGCATTGCGGGACTGAGCGTCCTCAGCCGCGGACGTCGAGCAGGTCGCGCAGGCCGTCGCCGACCAAGTTGATCGCCAGCACCGTCAGCGCCAGGAACATCCCCGGGAACAGGATGATCCAGAACGCCAGCTGCACGTAGGTCTTGCCCTCGGCCATGATGTTGCCCCACGACGGGATGTGGGGCGGCGTCCCCGCCCCCAGGAACGACAGGTAGGCCTCGAACAGGATGGCCGACGCCCCCATGTAGGTGGCCTGTACGACCAGGGGCGCCACCAGCGCCGGCAGGATGTAGCGCACCAGGATCCGCGGCGTGCCGACGCCCAGCGCCCGCGCCGCCTCCACCATGGTGTGCTCGCGCAGCGAGAGCACGGAGGCGCGCACCACCCGGATCACCCGGGGGATCTCGGGGATCACCAGCGCGATGACCACGTTGCGCACGCTGCCCCGCATCATCGCCATCAGCGCCAGCGCCAGGAGGATGGCTGGGATTGCCATGAGGCCGTCCATCACGCGCATCATCACCGTGTCGAGCCGCCGGTAGAAGCCGATCACCAGTCCCAGCGCGGTGCCCAGGGCCAGGCTCACCACCGAGACGCAGGCGCCGACCACGAGCGACACGCGGGCGCCGTACAGCGTGCGCGTGTACACGTCGCGGCCGAAGTGGTCGGAACCGAACCAGTGCGCCGCCGACGGCGGCTGCAGCCGCTGGATCGGCCGCATCTGCTGAGGATCACCCGTCCACCACAGCGGCGCGAGCACGCCGCTGGCGAAGATCAGCAGCAGCACGACGAGGCCGGCGACGAACGTCGGCTGGCGCGCCAGGAACCGGCGGGCGCGCGACGCGTCAGCCCCCGGCGATCGACCTGAGCGATCGCCAACCGTTGGCGCGTCAGCGAGGAGCGCCCCGGCTTCGCCGGGGCGGAACGAAGGTTGGGGGGTGCTGGGGGCCATGTCGGGGCCCCTGCCCGAGCCCGTCATCGAGGAGCGCCCCGGCTCCGCCGGGGCGTGACGAGCACATGGGGGGTGTGGGGGGCCATGTCGGGGCCCCCCACTAGTACCGAATCCTGGGGTCGAGGACCACGTAGAGGACGTCGACGACCAGGTTGATGAGCACGTAGACGCCGGAGACGACGAGCAGCACGCCCTGGATGACCGGATAGTCGCGCCGCACGATGGCGTCGACCGTGAGGCGGCCCAGCCCCGGCAGCGCAAAGACGCTCTCGGTCACGACGGCGCCGCCGATGAGCAGGGCGAAGCCCAGCCCGATGATCGTCACCACCGGGAGCGAGGCGTTCTTGAGCGCGTGGCGCACGAGCACGTGGCGCGGCGCCAGCCCCTTGGCGAAGGCCGTGCGAATGTAGTCCTCGTCGAGCACGCCGAGCATGCTGGCCCGGGTCATCCGCGCGATCAGCGCCATGTAGACGACCGACAGCGTCAGGGCGGGCAGGATCAGATGGCTCAGGAACGGCCCCAGCCCGGCGGCGAGCGGAGAGTAGCCCTGCACCGGCAGCCAGCCGGCGGTGATGGCGAAGACGTAGACGAGAATGAAGCCGAGCCAGAAGGTGGGCATCGAGAAGCCGGAGACGGCGAACACCATCACCGCGCGGTCGAGCCAGGAGCCCTGGCGCCACGCCGCCACGACCCCGATCGGCACGCCGGCGCCCACGCTGATCAGCATGGCGAAGAGCGTGAGCCAGATGGTGGTGGCGGCCCGCTGGCCGATGAGCGTGGACACCGGCAGCCCGGAGAAGATCGAGGTGCCGAGGTCGCCGTGCACGATGCGCCCGAGCCAGATGGCCACCTGGGTGTGGAAGGGCTGGTCGAGGCCCAGGCGCGCGCGGATGCGCGCGATGTCCTCGGTGGTCGCGTAGTCGCCGGCGATGATGACGGCCGGATCGCCGGGGGTGACGTGCAAGAGCGCGAAGACCGCGATCGCCACCACGCCCATGACGGGGACGGTGGCCACCAGGCGCCGAAGGACCTCTGCGAACACTCAGCTCCTCCCTGCGACCGCTCCGAGGTCCTCCACGGCGAGGCCGAGGGGGGATAGTAGCACGCGCTCGGGGTGGCGGCCGCCCCGGGGCAGGAGTACACTCCGGTTGTCTGGTCGATCGGCCCATCGGGGCTCAATCAGCTATCAGACCGCGTCACCGGTAGGGTCTTCCGCGTGCTGGGACGTTGCTTAGGGAAGCGGAAGGTCTGCTGCAAGGAGACGTGTTCATGGCTCAGAAACTCTTCGTCGGTGGTTTGCCGTTCGCCACGTCCAACGAACAACTCCGCAACCTGTTCGCCGAGTGCGGCGAGGTGGCCTCGGCCACCGTGGTGACGGATCGCGATACCGGCCGCTCGCGAGGCTTCGGCTTCGTCGAGATGGCGACGCCGGAGGCGGCCGACGAGGCCATCAATCGGTTCAACGGACGCGACTACGAGGGTCGGCGGCTGCAGGTGGAGAAGGCCAAGTCGCCGTCCGCCGGTGGCGGCGGCGGCGGGCGCCCGGCCCGCGCGGCTGGCGGTGGCGGTCGCGGCGGCGGCGGCGGGCGCTGGTAGTCCACCGCGCCTGATCGCGGCGGCGCGGCCTTCAGGCCGCGCCGCCGCACGTTCGCTACTGAGCCTGGAAGCCCACCTTGTTGTGCGTGCCGTCGCAGAACGGCTTCTGCGCCGAGGCGCCGCAGCGGCAGAGTGCGATCTTCGGGCGTCCCGTCGTGTCGACCTTGTTGCCCTGCGGATCCAGGACCTCGACGTCGTCACCTTCGACCAGGTACGGACCGTTGGGCCTGATGCTGATCTTGACGGCCATCCACGTGCCTCCTCGGAGGGATTGGAAACCGCCCCACCATAGCACGGCGTTACACTGAGGCCCGATGCGCGAGCCGGGTCGGATCCTCCTCGTCGCTTGCTACGAGCTGGGGCACCAGCCGCTCGCCGTCGCCTGGCCAGCCGCGTTCCTCGAGCGTGCCGGCTACGCTCCCGCCGTGCTCGACCTCTCGGTCGAGCCGTTTGACGCCGAGAAGATCACGCGCGCCACCTTCGTCGCCATCTCCGTCCCCATGCACACCGCCCTGCGCCTCGGCGTCATCGCCGCCCAGCGCATCCGCCAGCTCAACCCGATCGCCCACATCTGCGCCTACGGCCTCTACGCCGCCCTGAATGCGAGCGAGTTGCTCGCCGATGCTTGCGTCGACAGCGTGCTGGCCGGAGAGCTGGAAGATGAGCTGGTCGAGCTCGTCCGCACAGTGGAGGCCGGGGCGGCGGGCGAGGCGGGGGAGGCTCGCAGAGCGAATGCTGTACTGAGCGAACGAGCCTCGCCCGCCGCCCCGGCCGTCACTTCGCGCACCGTGCTGGGCAAGCTGAACTTCCCCGTGCCGTCACGCCACGCGCTCCCTGCGCTCAAGCAGTACGCGCACGTCGAGCGCGACGGCCGGCGCGATCTCGTCGCCTACGCCGAGGCCAGCCGGGGCTGCAAGCACCTGTGCCGTCACTGTCCGATCCCGCCCGTCTACGGCGGCCGCTTCTTCGTCGTGCCCGTGGAGACCGTGCTGGCCGACGTGCGGCAACAGATTCAGGCCGGCGCGGCCCACGTGACGTTCGGCGATCCAGACTTCCTCAACGGTCCGCGCCACGCGCTGGCGGTGGCCCGCGCGCTGCACGCCGAGTTCCCGCGGGTGACGTTCGACTTCACCGCGAAGATCGACCATCTGCTGGCCCAGCGCGCACACCTGGCCGAGCTGGCCGGGCTGGGCGGTGTGTTCGTGGTCTCCGCGGCGGAGTCGCTCGACGACGGCGTGCTCGCGCACCTGGCCAAGGGCCACACGCGCGCGGACATCGTCGAGGCGCTGCGCGTGACCCGCGCGGCCGGTATCGCGCTGCGGCCCACCTGGGTGGCGTTCACGCCGTGGACGACGCTTGGGAGCTACCGGGAGTGGCTCGATTTCCTGGCCGCCGAGGGGCTGGTGGACCACGTCGACCCCGTGCAGTACGGCATCCGGCTGCTGGTGCCGCCCGGCTCGCTGCTGCTCGACCTGCCCGCGATGACGCCGCACCTCGGCGGGCTGGTGCCCGGCGGCTTCCACCACCGCTGGACGCACCCCGACCCGCGCGTCGATCGCCTGGCCGAGGAGGTCGCCGCCGCGGTGGCGGCCGCCGCCGAGCGCGACGAGGACGCCGGCCTGACGTTCGACCGCGTGCGCGGCCTCGCCGCGGCCGCCGCCGGGTCTGTGGCACCGCCCTCCGTGGCCCTGGCCAAGGGCCGCCCGCGGCCGCCCCGGCTCACCGAGCCGTGGTTCTGCTGAGCGGAGCCGACCCAGGGCCAGTTGGCCCTGTCCTTGGCCGGCGATGAATCTATGAGTACACTACCGGTCTGAGAGGTGACGCCATGAGCGACGATCTCAAGACGAAGGTACAGGACCTGATCGACACGATGATCAACCCGGCCGTCGCCGGTCACGGTGGCTTCGTCGAGCTGATCGACGTGCAGGACAACCGGGTCTACCTGCAGATGGGCGGAGGCTGCCAGGGCTGCGGCGCCGCCGACGTCACGCTGAAGTCGGGGATCGAGCGCCTCATCAAGGAAGAGCTCCCCGAGGTGGCCGAGGTGCTGGACACCACCGACCACTCCTCCGGCACCAACCCCTACTACAGCGCCGGCAAGGCGTAGCCCTCCGCCGTCGTCGGCAGGTCCACCCATGGACCGGCTGCTCCTCCTCCTGCCGACGACGACGTACCGGACCGAGGACTTCCTCGCCGCCGCGCGCACGCTCGGCGTCGACATCGTCTGCGCCTCCGAGAAGCCCAGCACGTTCGAGGCCCACGCGCCCGATCATCTCCTGACGCTCGACTTCACCGATCCCGACGCGGCCGCGGCCAAGGTGGCCGAGCTGGCCGGCCGGCGCCCCCTGAACGCGGTGGTCGGCGTCGACGACCTGACCACCGTCGCGGCCGCCGCCATCGCCGAGCGCCTCGGCCTGCGCAGCAGCGCCCTGGCCGCGGTGACGGCCGCGCGTGACAAGTACCAGATGCGCCAGTGCCTGGCCGCCGCCGGCGTGCCGATCCCGCGCTTCCGTCGCATCGCGCTGAAGGACGATCCGTTCCTGGCCGCGCGCGGCGTCGCCTTCCCCTGCGTGCTCAAGCCGCTGGCGCTCTCGGCCAGCCGCGGCGTGATCCGCGCCAACAACGTCGATCAGTTCATCGCCGCCTTCCGCCGCATCGCCGCGCTCCTGCAGCGCGACGACGTGGAGGTGAGCGGCGACGCCGCCCAGTTCCTGCTCGCCGAGCAATACCTGCCCGGCGTCGAGGTAGCGCTCGAGGGCCTGCTGGTCGGCAACACGCTGCACACGCTGGCGCTGTTCGACAAGCCCGATCCGCTCGAGGGGCCCTTCTTCGAGGAGACGATCTACATCACACCCTGCCGCCTGCCCGCCGACGTGCAGCAGGCGATCGAGCGGGTGACGGCCACGGCCTGCGCCGGGCTCGGCCTCGGCGAGGGGCCCGTGCACGCCGAGCTGCGCGTGAACGACGCGGGCCCGTGGGTGCTGGAAGTCGCCGCGCGCTCGATCGGCGGGCTCTGCTCGCGCACGCTGCGCTTCGGCACCGGGATGACGCTCGAGGAGATCATCCTCCGGCACGCGCTGGGCTGGCCGATCGCCTCGCTGGCGCGCGAGCGCCGGCCGGCCGGGGTGATGATGATCCCGATCCCGCGGGCCGGACGGTTGCAGGCGGTGCACGGCACCGAGGCGGCCGCCGCCGTGACCGGCATCGAGGAAGTCGCGATCACCGCCCACGTCGGCCAGGAGCTCGTCCCGCTTCCCGAGGGTTGGCAGTATCTCGGCTTCGTCTTCGCCCGCGCCGACACGCCCGACGCTGTCGAGGCGGCCCTGCGCGACGCCCACGCCCGCCTCACCTTCGAGATCCGGTAGCCCACCCACGACCCGTTCCGGCCCAGAGTCGAGGGCCTGGATATTGCTCCCATGAGATGGAACCCCGGGCAGCCGCCCGAGGGTAACTCCGACAACGGGAGGACGTGACATGCAGAAGCTGATGTTCGCGCTGTTGGTCGGGATCATTGCGCTGACACCGGCGATCGTCGCGGCCCAGACGGGCAGCGGCGGCGCGGGAGCACCGAGTGGCTCCAGCTCGAGCCCGTCGGGGACGTCGGGCAGCCCCGGCACCAGCGCTCCGTCGAGCGGTGGCGCCACCACGGCGCCGGGCGCGGGCGGGTCGACCTCGCCGTCGGCGAGCCCGTCGGGGAGCAGCACCAAGGACTTCACGACGTTTCACACCAAGGCCGACTGCGAGAAGGCGGGCGGCATGTGGCAGACCGCTTCCAGCAGCTGCCTGGGCAAGTAGGCAACTGATGTCGAGGGGCGCCACGGCTCGGCCGTGGCGCCCCGAGCGGGGGGCCATGCCGGGGCCACACCAGCGTCGCAGAGGAGCGCCGCGGCGTGGCCGCGGCGTGACGAACGTCGGGGGGGGGGTGGGGGGCCATGTCGGGGCCCCCCATGTTGCTAATCCAGCAGCGGGCAGTTGGGCGGCGACGCCGCCAGCTTCTTCTCGATGATCCCGGCGGCGTAGCGTTCCAGGTAGTGCGCGATCGTCTCCACCCGGATCTTCACCGAGCCGGCCGGCTTGGTGGAATCGAGGTCCTGGAAGGAGAAGAACAGCGTGCCGGAGCGCTCGATGATCTGCTGCACCGGCGTGTAGGTCGGCTGGTCCATCCCACACTCGTAGGAGGACATCCGCACCACGCAGGCGATCCACGGGATGCGCGCAGCCACCTTGGCGCCCCACAGGATCTCATTGGTGTTCGACGAGTAGGACGACTGCCAGACGTCGTGGATGTCGAACGGCGACTTGATGTGGCCGGCCCGGATGTCGTCGCCGAACGCCCACTGCATCAGGTCGTCGTCGATGGGGAAGTACTGCATCCACAAGATGGGATAGCCGTAGGCCTGCAGGTCGACCTCGATCTCGTGGCCGATGCCGGGATCCATGTGGTACGGCCGGGCCACCACCATGAGGCAGGGCTTGCTCTCCCGCGCGCACCACTCCAGTACCTCACGCGACTTTTTGCGCAGCTTCTCGTTGAACGTCCGGAGCGCCTGGTAACCTTCGTCCACCGCGCGGGCCATCTCCTCGCGCGTGAGCCCCGGGACCGCCTCGTGCATCCCCTCGTAGAGCTGCTTGGGGACCAGCCGCGGCTCGTCGAGCGAGACGAACGGTGTGACGTACTGGATGCCGTTGTCGGCGAAGACGTCGCCTTCCTTGAGGAAGCCGGCCTTGATGTTCTCGGGGGCCGCCATGACGCGCGGACAGGTCAGGGCCTTGGCCACGTGCCCCGACAGGAAGGAGGGCAGGTTGTAGATCATCGGCGACAGGATGATGTCGAGCTTCTGCCGCTGGCCGAACACCAGCTCGCCGTAGTGGCCGGACATGCACTTGACCGGGTAGCAGCAGTCGACGGTGCCGCGGCCCTTGCCGAACTGCCGCCCCTGCTCTTCCGAGGTGTCCGAGGAAAAGATGATGTTGCGCTGGTCGAAGCCCAGACTGCCGAGCAGGCCCACCCAGAACTGATGGGTGTTCCAGAGGTTCAGGACGCGCGGGATGCCGACCCGGAGCTTACTCCTCGAGGACGGCGGCGGTGTCCCGGGCCCGGCGGAACGCGTCCTTGCGAACCATTTCGGCAACGTTAGGGTAGTCACGCTTGACCTCCTCGAGCTTGGCCTTCACCACGCGCATCTCGTTGACGTCCTCGACGAGGCCCTTGGGACACGAGTTGCCGCTGATCACGCGCTCCCACCCCTCGGCCAGCGGCAGCTTGCTCCACGCCCGCCCCTTGGCCCCGGGGAGCTGCACGTCGATGAACGTGCGGGTGCAGTTGATCGGGCACCACTTGCAGACGGTCTCGGCGGCGGTCGTGCTCGTGTAGGTCAGCGCCGCGATCGCGTCGAAGCCGCGGAAGCGCGAGGCCGGGTTGTTCTTGCGCCAGTCGCCCGCGCACAGCGCCGCCCCGATGGCGCCGGCCTCGCCCGAGTACGGATGGACCACCACCTCGGCGTCCGGCACCTTGCTGCGGATGAAGTCGACCTGGGCCTTGACCACCGCCATGTTGCGATGGGTGCCGCCCTGCAGGACGAACTTGCGCCCGGCCGACCTGAGATTCTGGAGCTGGCCGGCGTAGATCCACACGTTGACCGGCAGCACCGCGGCCAGCGCGGCCATGATCTCCTCGGCCGACCAGCCCTTGCGCTGCTGGTTGACGATGTCGGACTGCAAGAAGACGCCGCAGCCCATGGCCAGGCTCGGCATCGACTTGGCCTCGAACGCGCGGTCGGCGTAGTGCTCCAGCGGGATGTTGTAGCGTTCGGCCACGCCCTGCAGGAAGGCGCCGTTGCCCGAGGAGCACTGGCTGTTGAGCCGGAAGTCGGCCACCGTGCCCTGGCGCAGGATCATGATCTTGACGTCGGTGCCGCCCACGTCGCAGATCACATCGGCGTCGGCGTAGAAGTGCAGCGCGGCGGTGGCGTGGGCCACGGTCTCGACCACGCCGACATCCGCGCCCAGCACGTCCTTGAGCAGGTCCTTGCCGTAGCCGGTCAGCGCCAGGCCGCCGACGTCGGTGAAGCCGGCCTCGTGCACCTGGCGGAACAGCGACTGGGCATCCTCGATCGGGTTGCCCTTGGACAGCGCGTAGCAGGAGAAGAGCAGCTCGCGGTCGTCGGAGAGGACGACCGCCTTGGCGGTGGTGCTGCCGAAGTCGCAGCCGAGCAGCACCGAGCCGACGTGGGCCTCGCGCGCCGGGCACACCGGCGCCGGCCGCACGTACTCGCTCACGAAGGTGGCGAGATCGCCCTGGCCGCTGATGAGGCCCTTGGCGCCCTCCTTGGCCTTCGCCTCGTGCTGGCCCTCCTTCACCCACCACTCGAGCTTCTCGCGGCCCTGGTAGACGGCGACCTCGGGCTTCTCGCCCTTGCCGATCTCGACGCAGCCCAGGCAGGCGTAGTAGAGCGCCTCGGTGGGCACGACGATGAGGGAGGCCACGTCGCGCCCCTCGGGCAGCTCGACCTTGCGCTGGCTCCACAGCTTGCCCAGGTGGTAGCGCCAGGCCTCCTGCAGTCCCTTGAAGAACAGGTTGGGGCCGCCGAGCAGCAGCACCTCCGGCAGCGGCGTGTTGCCCTTGGTCAGCGTGGCCAGGTTCTGGTAGACGACCGCCTCGAACAGGCTGGCGATGATCTCCTCGACCGGCACGCCCGTCTTCACCAGCGTGTTGGCGTCGGTCTCGGCGAAGATCCCGCACTTGCTCGAGATCTTGTGCAGGCTCATGTCGGCGTAGGCCATCTCGGCCAGCCGCTCGGTCGGCACCTGCAGCTTGCGGGCGGTCTTCTCGATGAAGGTGCCGGTGCCGCCGCTGCAGGCCGACTGCATGAAGACCTGCTTGGACTTGCCGGTGCCGCTGGCGGTAAAGAAGATGGTCTTCATGTCCTCGCCGCCGATCTCGGACACGAAGCGCACGTCGGGGTGGAGCTGCTCGACGCAGGCGGCGACCGCCACCACCTCCTGGATCAGCTTGCCCCCCACCTGCGGAGCGATGAAGCCGGCGCCGGAGCCGGTGAAGAACACGCGGTCCGTCCCGGCCGTGAGGCCGACCTCGGTCTCCATCCGCCCCAGGAACTCGACGACCTTCTCGGCCTGCTTGGTGTTGTGCCGCTGGTAGTCCTGCCAGGTGACCTTGCCGTTCTCGACGACGGCGGCCTTGACGGTGGTCGAACCGACGTCGACGCCGACGAGCTTCACGAGATCCGCCGGCCCATCTTCTGGGCGACGTGGAGGACGACCTTGGCCGCGGTCCCGCACGTGGTGTTGTCGTGCGGGATCTTGTAGGTGGCCTTCTTCATCTCGGGATGGGCGTGCAGGTAGGCGCGGACCTCGTCGAGCGTGAGGCCGGTCCGGGCCAGCACGTCGTCGAACTCGCGCTGGGCGCGCTTCTTGGCCTCGGTGAGGATCATCTGGCAGCGCGAGAGCGCGTGGACCTCGGCGTCGCCCTTGATCTCCAGCGGCGCGTAGAGGATCTCCGGGTACTTGCCGAGCACGCCCGACATGGCGCCGATCGACATCGTGTTCGGCATGCAGGAGTACGGCGACAGCTCGCAGATCATGTGGGCCTTCTTCTTCTGGTAGGCCCAGATCGCCTTGCCGACCAGCATGTCGCCCTCGCCCCCGTCCAGGCGGCTGTGGAAGTACGGCGCGGCCAGCCGCCGCAGCTCGAGCTGGTGCGGCATCTCGTGCGGCACGTTGCCCATCGCCCGGCGCAGCCGGTTGACGGTGAGGCGGAGGATGCCCTGACCGAGGCGGCCGAGGCCCAGCTTGAGCCGCGCGCCCTTCTCGATGCCGCTGTAGTCCTCGAAGCGCTGCAGGCCCAGGCGCAGCAGGTAGTCCATCCAGATGGTGATGCCGGCCGGGTAGACCTCGCCGCCCTCGGCCTCGAGCCAGCGGTGGATGTTGTAGTTCGGGTCGCCCTCGACCGTCTGCAGATAGAACTCGCCGGTGATCTTTACCTTCGGCTTCACCCGCAGCCGATCGACCTCGATCTCCGAGAACTTCCGGTACACCTCGCGCATGGCCCGCGTGAAATACGGCGTGGTGAGGTGCCACAGCACCGATGTCTTCGGCGACATCGTGGGCCGGTTGCGGAAGACCTCGGAGAGGTAGTCCACGCACTCCTTGACGACGGCCTCGGTCTGGCCGGGCAGCACCTCGTAGGGCCGCACCTGGTACTCGAGGTCCTGCACGAGGTCGGTGCAGAAGATGCCCCACAGGCAGCCGAGCGTCATCGGCAGGTTCAAGTCCAGGCCGTCGCCCATGTTCTGGTCCAGGTTGTCTTGGGCCATGAGGAACATGCGGAAGGCGCCGAGCCCGCTGTTGCGCAGCGCCAGCTCGTAGCTCTGGTGGTACTGGCCGAACCGGCAGGCGCCGCAGGAGCCGGCGGTGAGGTAGACGAACTTCTTGTTCACCTCCTCGACGCTCGACTGCTTCGATTCCTTCTTCAGGAAGTTGACGAGGTTGCCCGTGGTGAAGCTCGTCGGGCAGCATTGCCCGATGTCGGCGACCTCGCGGCCGGTCAGGAGGTCTTCCTTGGTGGCCACCGGGAGGATCTGAGCCTTGTAGCCCGTGCCCTCCAGCACGGCCTGGATGACCCGCTCGATGCGCCAGTGCAGGCCGCCGAACAGGATGGTGGTCGCGTCGCGCTCGGCGCGGGTGAACGGCTTGGGGGTGTACGCGCGGTAGTGCTCAGTTGAGAGCGTCGCCATTGCGTCCTCCGTGTAGCCCATCGACGGGCCGGACGTGCCGATCCATCCACGCCTCGAGAAGTTGCGCTCGCTCGAATCCAGGTAGCTTGCGAATAGTCTCGTCGACCTTGCGGGCCGCCGCGCGGCCCTCGTCGCCGGCGAAGAGATAGCGGGCCATGAACGCCAGCTCGGACTGAGGGGCGACTCCGCTGCCCACCGGCGCCCAGAAGCGATCGACCAGGGCGCGGGCGACCCAGGCCGCTCCCCGGCCGCGCAGCCGGAGCTCGGCCTGACGGTAGTAGAAGAAGAAGTGGCGCGACTCGTCGACCATGATCCGCTCGAGGAGCTCGGAGAGGACCGGATGGCCGGCCACGGCCTTGAGCCGCAAGTAACCGGTCAGCGTCGTGAGCTCGTTGATCGCCCCCCAGGTCATGTGCACCGCGCAGAAGTCGGCCCACATCTTCGACACCGTGGCCGTGGCCCAGCCCTCCAGGCGCTTGGTCAGCGGCTCCTGACCGCGCGGCGTCGCGCGCGGCGGCACCGGATGCCCCGCGGCCTCCAGGAACCGGGTGATGGCGATGCCGTGGAAGGTCTCCTCGTGAACCCAGCACGCCAGGAACGTGGCGACCTCGGGATCGTCGATGGCGCGGGTGGCCAGCAGCGAGCGCAGGTAGATGATCGTGTGGCTCTCGATGTCCTGCATGTAGGTCAGCGTGCGAACGACGGCCGGTGACACCGGATACTTCCCCACGTCGGCCCAGGCGATCGCGTCCAGGTCCAGCGCACCGGAGCGTGCCACCCAGGCGTCGAGGTCAAACGCAGGCATAGCAGTGGGGAAAAGGTACTATCCCCGGCTCGATCACTCCAGGGAAAAGCATGGGGGTCCGGGCCATCACCCGATCCTACGGTGGGGCCTGCCATATGGATGAGCAGAAAAGCGATTCCCGGCCCGTGGCGACCGGTCGGCCAGCGGTCAGACCGTGCCTGGAGCGGGCGCGGCGCTCCAGAGCCCCGCGGGTCCGCGGCCCGATCAGGCCGGGCGGGGCTTGAGCTCGATCAGGTAGCCGTCGGGATCGCGGAGGTAGACCGAGGGACCGGTGCCGTAGGCGCCACGGCGCTGCACGACCTCGCCCTCCAGCCGCACACCGCGCCCTCGCAGCGCCTCGGCGGCCTTCGCCAGGTCGTCGCAGCGGATCGACAGGCACACGTGGTCGACGCCGCCGGGGCCCGCGGCCGGCGCCTCCGCCGTCGCCGGCAGCAGATCGAGGTAATGCTCGCCAAACCGGAGGTGCACGAGCGAGATCCGCTCGTTGACGTGATCGACCGTGCAGCCCAGGACGTCGACGTAGAACCGGGTCGACGCCTCCTGGTCCTTCACGCGCAACACGACGTGGTCGAGCCCGAGCGGTGTGAACATGACGCCTCCTTGCCGCCGCGGGCGGACGCGGCCGGCGTTAGTCCCGGCGCAGGACGGGCAGCGGCTTCTGCCCCAGTAGCCGGAATGTTGTCAGAAATCCGACCGCCAGCGCCAGGGCCACCGTGGCCCCCACGCCGACGACGACGGGGGCGGCGTCGAACGTCCAGGGCGCCTCGAGGACCCAGCGCGCGACGACCCACGCCAGCACGGTGGCCAGCAGCCCACCCCCGGCGCCGGCGGCGGCGCCCAGCAACCCGTACTCCACGGCGAAGGCGCGCGCCACCACACTGCGCGTCGCGCCGAGCGTGCGCAGCACGACCGACTCGTAGAGGCGCTGCGAACGGGTGGCGGCCAGCGCGCCGATCATCACCACCAGCCCGGTGCCGAGCGTGAACAGCGCCACCAGGCGAACGGCCACCGCGATGTCGCTCAGCACCGCCCCCACGCGCTCGAGCACGTCGCGGACGGGGACGGCGGTCACGTTGGGAAACGCCGCCACCACCGCGTTCTGCAGCGCGGCCTCGGCCGAGGGGGGGACGCGGGCGGTCGCCACCCAGGTCGCCGGAGCGCCGTCCAGGGCACCGGCCGAGAGGATCACGAAGAAGTTGGTCGTCAGGCTCTGCCAGTCCACACGCCGGATGCTGGTGACCTCCGTCTCGACGGCGACGCCCTGCACGTCGAAGGTCATCCGCGAGCCGACGTCGACGCCGAGATGGCGGGCGGCGGCTTCCTCCACCGACGCCCGCGGCCCGGCCGCCGCTTCGGCTGCCGTCCACCAGCGGCCATGCGTCAGCACGTTGCCGGCCGGCGGCGCGTCGGTCCACGTGAGCACATACTCGCGAGTGAAGTACCAGGCGCCCTCCTCGCCGCGCGCCTTCCGGCGGTCCACCACCGCGCGCGTGAGCCGCTCGCCATCGATCGCCACCAGGCGGCCGCGCACGACCGGCGTGAGCACGGGCGGGATGCCGGCGGTGCGCTCGACCAGCCGCGCGAACGGCTCGCGCTGGTCCGGCTGGACGTCGAGAAAGAAGAAGGACGGGGCCTGGCGATGCTGCTCGTGATCGATCTGGCGGCCGAGCACGCCCTGCAGCAGCGCGATCGCGACCAGCAGCATCACCGCCATGCCGAGGGCGACCACCACCCGCGGCGCGTGACCGCCGGGCCGCTGCAGCGCCGTGAGGCCGTGCCGCCAGGCCAGACCGCGGCGGCGCGGCAGCCGGCGGGCGACGAGCGCGAGGCCTCGCGCCAGACCGAGCAGGCCGAGCAACGCGGCGGCGGTCGCTCCCACGAAGATGGCCCCCGTCTTGAGCGAGCCGGCCTGCCAGAGCGCCAGCGCCGCCAGGCCGAGCGCCACCGGGACAAGCGTCCACCGGGCGCGCGGGCGCCAGACGGCGGGCTCGACGTCCATCCTGAGGATGAGCCAGGCGGGAACCGCGCGCACCGAGGCCAGCGGCGCCCACGTGCACAGCAGCGTCACCCCGAGCCCCATGACGATCGCGCGGGCCAGCATCCAGGGCTCCGGGTGCAGCTCCAGCGCGAACGGGACGAGGCCCGCCAGCGCCGCCCCCAGCAACGGCTGGATCGCCACCCCGAGCGCGGCGCCGACCAGCCCGGCACCGAGCGCAACGACCTGGGTCTGGATGACGTAGGTGACGATCAACGTGCGCGTCTCGGCGCCGAGCGCCTTCAGCGCGGCGATCGTCGGCACCTGGCGGGCGACGAACGCCGACACCGAAGCGGCAACACCGATGCCGCCCACCAGCAGGCTCGCCAGGCCGACGAGGCCGAGATAGCTGGTGAGCTGCGTGAAGAACCGGCGCAAGCCGGGCTGGGCCTCGTCGTAGGCGGCGATCCGCACGCCCGGATCGGTCACGGCGCGCGCCAGCGACGCGCGTATCTCGCCGGCGCCGGCCTCCGGGGGCAAGCCCACGAGGACGCGATACCGCACGCGGCTGCCGAGGGTGATGAGGCCACTGTGGTCCAGCGCCTCCGGCGACACGAACACGCGCGGTCCCAGCGTGACCAGGCTGGCCGTGCGATCGGGCTCGGCCTCCACGACACCCCGGATGGTCAGCGTCACCGCGCCGACCACGAGCCGGTCGCCGACCGCCAGGCCGAGCCGGTCGAGCAGCTCGCGCTGGACGACGGCACCGTCGTCCGCCAGCAGCGACGCCAGCGGTGCCGCCGGCGCCGTGGCGAGGCGTCCATAGAGCGGATAGCCCGGGCCCGGCGCCTTCAGCTCGACGAGGAGGCTGTCGCCGCGGGCGCCGCCACGGGCCATGCCGACCAGCTCGCGCACGCGCACCACGCGGGCGGCGGCGAGCTCCGCCACCGCGGCGTCAGCCTCGGCCGGCAGCGGCCGCGCGGCTCGCAGCTCGACGTCGCCGCCGAGCAGCGCCTTGGCCTCGCGCGCGAGCGTGGCCGCCAGGCCGGCCCCCAGCGTCCCGACCGCCACCAGCGCGCCGACGCCCAGGGCCACGCACGCGAACACCGCGGCGAGGTGCCGTCGGCCCCCGCGGGCCTGCCGCCACGCCAATCGCATCGCGACGCGATTCATCACGCCGCCTGGCCGTTCACGACGCGGCCGTCGCGCAGCGCGATGGCCCGGCCGGCGCGGGAGGCCAGGGTCACGTCGTGCGTGACGAGCACCAGCGTCGAGCCGCGCTCGCGATTGAGCCCGAGCAGCAGGTCGACGATCTGCGCGCCGGTCGCCGAGTCGAGATTGCCGGTCGGCTCGTCGGCGAGCAGGAGCGGCGGTGCCAGCGCCACCGCCCGCGCAATGGCCACGCGCTGCTGCTCGCCGCCGGAGAGCTGGGCCGGATAGTGATCCGCCCGCTCGGCCAGGCCGACCTCCGCCAGCCGGCTCCGCGCGGCCGCCAGCGGCCTGGACGCGCCCGCCAGCTCCAGCGGCACCGCCACGTTCTCGACGGCGGTCAGCGTGGGAATCAGATGGTAGGACTGGAATACAAAGCCCAGCGTGCGCCGGCGGAAGCGCGCCAGCGCGGTCTCGCCGAGCCCGGTCACCTCGATGCCGCCGACGGTGATCGAGCCGGCGCTCGGCGTATCGAGTCCGGCGATGAGGCCGAGCAGCGTGGACTTGCCGCTGCCCGACGGCCCCATGACCGCGACGACCTCGCCCGCCGCCACGTCGAGGCTGACACCGTCGAGGATCGTCACCGTCCGACCACCGCTGGCCAGACGCATCACCAGATCGCGCACGCGAATCATCACGAGGGCCATACTACACTTCGAGCGTGAGCCCGCCCGGCGCCGTCCGCCGCCTCCTCGTCGCGCTGCTGCTGCTCGGCGCCGCACCGGCGCTGGCCGACGAGCGCGTGATCGTCGCCCTCGGCGACAGCCTCACCGCCGGGCTCGGCGTCGCCGCCGACGAGGCGTATCCGGCCCTGCTGGAGGCCCGGCTGCGCCGGGCCGGCTTCGCCTATCGCGTGGTGAACGCCGGCGTCAGCGGCGATACCAGCGCCGGCGGCCGGCGCCGGATCGATTGGGTGCTGCGCGCGCGGCCGGAGGTCGTGATCGTCGCGCTCGGCGCCAACGACGGGCTGCGCGGCTTGCCGGTCGCCGCCCTGCGCGACAATCTCACGGCGATCGTCACGCGGCTGCGCGAGGCGGGCGCCCGCGTGCTGCTGGTCGGCATGCGCCTACCGCCCAACTACGGTGAGGCGTACGCCGCCGACTTCGCCGCCGCCTTCCACGACGTCGCCCGGCAGACGTCCGTGACGTTCCTGCCGTTTCTGCTCGAGGGCGTCGCCGGGCAGCCGAGCCTGAACCAGGCGGACGGCATCCATCCCAACGCGGCCGGGCAGCGCGCCGTGGCGGCGCACGTGTGGCCCTCGCTGCAGCCGCTCGTGCGCCGCTAGTCCCCTTTCTGCCGCCTGCCCGGACGTTTTTTCCGAAAGTTTGCTGGGCGGCGGCGGAGCCCATGCTACGGTCGTGATCGATTCACGTCAGTTGTGGATGCCATCCTGTCGGCGGGCCGGTCAATCGGTGACGGATTGGTGGCGACACTGGACAGTTTCATAACACCTCCGGAGGGGTTCTCGACGGCTCCTCTGGAATGCCCCGCCCCCGTCGACTGCCGTTGAGGTCGTCGATCTCGCTCACTTTGCGCCCACCGGGCCCGCGCCGTCGGCACGCCAGGAGACCGGCCTGATCGTCGTTCACCGGTTTGGCGCACCCGTTGCACCTACGCCTCGCCCGCTGGAGCCCCTACAGGTGACTATGCCCAAGACAATGTCGAACGATCGCGGCTTTTCGCTCACGGAGTTGCTCGTCGTCGTCGGCCTCATCGGCGTGCTGAGCCTGGTTGCGGCGCCGAGCTTGCTGACGTACTGGCGGACCTCGTCGCTGACGGCCGGCGCCGAGCAGCTCGCGTCCGTGATGAACCGCGCGCGCCAGCTCGCGATCAACCAGAACCGATCGGTGTGCGTCGAGCGGACCGGCACGAGCGTGCGCCTGCGCCCGACGAGCGCCTCCCCGGCGGACTGCGCGGGCGCCGTGTGGACCGGCATCGGCACCGACAGCGCTGGGCTGATCCAGATCGCGAACAGCCTGCAAGTCAGCGGGGCGGCGAGCGCCATCTTCACGAACGTGGGCGGGGCCAGCACGACTGCGACCTACACCTTGACCGATCCCAAGACGGGTCAGTCGCGCAGCGTGGTGGTCTCCTCCACGGGACGGGTGATCATCCAATGACGCGGATGCTGACGCAGCAGCGCGGATTCACGCTGGCCGAAGTGCTCGTCGCGGTATTCGTCATCATGGTCGGTCTGGTCGCCGTCGCGACCGGATTCCAGTACGCGACCAGCGGCGTGGCCACCGGCCGGGGCGAGACCATCGCCACGTTCCTGGCCGAGCAGCGGATCGAGCAGCTCAAGACAGTGGCCATGACCAACTATTTCGGTGCTCCTACCGGTCCGGCCTGGGCCGCCGGCGCATCGCTCCTGGGCGGCCCCCTGGCCACCCCGGTCACCTTCACCGAGTACTGTCAGTCGAGCAACATCGGCGCGACCGGAGCGAACTGCCAGGCCACCGCCATCACCGGCACGGCGTCCTACACACGCGTGACGTCGATCGTCGACAACCCGGGAGGCACTGGGTGCGACAACTCGGCGCCGGCCCTGGTCTGCAAGCGGATCCGCGTCACCGTGACCTATCGGCCGGTGACGACACGGGGCGACGTGAGCCAGACCCGCACGGTTGACGTCTATGCCGTCGTGGCTCCGAGGAGCTGACATGAGGACGCGAATATTCAGCAACCAGGGCGGCTTCACCCTGACCGAGCTCCTCGTGGCCTGCGCCATGATCGGCGTCGTGATGGCCGGGCTGTTCTCGATCCTCCAGACCGGGCAGGAGAGCTATCTGACGGGCACCAACCAGGTCGAGGCGCAGCAAGCACTCCGCCTGGCCCTGCTGCGGGTGACCAACGAGATCCGCGAGGCCGGCTATTGCCCGACGTGCGCGAACCTCGGGGCAGCGGCCGCCGACTTCCCGGCCGTCATCAGTCCGACCGCGACTGGGTTCATTCTGCAAAACGACTGGAACGGCAACTGGGACGGCACCACGGGTATCGCGACCAGCGGCACCGTCACGCAGACCGTGATGTCGGGCACCAGCAGCCTCACCACCACCGTCAACCGCGGTGAGCAGATCACCTACTCGGTCGTTGGCGGCAATCTCCGGCGGCAGGAGACCGGAATCGACGGCGCCCCCGTCGTGGTGGTCTCGAACCTCGCCTCCATCACGTTCACCTACCTGGATGCGAACGGTGTCGTCACGGCGACCCCGGCCAACATCCGGACCATCGTGATCAGCGCAGTCGGACAGCCTCTGGTGCAGCCCACGGCCTATGCGGCCGGTCGCGTCCAAGTGGCGATGACAGACTCGGTGCGCCTGCGCAACCGAGCGCAGTAGCGGAGGACGATCAATGCGAAACTGGCGAACACTTCTCGGCAATGAACGCGGCGTGGCCCTGGTGCTGTCGCTGATGATGCTACTGGCCCTGACGGGACTGCTGCTCGCGTTCCTCTCCGTCAGCGCGCTGGAACCGCAGATCTCGAAGAACATCGCCGACACGTCGCGGGCCCGGTACCTGGCCGAGGCCGGCATCGAGGTCGGATTCAATACGCTGGTCAACAACCCCGCGCTCAGCACCGCCGTCAGCAGCGCCAACTCCAGCGTCCCCTGGGTCGCGCTGATCGCCAATGCCACGCTCAACGGCGTGACGTCGGGCGGCTCGTCGGCCGAGGCGACCTTCGCCGGCACCTACAACGTCGTCGTCCGCAACGACTATCTGGCCTCTGACCAGGCGCTGACTGGCGTGAACCCGGCGTCGCTGGGGCCGTGCTCGCCGCCCGCCGCCGAAACGGTCACGGCCGACTGCAACGGGATCCTGATCATGCGCTCGACCGGGACGTTCAACGGTGCCACCAAGACGATCGAGGTGGTCGTGCGCCGCGCGCAGCTGCCGCCGTTCCCCGGCGCGGTGAACCTGCCGGGCGCGCAGTCGGACACGTTCATCAACACCGGGACCTTCGACATCGACGGGCGTGACTACGGCTGCGCCAGCAACTGTGACACGGCGGGCAACTGGAGCCTCACCGGAGCCAACGCGGCGCACCCCAACAAGTTCGGCATCGCCTCGCACAGTGGCACCCAGACCAATATCAACACGGCCTTCGAGACCAACATCGAGAACGCGGTGAGCGGTGACGCGACGAAGCTTGCGGATATCAAGGGGCGCCAGCAGGGCGGCAGCATCACCTCGTACAGCACGGGGACCCAGACCATCGCTCCCGATGACTCGCTGGACTCCACGAAGCTGGCCTCGTATCTCAACTCGGTCAGGAACTATGCCGGTACGACGATTCTGCAATCGACCCAGGCCTGCCCGATGCAGATCACGGGCACCTCGACCCCGACCAACCAGGTCACGGTGAGCAACGGCTGCAGCGGCGCGAACGCCCCGCCCGTGACCACGCTCGATCTCGGCACCCGCACCAATCCCAAGCTCGTCTACTTCAAGGGTGACCCCGACCCCACCTCGCTGTTCACGGGCCTGCAGATGAACAGCGGTATCAAGGGCGCCGGCATCCTGGTCATCGAGGACGGCGACCTCAAGAACCTGGGCAACTTCACCTGGGACGGCGTCGTCATCGTCACCGGCAGCTACGTGGGTGCCGGCTTCATGTCGGGCAGCAGTACGACCATCCGGGGCGCGATGGTGGCGAACGAGACGCAGCCGGGCGAATCCAACGGCTACTTCGAGTTCTACCTGCACGGCTCGGCGCTCGGGCTCACGATCCACAACAGCAAGCAAAATCTCGACATGGTCCAGCTCGCCAAGGGCACCCACACGATCACCAACTGGCGGGAGCTGTAGTCGGTGCGATTCCTCCTCCTCGCCGGATTGCTCGGTGTCACCCTCGCCGGCTGCCAGCGCGCCCCCGCGCTGGCACCGGCGGCTTCGGTCGAGATCGTCGGCTCGCTGACCTCCAGGCTCAAGGCTGAAGGTGACGAGCTGCTCAAGCAGCGGCAGTACGAGCAGGCCGCGGTCAAGTACCAGGCCGCGCTCAACCAGTCGCCCAACGACGTCCCGATCCGATTCGGGCTGGCCGTGGCGCTGTCCAACACGAACCGCCGCGAGGAAACCGTCGACCATTTCCGATTCGTCCTGCAGCACGGCACGCCCGGCTCGGCCGAGGTCAACGCCGCGCGGGAGTGGCTGGCCGGCGCCCGGGAGCTGGAGGGCGCCGAACCGTCGGCGACCGCTGCCGCGCCCTCGGCGACGACGCCGCTCGCACCGGATCCCAAGAAGGGGCACGTGCTCGGCAAGATCGCGTGGGGCGACATCGAGCCGCGCACCAAGATGGTCCGCGTCAACGTGAGCCTCATCGGCGACGAGGTCGAGACGCGCGAGGTCCGGATGGCGCGCCCGGACTTCAAGATCGGCAAGGGTTACGAGTTCACGAACGTTCCCCCGGGTGCGTACCGGCTGCTGGCCGAGGTTGGCGGCACCGCGATGTGGGACCTGAAGGTCGTCGTGCCGGCCGAGAAGGACACCACACTCGATCTGACCGATGGCAACGCCTCGGTCGCCAGGGACTTCACCCCTCCCGGAGACTAGATCCACCGCGAGGGCAGCCTGCCCTGCCGGGTAGGCAGCCCTCGCACCCCTTCGTCGCGCAACTACCCGCCCCAGTACGCTTCGCATCCGGCATCCCGGATGCTCACCTCGTTTGCCACGATGTCGAGCCCGGGGCTCCTCGACCAGCGCGGCGTGGCCTTGCCGATGGCGCTCTTCACGCTGGCGCTGCTCACCACGCTGATGCTGGCCTTCGCCTCGCTGTCCCAGACCGAGCCCATCATCGCCGCCAATCACCTGCGCGGCAGCCAGGCGCGTACCCTGGCCGAAAGCGGGCTCGAGCTCGCGCTCTGGGCGCTGGCGAATCCAGCCGGCCCCGGAGGTGTGCCCGCACCCCTGCCCGGCGATACGGCGGCCGCGCCGTTCGACGGCCGGACGTTCGTTTCGCTGGCGGCGGGCGGCTTCACGGTCAAGATCACGAATCCCTCCGGAGGCGATCCGAACCGGCGCACGATCGTCGCGGTGGGCTGGGTGCCCACCAACAGCCCGACCGACGCACGGCCGAGGGCTCACCGGCAGGTCAGCGTGGACGTCGTCGTCATCCCGCGGCTCGCCCTGCGCACCCCCTGTGCGCTGTGCGTACGGGGTGCGCTGGACGTCATCGGTCCCGTCGCCGTCGAGGGGCGCAACCCCGATCCGAACTGCGGCGACGACACCAAGTACGGAGCCTTCAGTCGCGACGCCACCACCCTCACCGGCCCGGTGACGCTGTCCGGTGGCGCCGGTCCCAGCGCTCAGCACCAGCCGGCCGCAGGCTTCGAGGGCGTGACGCTGTCTCAGGCCGCCCTCGATGCGTTGAAGACGCTCGCCTGGCGGAACGGGACGTACTACGGACCCGGCTTCCCCCGCGGCGGTACGACGTCCGACGGCAGCAGGACGTGGGGTGGCCGCATCGTGTTCGACGCCGCGACTCCCCTGCCCGACGGCGTCGTCTTCGTCGACACCAGCGATGGCGTGAACGTCGCCGACGACGGCCCACCGGTCACCACCCTGGCCGGGGCCCGGCTCGACGCCGGCGCGCTCATCGCGCGGGGCGGAGTGTTCCGCGGATGGATCGTCGTCAACGGATCACTCGACATCACGGGAGGCGTCAACGTCCAGGGCGTGCTCTATGCAGTCGGCGGCCTCACCTACACGGCCACCGGCGAGAGTCGCCTCGATGGGCTGGCGGTGGCGCTCAACGTGCGGGACGCGGCGGCGACCCGAATCGAGGCAGCTGGGGGCGGCAGTCTCGCCATCACCTTCGACTGCACGCACGCCAGCGCCGCCGGCAGCGTCCCCCGCGCCTTCACGCCGATCCCCGGCACGTACCGGGAGGACGCCGACTAAGCCTAGTCGGTCGCCGGCCGCGTCGTACCGACGCTGGCGCTCTCCGGCCCGCCCCCGTACACGCGCCGGTACTCCTCCCACGAGAACATCACGCGCTTGACGTACTGGCGCGTCTCGTCGAACGGGATCTGCTCGACCCACGCCTCGAGATCGCTGGTGCGCCGCGCCTGCCACCATTGCCGCACCCGGGACGGGCCGGCGTTGTACGCGGCCACCGCCAGCCGCGGATCCTTGAACTCCTGCACGAGGCCGGCGAGGAACGCGGTGCCGATCTCGAGGTTGGCGCCCGGATCGTCGAGCAGCTCGCCGCCCGCAAAGGCCAGGCCGCGGTGCTCGGCCATCGGCCGCGCGGTGGCCGGCATGAGCTGCATGAGGCCGCGGGCGCCGGCCCGCGAGAGCGCGCGCGGATAGTACGACGACTCCTCGCGCACCACGGCGGCGACCAGGTAGGGATCGAGACCGGCCCGCTGGGCAGCCGCCACCAGGTCGCTGCGCCAGCCGAACGGGTAGAGCATCTCCCAGAACGCTCGGGGCAGGGCCGGGTCGCCGCTGACGGCCAGGGCGCTGAAGTGGCGGCGGAAGATCCGCAGGGCCATGTGGTACCGCTCGTCGCGCACGTACGCGCTCGAGAAGCCGTACAGCCGGACCGTGTCGCCGGTGGCCCGCTCGACCACGTCCTCCAGCTCCTCCAGCGCGCTCTCGACGAGCCCGATGCGCCGCAGCAGGTCGACGCGGGCGAAGCCCGGATCGTTGGCCACGGCGTCGGTCGGATCGGCCGGCAGCGTGATCGCCGAGGACGGCGCGGCGCCGACGGGGGCGCCGCCTGCCCGCGCCAGCGCCAGCAGCCCGTAGTAGCTGCGTGGCGCCTCGCTGATGACTTGCGCGTAGAGCGCCGCCGCCGCCGCCCGGGTGCGCCCCTCGTCGGTGGCCCGCGCGCGCCAGTAGAGCGCGGGCAGCCGGTACGCGCGGTTGCCGGTGTCCATCAGCCGCCCCCAGTGCTGGGCCGCCTCGCGCGGATCGCCCTTCAGATACGCGCCCCAGCCGAGCCGCCACAGCGCGGCGCCCGCGACCTCGCGCTTGGGATAGCGCGTGGCCAGCGTGCGATAGACCACGGTCGCCTCGGCCGGACGCTGGGCGTCCTCCAGCGCGCGCGCCCGGATCCACAGCGCCTCGGCCGCGTCGGCGTCGGCGCCGGAGGCGGCGACGCGGGCCAGGAGCTCGAACGCGCGGTCTCGCTGGCCGGCGCGCAGCAGCAGCCGCGCCTCCTCCAGCCGCAGCGCCGCCTGCCGCTCCGGAGCGACCCGCGTGGCCGCCAGACCGAGCGCCTTCGCCGCCGCCTCGTAGCGGCCCAGACGCTGCGCTCCGTCGGCGACGACGCGCAACGCGCGCACGATGATGGAGGGATCTCGCGCCTCGCCGACGATCCGCTCGGCCTCGTCGGCGGCGGTCTTGGGCACGCCGCCGCGGAGCAGGCGCTCCGCGCGGTCGACCCGCTGGGCGAGCGTCAGCGCCGGGACCGTCACACCGGAGGCCGCCAACACCGCGAGCCGGTCGGTCGCGCCCTCGGCCCAGCCCGTGGTCGGCGCCAGCACCATCAGCTCGCGATAGGCGTGGGCAGCGTCGTCGCGCTGGCCGCGCGCCTCGGCCGACTGGCCCAGCAGGTACAGCGCCTCCGGCACCTCGCGCGCCTCTGGATAGCCGTCGATCAGCCGCGCGAGCGCGGCTTGCACGCCCGCTTCTTCCCCGGCCCGGGCGGCCAACGTGGCGCCCATCAGCAGGGCCCGCGGCGCCAGCCGGCTGTCGGCGTGACGCTCGGCCAGGCCCATCGCCGTCGCCCGGGCCGCGGCGAGGTCGCCGCGGCGCGCCTGCGCGTCGGCCAGGATCAGCCGGAGGTGATCGCCGATGGGGCTGCGCAGCGCGGCCTCGCCCAACTCGACGACGACCGGGGCCGGGTCGCCCTGCTGGAACGCCGCGATCGCCCGCGCCCACGCCCACTCGGTCTCGGGCGCGGGCAACCGGAGGGGCCGCGCCGGCTCGTCGGCGCCCGCCGAGACCGGCAGCAGCAGCAGCGCCAGCAGCCCCGCTCGTAGAATGCCGGACTCGATCACCCGGCGCGTGAACACGATGCGCTGCAGCGCGGTGAGGTTGGACAGGACCGCCAGCACCCACAGCGCCGGCTCCAGCAGGCCGAGGACGGCGCCGGCCACCAGGCAGATCATCCGCTCGGGCCGCTCCATGAAGCCGACGTTACAGTCGACGCCGATCGACTCCGCGCGGGCCTTCGTGTAGCTGACCATCACCGAGCCCACCAGCCCCGCCATCGCCACCAGGACGCCCCGCACGTGGGGCGTGCGCGCGAAGAGCACGACGATGCCGAGCAGCACGATGAGGTCGGAGTAGCGGTCGATGACCGAGTCGAGGAACGCCCCGAATGCCGTCGCCTGTCCCGAGACCCGGGCCAGCGCGCCGTCCAGCAGGTCGCACAGCCCGGCCAGCGCCAGCAGGCAGCCGGCCCAGCGGACCTGGCCGGTGATGAACCCGGCCGCGGCGAAGAAGCTGACGACCAGACCGATGACCGTGAGGTGGTTGGGGCGCAGCTTGAGCCGGAACAGCCCGCGACCCACCGGATCGCTCCACAGCCGAACGGTCTCGCGATACCGGCCCAGCATCAGGTCCGCTGCGTCAGCGCCGTCTCGAGGGCCTCGCGGAGGCGCTCGGTCGCCGCCGGCTCGTCGAGCTTGCGGCCCTCGCGGTCGTGTACGTAAAAGGTGTCGAGCGCCTGATCGATCTCGGTGGCGATGCGGGCACTGGCGATGTCGAGGCCCTGGGCCGAGAGCGTCCGGGTGATGAGGTAGAGCAGGCCCAGGCGGTCGGGACACTTGACCTCGACGACGGTGTCGGTGTCGGACAGGCGGTTGTCGATCGCGATCTTCGGTCGCACGAGCCCATCGGCGCCGGCCCGCACCGCCCGCTGCCTCCGCTCGAGCAGCGCTTCCACCGATTGCTCGCGCACCAGGACCGAGCGCAGCGCGTCGAGCAGCCGGTTCCACTGGGTGGCCGAGGTGACGGCCTCGCCGGCCGGATCGTTGACCTGGAAGGTGTCGATGGCCACGCCGTCGGCGCGCGTGGCGATCTGAGCCGAGATGATGTTCACGCCGTGCGCCGCCAGCGTGCCGGCGATGAGCGCGAACAACCCGGGCACGTCGCGGGTCACCACCACCAGCGCCGAGGAGCCGAGGTCGGGATGGTGGAACAGCTCGGTGGCGACGGGTGTCGAGTCGAGCTGGGCGATGAGCCGCAGGTGCGCGGCCATGCGCTGCACGCTGGTGTTGGTCAGGTAGCGGTCACCCACCATCGCCACGTGCGCCTTCACCGCCTGCAGGGGGACGTCGTCCCCGACGATGGCCTGCAGCCGCTCGGCGAACCGCGTGCGGTTGGGCTTCTCCTCGTGGCCGCCGGTCAGGCGGGCCAGCGTGCGCGTGTACAGCTCGTGCAGGATGGCCGCCTGCCAGCCGGTCAGCACGCCGGGCCCGACCGCGCGCATGTCGGCGAAGGTTAATAGATATAGCATGCGCAGCCGTTGGGGATCGCCCACGGTGGTCGCGAAGTCGCCGATCGTCCGGGGATCGTCGATGTCCCGGCGCTGGGCGATGTGCGACATGGTCAGGTGGTGGGCGACCAGGAACTCCACCAGCGCGCCGTCCTCCGGCGCCAGGCCCAGCCGCCGCGTGAGGCCCTGGATGAGCGGGATGCCCTTGGCCACGTGGCCGTGGCCCTTGGCCTTGCCGATGTCGTGCAGCAGCATGCCCAGCATCAGGAGGCCCGGCTTCTCCACCTCGTTGAACACCTGGGCGGCGCCCTCGGAATCGGCCGACTGGCCGGGAGCCAGCGCCTCCAGGTGCTCGACGGCCAGTAGCGAGTGCTGGTCGGCCGAGAACTTGTGATAGACGTCGTACTGCACCAGGCAGGTCAGCGCGCCGAACTCCGGCAGGTAGCGGCCCAGCACGCCCAGCTCGTGCATCTCCGACAGCGTCAGCGCCACCCGCCCCCACGAGCGGCAGATGTCGAGAAAGACGTCCCGCACCGACGACGCCGCCCGCACCCCGTCGTCGATCACGTCGATCGAGTCCTCGAGGGCGCGCTCCAGGTCGGGCGCGAGGTCGCAGCCGAGCCGGTGCAGGTGCCAGAAGACCCGCATGAGGCGCACCGGGTCGCCGCGCAGCGCGTCGGGGTTGCGGTCGGCCAGGTGCAGGCGTCCGTCGTAGAACACGAGGCCGTCGGCCAGGGCCTGCTGGCGCTGGCGGCGCTCGGCCGAGCCCCGGCGCGACAGCGTCTCCTGGCAGCGCGCGATCAGCCGGCGGCTCATGCGGTGGATCCGGCGGGCGTGCAGGTAGTACTCGCGCATGAAGCGCTCGACGCCGAGGGTGTCACCGTCGTCCGTGTAGCCGAGGTTCTGGGCGATCTTCGGCTGCAGGTCGCGCGTCAGCACGTCGTTCTTGTGGCCGGAGAAGAAGTGCAGCTCGTTGCGCGTGCGCCACAGGAAGGTGAGCGCGGCGTCGGCGCCCGCCTGCTCGCGCGCCGAGATGAGTCCCTTGTCGGCCAGCTCGCGCAGGGTGCGGGCGCCGAACTTGGCCGCGCCCAGCCACATCGCCGTGTGCATGTCGCGCAGGCCGCCGGCCGACTCCTTGACGTTGGGCTCGCCGATGTAGGGCGAGGCGCCGAACTTGCGGTAGCGCTGCTCGCGCTCGGCCAGCGTCATCGTGAGGAACTCACCGAAGTCCTGACGGTACACGTGGTCGCGCAGGATGCGGCGAAACCGCGTGAACAGTCGGCGGTCGCCCTCGATCAGCCGCGCCTCCTGCATCGAGGTGCGGCTGGGGAAGTCGGTGCGCGCCATGGCCACGCAGTCTTCCAGCGAGCGCAGGCTGTGGCCCACCTGCAGGCCGAGGTCCCAGAGCGTGTAGAGCAGCTCCTGCATGACCCGCTGCACGAACGGCAACAGCTCGCCCTCGTAGACCACCATGAGGTCGATGTCCGACGAGGGGTGCAGCTCGCCGCGCCCGTAGCCGCCCAGCGCGACCACCACCAGCGGGACCGGCGTCAGCCCGGCCCCGCGGGTATCGGCCACGATGAGCCGGGTGAGCGTCTGCACCACGCCGTCGATGAGGCGGGCGTGCGCGCGGACGGATTCCTCACCCGACGCCCCCTCGACGTGCATGGCCTTGAGGGCGTCCATTCCCTCGGCGAGGGTGCTGCGGAAGAATTCGAGCCGGAGGCGGCGCCGGTCCTCGGCACGTTCGGCTCCCGCCTCGGCGCGCCGGGCGCGGCGGTACAACTCGGGCGACATGACGGATCGAGCGTAACAGCCGGTCAACAAGAGTGTCAAACGAGGTCCCCGGACGGGTGCGGTGGCCGGGGGCCGCTTGAACCGGCCGGGGCTCGGGCATAGAGTCAGGTCTCGGTCCGGCGCGCGGGCCGAAGAGCGGAGGCATGCCAGCGGTGCGACGCCTGTGGCGTCCGGTGGTCGAGACGATCACGCCCTACGATGCCGGCAAGCCCCTCGAGGTGCTGACGGCCGAGCTGGGAGTGGCCGAGCTGGTGCGCTTGTCCGCCAACGAGAGCCCGCTCGGGCCCTCGCCCCGCGTGGTGGAGGTGATCCGCCGGGAGGCCGCGCGTGTCCATCTCTACCCGGACGGAGGCAGCCTGGCGCTGCGCGAGGCCCTGGGCCGGCGGCTCGGCGTCGCGCCAACCCAGATCGTGGTCGGCAACGGCGCCGACGAGCTGATCGGCCTGATCGCGCTCGCCGCCTTCGATCCCGGCGACGAGGTCGTGGTCCCGACCCCGTCGTTCGAGCCGTACGCCACGGGAGCCACGCTGGCCGGCGCCCGGGTCCGCGAGAGCCCGCTGGCCGGCTACGAGACCGACCTGGACGACGTGCTCAGCCGGGTGACGCCGCGCACCAAGGCCGTGATCCTGTGCTCACCCCACAACCCGGCCACGACCATCATCCGCCGCGCGCCCCTGCTGCGGCTGCTGGAGGCGCTCGCGCCCGATGCGCCGCTGGTCGTCCTCGACGAAGCGTATCGCGATTTCTGCGACGATCCCGAGTATCCGGACGGTGTCTCGCTGCTGGCCCGCTTCCCGCGCCTGCTCGTGCTGCGCACGTTCTCGAAGATCGCCGCGCTCGCCGGCCTGCGGGTGGGCTACGCGGTCGGCAGCCTGGAGGCCATCGACCGGTTCAACCGGGTGCGGGCCCCCTTCAACGTCAACCGCCTCGGCCAGGCGGCGGCGCTGGCCGCGCTGGACGACGCCGAGCACTGGGAGCGCACGCGGCGCCTGGTGCTGCAGGAGCGCGCGTTCCTCTCGCACGAGCTGGCCCGGCGCGGCTTCACCTTCCCGGCCTCGCAGGCCAACTTCTTCCTCGTCAAGGTCCCCGGCGTCGCCGCCGTCCGCGAGCGCCTGCTCCGGGCGGGGCTGGTGGTACGCGACGGCACCGCCGTCGGCTTCCCCGATCACCTGCGCATCGCGATCGGCACCCGCGCGACCAACGAGCGCCTGCTGGCCGCGCTGGGCGACGCCTGAGGACCCCTGCGTGAGCAAGGACATCGTGCCCGTGCACCACGCCGACCGCCGGACAGACGTCGTCATGCCCTACGCGCCCGGCCTCGTGGTGCGGCGGGGCAAGCTGGTCTTCCTCTCCGGCGTGACGGCGGCCGCCGTCTACCACAGCCACCCGCATCGCGAGGAGGAGTTCGACCTGCCAACCACGATGCGCGAGCAGGCCGTGCTCACGATGGAAAATCTGAGGAAGACGCTCGAGGCCGCCGGCTGCACGATGGCCGATCTCGTCTCGGCCACGCGCTTCCTCACCGACGTCAGCGAGCAGGACGATCTCAATCGCGTGTGGGCCGAGTATCTGGGCGGCCACCTGCCAACCACCACCACGGTGGAGGTCTCGCGCCTGGCCACCCACGCGCGGTGCAAGCTGGAGATCAGCGCCATCGCGGTGGCGGACGAGTGAGCGCGACCGCCGGCCGCCTGGCCTTCGTGGGTCTCGGGGCCATGGGCAGCCGGCTCGCGCGGCGGTTGCTGGCCGCCGGCCATCACGTCACCGGCTGGAACCGCACGGCCAACAAGGCGCGCGACCTCGTCGCCGCCGGCCTGACGCTGGCGAAGTCTCCGCGGGCCGCCGCCGAGGGGGCCGAGGCCGTCTTCACCATGGTCACCGACGACGCGGCGCTGCGCGCGGTGGCGCTCGGCGCCGACGGCGTCGTCGCCGGGCTCGGCCCGGGGGCGGTCCTGGTCGAGATGAGCACGGTGAGCCCGGCGGTGGTGCGCGAGCTGGCCGCGCCGGTGACGGCGCGCGGCGCGGCGCTGCTCGACGTCCCGGTCTCCGGCAGCACCATCACCGTCGAGCAGGGCCAGGCCTCGTTCGTCGTCGGCGGCGATCCGGCGGCCCTGGAGCGCGTGCGGCCGTGGCTGCTGGCCATGGGGACCGCCGTGACGCACGTCGGCCCGCTCGGCCTCGCCAAGACGATGAAGGTCGCCACGAACCTCGGCCTGGCCGTGCAGATGCTGGCCTTCAGCGAGGCCGTCCTGCTCGCCGAGAAGGCCGGCATCGCGCGCGAGCGCGCGGTCGAGGCGTTGCTCAAGTCGGTGATCGCCTCGCCGATGGTGAAGTACCGCGGTCCGTTCGTGCTCGGGCAGATGCCGACCGACGCCTGGTTCAAGGTGGCGATGATCCAGAAAGACCTGCAGCTCGCCCTCGACGCGGGCCGCGCGTCCGGCGTGCCGCTGCCGCTGACCTCCGTCGCGCAGGAGTGGATGACGGCGGCCCGCGGCCTCGGGCTCGGCGACTACGACTTCGCGATCGTCTTCGACGTCCTCGCCCGCCTCAGTGGCGCCCCTCCCAGCACGAAGGCAGGCTGCTGAAAAAGGCCCATCTGCTTCGTTGGCGCCCTCGGCCGCACGCTCGACGTACAGGGAGTACGCCTCGCGTGCGGCTGTCGGGCGCCGCCTCGCATCTGGACCTTTTTGAGCAGCCTGCGTGGTTTTCGCCGATCGGCTAGGCGGCGCCGCGGACAGCGCGTCGGGCAAAGTTGCGCTCGGCTTGGCGGCGGATGGACCAGCCGGCGGGCGGGAAGTATCGGCCCGTGCCGGGCTGGGGCATCGGCGTCAGTGGGGCGCCCTCGAGGACGTGGTCGATGACCTCGACAAAGCCGTCCGACGCCTCGCGCTGCAGCCGCCCCAGGTAGCGCGCCAGCGAGGGCTCGCCCCATACCGGAACGGGCTGGCGCACGATGACGTCACCGCCATCGACCCGCTGGCTGACCAGGTGGATCGAGTAGCCCGCGCACTCCGGCCGGTCCAGGGCGAACGCCCAGATGGCGCAGTCCGATCCGCGGAACTCGGGGACGAGCCCGAGGTGGCGATTGAGCGTGGCGCGCCGGGCGAGGCCGTAGACGCTCGGGCGCAGGATGGGCGCTCCCGCGAGCAGCAGATAGTCCGGATCGAACTCGCGGATGAAGTCGAGCACGTGGGCGTCGTGGGGATCGCGACAGTCCAGGAACGGCTGGTGCCGGCGCACGTGCTGCATGAGGCGCGCATCGACCTCGGGGAACGAGGTCACCCCCTGCTGGGCGTTTCGCCGCCGGGCCGGCGCCCGGATCACGTCCATGGCGCGAGCCAGGAGCAGGTCGGCGAGATAGGCCGTCCCGCGGTTGCGCCTCAAGCGCGCCAGGACCCCGAGCTGGGTGCTCACCGGGCGCGCGACGATGTTCACCATGGCGAGGCGTTGGCCCCGCGATTCCAGAGAGGCCGCGAGGAAGTACGCCTCCGGCAGGTCGGCGGTCGTGAGGATGAGGAAGCCGGGCATGCAGACCCTCGGGAGCAACGGCCCTGCCATGACTTGAGCGAGCGAGCCCAGCGGCGCCGCGCGCCGGTTTTTCGGGGGTCTGCGACCCGGTCGTGGGCGTTCCGGCCACGGGCCGCGACCGGTGGGCTGCATCGAAGTCGCCGAACTGGGCAACCGGGGGGCGATCCGGACCGCTCGACCTCCCGGGGCTGGCGCTCAGCGCCGCAGGCCGCGCGCGACCGCGAGCTGACGCTCGACGTCCTCCAGGCGGCGGGCCAGCGCGTCGCGCTCGGCGGTCACCGCGATGAGCTGCTGGTCGCGCAGCCAGGGGCGCTGCTCGGTCTGCACGACCTTGGTCTGCAGCTCGGCCTCGCGCGCATAGAGCGCCCGCAGCTCGCGCTCCAGGCTAGCCGCGCGGCGCTTGGCCGGCAGGTAGCCGCCGAACAGCGTGTAGGCCAGGAGCAGAGCGAGCAGGACGCTCGCTCCGACGAGGAGCCAGGGCAGGCGGGCGGGGGGGGCCTCCACAGCACGGGCGGGCAGCACGTCCATAGAGGGGAATTCTACCCCAGCACGAATTTGCTATGCTGCGCGCGTGGAGCTTCGGCGGTTCTTCGATCGCGCGGTCCAGGCGAGCTTTCGCGATCTGGCCATGCGTGACGAGCCGGTGGTCGGCTACCTCGCCGACCTGCTCACGCGCTTTGCCCGCACCGAGCACCTCTTCCCCGCCGGCGTGACGATGCCGCGACTGGAGCGCGTGGTCGATCTGCTGCTCGAGGCCCAGGCGGCCTGGGACGACCGCGCGGCGCACTTCGGACCCGAGCGGGAGCTGTCGGTCCGGCGTCACATCGGCGACTACACGCTGTTCATGACCGGTGTCTTCCGGGAGCGTGTCCAGCGTCTGGCCTCGACCGACTACTACGTCAGCCAGGGCCGGCGTGCGTACCGCTTCGTCTCCGAGCACGGCCGCGCCACCAGCCGGCCGCCCGAGCGCGACGCCGCACCGCTGTACGCGCGGCTGGCCGAGCGGTTCGAGCACTACGCGTGGGCGCTGGACTACGCGCGCCGCGTGCACTTCCACGACGCGCCCGCCCATCCCTTCTTTCGGCTGGGCTGGCAGTAATCCGGGTGCGTGTGAACGCTGAGCCCGACGCCGCCCGCCGCGCGCTCGATGCCGCACTGGCCGATCCCGCGCGGCTCGAGGCCGCGCCGCTGGCCGCGCTCCCCGCCGCCGCGGTGGACGACGCGCTGCGCGCGTTCGCCGACGCCCACGGCGCCGCCGCGCTGCCCGTGCTGGACGCGCTGACCTCGGAGCGTACCGACCGCACCGTGCGCCGGGCGGCGCGCGTGGCGATCTATCGCCTCGCCCAGCGGGGCGTCCAGGCCGCACCGCGGCCGGCCCCCAAGCCGGTCGTCGAGCGCCGGCCGGAGCGCGCGGCCCGGGCGTGGCTGAGCGGCGTGGACGGCAGCGGCTCGTGCGCGGTGTGGCTGCTGTTCGACGGCGCCTTCAGCGGGCAGGCGCTGTGCTCGCTCATCGTCAATGACGAGGCCGGCGTGATGGACGTCGCCGGCGGCGAGATCACCAAGAAGCGGCTGGAGGCCGAGCTGGCCGCGCTGCGCGCCTCGCAGAAGCTGCCGTGGGTGGAGGTCGAGCCGGCGCGAGCGCTGGCCGTGGTGGGCGAGGCGCTGGCGCTGCACGGCGCGCACGGCACCACGCCGCCGACCGCGTTCGGGCGGTGGGAGCGCCTCTTCACGCCGACCGAGCCGGCGCCGTGGCCAGAGCTCGCCGTCGATGGGGCGCTGGCCGCGCGCGCCGTCGAGCTGCTGGAGCTGCCGGAGCTGGCCGGCTGGTTCCTCGATCCCGAGGCCGTCCAGGCCGATGCGCTCGACCTGCTGCAGGCCCGCGAGAGCAAGCTCGTCGTCAGCGACCAGATCAAGGCCGAGCGCGAGGAGGCGCTCGTCTCGCGCGTCGTCGAGCGCGAGCTCGGCGCCGACGTCCGGCGCCGGTGGGCACGCCGACTCATGGCCATGGCGTTCATCTTCGCCGCGACCGGCCGGCCGGAGCCGGCCGCGCTGGCCGAGGCCGCCGCCGCCTCGCTGATCGACGAGACGCGCGAGGCCCGCCACCAGCCCTTCCTGCGCGCCCTCGCCCAGCGCGGCCTCGACGTGGCCGCCGAGGTCGCCCTCGGCCGCGTCGCCGCCGCCGACGTCAGCCGCAAGCCAGGCGCCGGGAATGTGTGAACCAACAACCCGGGAGCAAAGTAGCCGACACCCGGGAGGCAACCAACGACCGAAGCGCACGGAGCCACGAGTGCCCAGGCCAGCCCACCCACGCCTCTACCCGACCACGCGCCACTCGCTACAATGATCACCGACGTGCCGGGAATTCGCGTGGGCCACGCCACCGACGCCGTCGCCCTCACCGGCGTCACCGTGGTGCTCTGCGATGCGCCGGCCGTCGCCGGCGTCGAGCTGCGGGGCTGGGCCAACGACGTCATCGGCCTC
>JBGQLG010000008.1:0-71095 GCA_041499965.1 Methylomirabilia bacterium
GAAGGTCTGGCGGACACGGAGCATGGTGGGAAACATGGGGCCGATGATACGCCCGGACCCGGCGCCGTGCCCGGGCGGCACCATCGCTATCGGGGAAACCCCGACTGTGTTATATGTATGGGCCAATTTTTCCATGCAGAATCTCCCCGTTTCCCTGACCCGATTCCTCCTCGCCGCCCTGCTGCTGGCCTCCGGCGGCTGCGCCTGGATGCGCCCGGCGCCGACCCCGATCCTGCCCCCCGACGAGCTGTACTCGCAGGGCGAGTCGGAGCTGGAGCGCCGGCGCTACATCGAGGCGCGCGAGGCCTTCCGGAAGATCGTCGAGCGGCACCCGAACACCTCCTGGGCCCCGCGAGCGCGCTTTCTGATCGGCGAGGCCTTCTACCGCGAGGGGGAGTTCGACAAGGCGGTCAAGGAGTTCGACACCTTCCTCTCCTTCTACCCGCGCCACCAGATCGCCGACCTCGTGCAGTACCGCCTGGCCATGAGCTACTACGATCAGCTCAAGCCGGTCGAGCAGGACCAGGGCCTCACCGTCAAGGCGAACGAGCAGTTCAAGAAGCTCGTCAAGGAGTACCCGGACAGCCGCTACGCGACCGACGCGCTGGCCAAGATCGACATCTGTCGCGGCCACCTGGCCCAGAAGGAAGTGTGGGTCGCCACCTACTACTTCGCCCAGGGCAATCCCAGCGCCGCCCGCCAGCGCCTGGAGTTCGTCATCAAGGAGTACCCGCGGACGCTCGTGATCCCGGAGGCGCTCTACACCCTGGCCGAGGTCAACTTCGTCGAGGGCAAGAACCAGGAGGCGATGGACTTGCTCCGGCAGCTGGCCAACGACTATGGATTCAGCGAGTGGGGCAAGCGGGCCGTGCAGCGACTGCGCCGGGCCATGACCGACGGCCTGGACCGCGCCCAACGGTAGGAGAGATCCCGTGCACGACATCGTCGACCTCCGCTCCGACACGCTGACGCTCCCGACCCCCGAGATGCGCGAGGCCATGGCGCACGCCGAGGTCGGCGACGACGTGTGGGGCGAGGATCCCACCGTCCAGCGCCTGGAGGCCACGGCGGCGGCCCGGCTGGGCAAGGAGGCCGGCCTGTTCGTGACCTCCGGCACCATGGGCAACCTGGTCTCGGTGGTGGCGCACACCCAGGCCGGTCAGGAGGTCATGCTCGACCTCGACTCGCACATCTACAACAACGAGGTCGCCGGTGGCACCGTCGTCGGGCACGTCCAGATGCGCCCGGTGAAGACCGAGCGCGGCTTCCTCACCCCCGAGCAGGTGCAGGAGTCGCTGCGGCCCGCCAACATCCACGTCCCGCCCACCGGGCTCGTCTGCCTGGAGAACACGCACAACCGCCACGGCGGCACCTGCTGCACCCCGGAAGAGATCGCCGCGGTGGCGGCGGTCGCCCACGCCGCCGGGGTGCCGGTGCACATCGACGGCGCGCGCCTGTTCAACGCGGCCGTCGCGCTCAAGCGCGACGCGCGGGAGTTCACGCAGCCCGTCGACTCCGTCACCTTCTGCCTGTCCAAGGGGCTGGGCGCGCCGATCGGCTCGGTCGTCTGCGGCTCCCGGGCCTTCATCGAGCGCGCGCGACGCGTGCGCAAGATGGTCGGCGGGGGCATGCGGCAGGCCGGCATCGTGGCCGCCGCCGGCCTGATCTCGCTGGACCACATGATCGACCGCCTGGCCGACGATCACGCCAACGCGCGGACGCTGGCCGAGGCGGTGGCGACCATGCGCGGGCTGGCGGTCGACCTGGCCAGCGTGCAGACCAACATCGTGATCATCCGGGTCGACCGCGGCGACCGCCCGCGATCCACGGCGGCCACCGAGGAGCTGGTCAAGGGCTGTGCGGCCCGCAAGGTGAAGATTCACGCGATGGGTCCGACCGCCATCCGCTGCGTGACCCACAAGGACGTGGACGCCGAGGACATCCGTCGGGCCGTCGACGCATTTCGGGAGTTGACCGCTCGCTGGTAGATCGCCTCAGGGGAGGTCCCATGGCCGAACGTCTCTTGGAAGTCAAAGGGCTGAAGACCCACTTCTTCACCGACGAGGGCATCGTGCGCGCCGTCGACGGCATCGATCTCTACATCAACAAGGGCGAGACCCTCGGCGTGGTCGGCGAGTCCGGCTGCGGCAAGAGCGTGACCGCGCTCAGCATCATGCGGCTGATCCCCCAGCCGCCCGGCCGCATCGTGCAGGGCCAGATCATATACAACGGCCGCAACCTCCTGGAGCTCCCCGCCGCCCAGATGCGCAAGATCCGCGGCAAGGAGATCTCGATGATCTTCCAGGAGCCGATGACCTCGCTCAACCCCGTGTTCACATGTGGCGAGCAGATCGCCGAGGCCATTCGCCTCCACGAGGGGCTCGGGCGGCGCGACGCCATGGACAAGACGGTCGAGATGCTGAAGCTGGTGCACATCCCCAACGCCGAGCGGCGCGTGAAGGAATACCCGCATCAGCTGTCGGGCGGCATGCGGCAGCGGATCATGATCGCCATGGCGCTGTCGTGCAACCCGAACCTCCTGATCGCCGACGAGCCCACCACGGCGCTCGACGTGACGATCCAGGCCCAGATCCTCGAGCTGCTCAACGAGCTGAAGGCCAAGCTGAACATGGCCATCATGCTGATCACCCACGACATGGGGGTCATCGCCGAGACCGCCCAGCGCGTCGCCGTCATGTACGGCGCCCAGATCGTCGAGGAAGCGCCGGTGGGCGAGCTGTTCAAGGAGCCGCTGCACCCCTACACGCAGGGGCTCCTGCGCTCGATCCCCCGCATCGACCTCGCCGCCACCAAGCGGCAGAAGCTCGAGCCGATCGGCGGCACGGTGCCCACGCTGCGCGGCCCCGAGAAACCCGGCTGCCGCTTCGCGCCGCGCTGCTCCCTGGCCAAGCCCATGCACTTCGAGAACACACCGCCCCTCAAAGAAGTCCGGCCGGGCCACAAAGTGGCCTGCTTCCTGTACTAGAGGAGGCCACCCATGGCTGAGCCGCTCCTGCGCGTCAGCAACCTCAAGAAGTACTTCCCCATCCGCGGTGGCCTGCTCTCGCGCGAGGTGGCCCGGGTGCACGCCGTCGACGACGTGTCGTTCGACATCCTGCCCGGCGAGACGCTCGGCCTCGTCGGCGAATCGGGCTGCGGCAAGTCGACCACGGGGCGGACGATCCTCCGCCTGATCGAGCCGACCTCGGGCGTGGTGTCCTTCCAGGGCAAGAACGTGACGACGCTCGACAAGCGCTCGCTGCGGGCTCTGCGGAAGGAGATGCAGATCATCTTCCAGGATCCGTACGCGTCGTTGAATCCGCGGATGACCGTCGGCTCGATCATCGGCGAGGCGCTGGTGATCCACAAGCTGGCCAAGTCGCGGCGCGAGCGCGAGGAGCGCGTGGTCCAGCTGCTGGAGACGGTCGGGCTCTCGGCCGACCATCTGCGACGCTACCCGCACGAGTTCTCGGGTGGCCAGCGGCAGCGCATCGGCATCGCGCGGGCGCTCGCCGTCAGCCCCAAGTTGATCGTGGCCGACGAGCCGGTCTCCGCGCTCGACGTGTCGATCCAGGCCCAGATCATCAACCTGCTGGAGGAGCTCCAGGCGCAGTTCGGGCTGACCTACCTGTTCATCGCTCACGATCTCTCGGTCGTCGAGCACATCTCGACGCGCGTGGCGGTGATGTACCTGGGCAAGATCGTCGAGATCGCGCCGGCCAAGGAGCTGTACACGAACCCGAAGCACCCCTACACCGAGGCGCTGCTCTCGGCCGTCCCGATTCCCGACCCCACGCTCAAGCGCAAGCGAATCATCCTCGAGGGTGATGTTCCGAGCCCCATCAATCCGCCGTCGGGGTGCCGCTTCCACACGCGCTGCGGGTTGCGGGTGCCGTCCTGCTCGCAGAACGAGCAGGTGCTCAAGGAGGTCTCGCCGGGCCACTGGGTCGCCTGCCAGGTCCGCACCGGCGTCGCCACCGCCTAGATCGCGTCAGAGATTCGCCGACCTCGACGGACGCGTCCGCGGCACGCCGATGGCTCGCCTGAACGACGCGAGCGGGGTTCGCGCGACCCCCCATCCCCCACAGGGGGTTGGGTTGTTGTCCAGTAGATCGTCGGCGGCGCGCTCACCCCGCCGAGCAGCAATGGTGGGAGACAAGCTCACCCTCGGTCGTGACGGCGGCGCTCTCCGTGGGCTCGGCCCGCCGCCCCCGCCACGAGCCGCGGACGCGTCTGTCAAGGTCGGCGAATCTCTGACTGGTGTGGCCCGAGGGGTCTGAGAACCCATTTCCCTCCCGGCCAGGCAGGCGGCCAGCGTCGGTGGAATCACGCAGCGCGAGAGCGGAGTCCGGCCTTGTGGTTCTCAGACCTCTCGGGCCACACCATCAGCCCGGGGCAGTGAATGGGGAGCGACGCCAGCGAGGGGGAGGGTGAGCTAGTCCCAGAGGTAGGCGCGCGGGTTGACCGCCTGCCCCTTGACCATGATCTCGTAGTGCAGGTGGGGTCCCGACGAGCGCCCGGTGTTGCCGGTGTAGCCGATGATGGTGCCGCGCACGACGCGCTGCCCGGGCTGCACGTTCAGCTTCGAGAGGTGACCGTAGAGCGAGCGGATGTCCTGGCCGTGGTCGAGCACGATCGCGGTCCCGTAGTCCTGGGCGGGGCCCGCGTGCACCACGGTGCCGGCGGCCGGCGCGTAGATGGTCGTGCCGCGCTCGGCTCGGATGTCGAGGCCGCTGTGGAACTCACGGTCCTCGCTCCAGGGCGACTGTCGCATGCCGAACTCGGAATTCACGGCGCCTCGAACCGGCCAGCGCGTCGGCAGCGCGACCAGGATGCGCCCGGCCCGCGCCATCAGCTTCTCGAGCGCGCGCATGCTGTCCGTATGCTCCTTGACCGAATCGCCGAGCAGGTTCAGCTCCTCGATCGGTGACAGCCTCGCCGGCGCCCGATCGGAGGCCGGCGTGCCGCCGCCGATGCCCCGGTCACGACCGCCCGGCGTGAGCTCGGGACCGAGCGGCTCCCAGATCTTCGCCTGCAGCTCGCGCCAGCCCGCCACGTCCTGGCGGATCTCGGCGACCCGGCGATTGAAGGTGTTGATCGTCACGCGCTGCTGCTGGATCTGGTCGTTGAACGTCACCGCTTCCCGGGTGAGGTCGCGCAGCTTCACCCAGTCGCCGAGCAGGAGCCCCGTGAGCGACACGGTCGCGGCGAGCGCGATGGCCACGCCCATCACCGCCGGCCGCGGGAAGTTGAATCGCAGCACGCGCTCACCGTCGCCCCGCACGATGAGCAGGCTGAACTGGCCGCGGCGATCCGCTCCCGTCCGCCTCTTCTTTGGGGCCACCCCGGCGTACGCTCCAGCCGCCGCGCGGGCCAGGAGACCGTGTTTGGCGGCCTCCGGCACCGGCCTGCGACCGCTGTCAATCGACGAGTCTCGGCGGGCGTCCAAGGTGAGCATCGGCGCGGACAGCCGCAAGCCCCGTGCCCGAACCGAATGCGTTGACAATCAATTGTTTAGCTCTTACGCGGCGCGGCACTGGGCCAATCTGCGTGTCCCAAGCGTCAGTCGCGTGACAAGGCCCACGGCGCCGGGCTATGATCCCGGGACAGTCTTGCGGCAACGGGCGGAGGAGTGGATGGACGACTTCTATCGGATCAAGCGCCTGCCTCCCTACGTGTTCGCGATCGTCAACGATCTGAAGACGAAGGCCCGGGCGCGGGGGGACGACGTGATCGACCTCGGCATGGGCAATCCCGACATGCCGACGCCCAAGCACATCGTCGACAAGCTGGTCGAGGCCGCCAAGAATCCGAAGAACCATCGCTACTCGGCCTCGCGCGGCATCACGCGATTGCGGGTGGCGATGGCCAAGTGGTACCGCGACCGCTACCAGGTCGATCTGGACCCCGACTCCGAGGTCATCGCGACCATCGGGGCCAAGGAAGGCATGGCGCACCTCGCCCTGGCCGTGCTGCAGCCGGGTGACGGCGCGCTCGTCCCCAATCCGACCTATCCGATCCACTCGTACTCGGTCGTCATCGCCGACGGCGACCTGCGCTCGGTGCCGCTGACGCCCGACGGCGACTTCTTCGCCCGACTGCAAGAGACGGCGCGCCTGGCGTGGCCGAAGGCCAAGCTGCTGATCCTGTCGTTCCCGCACAACCCGACCACCATGTGCGTGGAGCGGGATTTCTTCGTCAAGGTGGTGGAGTTCGCCCGCGAGCACCGGCTCATGGTCGTGCACGACTTCGCGTACGCCGACTTCACCTTCGACGGCTACCGGCCGCCCTCGTTCCTCGAGGTGCCGGGGGCCAAGGACGTCGGCGTCGAGATCTTCTCGACCTCGAAGTCGTACAACATGGCCGGCTGGCGGCTGGGCTTCGTGTGCGGCAACGCCAAGATGGTCAACGCGCTGGCCCGCATCAAGTCGTACCTCGACTACGGCGCCTTCCAGCCGATCCAGATCGCCGGCATCGTGGCGCTGGAGGGCGACCAGAAGTGCGTGGCGGAGATCGTGGAGGTGCACCGCAAGCGGCGCGACCTCCTCGTGGACGGCCTCAACAAGCTCGGCTGGAGCGTGCCCAAGCCCAAGGGGACGATGTTCGTGTGGGCGCCCATCCCGGAGGCGTTTCGCAAGCTGGGCTCGCTGGAGTTCTCCAAGCTCCTCATCCAGGAGGCCCGGGTGGCGGTCTCGCCCGGCATCGGCTTCGGCGAATACGGCGAGGGGTACGTGCGGTTCGCGCTGGTCGAGAACGAGCAGCGCATCCGCCAGGCGCTGCGCGGCCTCAAGCAGCTGGGCCGCTGACGGCGGCCGCCGCCCCCCTATCCATCCGTGCCACCCATGAGTGACGTCCGCATCGGCCTGCTGGGCCTGGGCACCGTCGGCGCCGGCGTCGTCAAGATCCTCCAGACCCGCCGCGAGATGCTGCAGGAGCGCGCCGGGGCCGGCCTGACCCTGGCCGCCATCGCCGACACCGACCTCACCCGCCCGCGCGAGGGCCTCGACATCCGCGCGCTGCCCATGGTCGGCGACGCGGCCCGGGTGCTCGACGACCCGTCGATCCACGTCGTGGTGGAGCTGGTCGGCGGGCTGGAGCCGGCCCGCACGTTCATTCTGCGCGCGCTGGCGGCCGGCAAGCACGTGGTCACGGCCAACAAGGCGCTGCTGGCCCACCACGGCGCCGAGCTGTACGACGAGGCGCGCCGGCGCGGCGTCGCGCTGGCCTTCGAGGCGGCGGTGGCCGGCGGCATCCCGCTCATCCGCGCGGTCAAGGACGGCCTCGTCGCCAACCGGGTGCTCTCGCTGGCCGGCATCGTGAACGGGACGTGCAACTACATCCTGTCCAAGATGACCGACGAGGGGCTCGACTTCTCGCTCGTGCTGAAGGAGGCCCAGGCCCACGGCTACGCGGAGACCGATCCCACGCTCGACATCGAGGGGCTGGACTCCGCCCACAAGCTGCAGATCCTGGTCGCGCTCGCCTTCCGGACGTTCATCGACCTCAAGCACATCCACACCGAGGGGATCACGCGCGTCACCGCCGCCGACATCGACTACGCGCGCGAGCTCGGCTATCGCATCAAGCTGCTCGCCATCGCCAAGGCGACGGATGCCCCCGGCGCCGGAGGCGGCGGCGTCGAGGTGCGCGTGCACCCCACGATGATCCCGGCCACCTCGCCGCTGGCCGCGGTCGCCGGCGTGTTCAACGCGATTTTCCTCACCGGCGACGCCGTCGGCGACCTCATGTTCTACGGCCGGGGCGCCGGGCAGATGCCGACGGCCTCGGCGGTGTGGTCGGACATCCTGGAGATCGCGCGCCGCGTTGCCCACGGCATCCCCGCGCTCGCGCTCGACCTGCCGTCGGTGGGCCCGCAGCCCCTGCCGCTGACGCCGATGGACGCCATCCGCTGCTGCTACTACCTGCGCGTGATGGCCCACGATCGCCCCGGCGTGCTCTCGCGGGTGGCCGGCATCCTCGGCGACAACGACATCTCCATCGCCAACGTCATCCAGAAGGGCCGCGGCACCCGCGAGGCCATTCCGGTGGTGATGCTCACCCACGAGGCGCGCGAGCGCGACATGCGGGTGGCGCTGACGGCGATCGACCGGTTGGCCGACGTCGCGACCGCCACGACGATGATTCGCGTGGAGGGCGGGCCCGCGTGAAGACCCCGGAGGGGGGCTCCGCTCCCCTTCGAGGCGGCGCTCGACAGCACCCGTGAAGCCGTTCCGCGTCGTCGTCGGCATGGTCATCAGCGTGGCGCTGTTCGTCTACCTGCTGCGCAGCGTGGATCTGCAGGAGCTGGGGCGGTTGCTGGCGGTGACGCGCTGGGAGTGGGTCCTCCCGGCGGTGGCCGTGGGACCGCTGGGTGTCTGGGCGCGGGCGATCCGCTGGCGCTACCTCTTTCCGCCGGGCACCCGGCCGCCCGGACTTGTCGCGGCGAATATGATCGGCTACATGGCCAACAACGTGCTGCCGCTGCGGGCCGGCGAGTTCGTCCGCGTCTACGTCTCCGCCCGGCGCCTGGCCGCCCGGCCGGAGGGCTCGCTCGCCTCGAGCGTGTGGCTGAGCGGCGCCACGCTGGTGGTCGAGCGGGCGCTCGACAGTCTCACCCTCGTGCTGATCCTGGCCGTGCTCGTCTTCTTCATCCCGGTGCCCCCCGCGTTCCAGTGGGCCGCCGCGATCGTCCTGGCGATCGACGCCGTCGTGGCCGCGGTGGGCGTCGCGCTGACCCTCGCCCCCGAGCGCGCCCGCCGGCTGATCCTGCGCACGAGCCGGCGATGGCCGGGCGTGCAGGCGTCGGTCGCCCACCTGCTCGACGTCGTCCTGCGCGGGCTCGAGGGCGTGCGGGCGCCGGCGCACCTGTGGCCGCTGGCGGCGTGGACCGTGCTGGTATGGACGCTGAGCGCCGTCGGGGCCTGGTCGTTGTTCCGCGCGGTGCACCTGGATCTGCCCCTGCTCGCCGGCTGGACGGTCCTGACCTTCGTGGGCTTCGGCGTCAGCATCCCGTCGGCCCCCGGCTACGTCGGCGTGTGGCACGCCGCCACCGTGCTGGCGCTGTCGACGTTCGGCGTGGGCCAGTCGACCGCGTTCGGCTACGCGCTGCTGTATCACGCCAGCCAGTTCGTGCCGCTCACACTGATCGGTTGGCTGTTCCTGCTGCGCGAGCACGTGACGCTCGGCGAGGTCACGCGCGTCACCCCGGCGGAGCGGCCCGCCACGTGAGGCTCACCGACCGGTTCAGCGCCACCGGCGACGTCCTGTTCCGGTTGCGGAGCTGGCTGCCCCTGCTCCTGCTGCCGCTGTTCCTGGCGAGCTTCTCGGGGGCCGGCTATCCCTGGGGCTCGCACCGGCTGGACCTGCTGTGGGAGATCTCCTGCTTCGCGATCTCGGCGCTGGGCATGGCCGTGCGCCTGTTCACCACCGGCACCGCGCCGCGCGGCACCTCGGGCCGCAACACCCGCCAGCAGAAGGCCGCCACGCTCAGCACCACCGGCACGTACTCGCTCGTGCGCCATCCGCTCTACCTGGGCAACTACCTCATCGGGCTGGGGATGTCGCTGTTCGCGCGCACGTGGTTCCTGCCGCTGATCGTGTCGCTGGCCGCCCTGCTCTATTACGAGCGCATCGCCGCCCGCGAGGAACAGTTCCTCGACTCGCGCTTCGGCGACGCCTTCCGGGCGTGGGCGGCCCGCGTTCCGGCCTTCGTACCGCGGTGGCGCGGTTGGCAGCCACCGGCGCTGCCGTTCAGCTGGTCCCGGGCGCTCGACCGGGAGTTCTACGCGATCGCCGAGATCAGCGTGATCTTCTGGGTGCTCGACGTCATCGAGGACTGGTCGGTGGTGCACGTCTTCGAGCTCGATCCGGTGTGGACGGTGGTGGCCGCCGCCGGCGCGATCTTCTTCGTCGTCATGTGGAGCCGCAAGAAGCTCGGGCACCGCGCGCGTCGCTGAGCGGCGGTGGTCGCCCGGGCACCTTGCCGCCCCTGGGCGGCGCTGGTAGGATGCGTGGGCTTATGGCGCTCATCGTCCAGAAATACGGTGGGTCGTCGGTCGCGGACGCCGAAAAGATCAAGAACGTCGCCCGCCGGGTGGCCGAGAGCGCGCCCGGGCACCAGGTGGTGGTCGTCGTCTCCGCCATGGGCAAGACCACCGACGGACTGCTCGCCCTCGCGCGCCAGATCACCGCCGCGCCCGATCCCCGCGAGATGGACATGCTCCTGGCCACGGGCGAGCAGGTCACCATCGCGCTGCTGGCCGTCGCGCTGCAGGCGCTCGGCTTCAAGGCGCGCTCGCTCACCGGCCCCCAGGCCGGGCTGCGCACCGACCGCGCCCACACCCAGGCCCGCCTCACGCAGATCACCGCCGAGCGCGTGCGGGCCACGCTCGACGCCGGGGCCGTGGCGGTGGTGGCCGGCTTCCAGGGGCTGAGCGACGACGACGAGATCACCACGCTGGGCCGCGGCGGCTCCGACCTCACCGCGGTGGCCCTGGCCGCCGCGCTGAAGGCCGACGTGTGCGAGATCTACACCGACGTCGACGGCGTCTACACCGCCGATCCCAACGTCGTCCCCGACGCGCGCAAGCTGCCGCGGGTGGCCTACGACGAGATGCTGGAGATGGCCAGTCTCGGCGCCAAGGTCTTGCAGGCGCGCTCGGTGGAGTTCGCCAAGAAGTACGGGGTGACGGTGCACGTGCGCTCGACGTTCAAGCCCGACCCCGGCACGATCGTCACCCGAGAGGAGCGCGGGATGGAAGACGTCGTCGTCACCGGCATCACGCACGACCGCAGCCAGGCGAAGATCTCGCTGTTGCGCGTGCCCGACCGGCCGGGCATCGCCGCCCAGGTCTTCGGCGCCCTCGGGGCCAAGCGCATCGTGCTGGATATGATCGTGCAGAACATCAGCCGCGACGGCTACACCGACATCTCGTTCACCGTGCCCCGCGGCGACGCCGCCCCCGCCACCGCCGCCCTGGAGGAGATCGCCCGGGCCATCGGGGCGGCGGGGGTCGTGCACGACGAGCGGGTGGCCAAGATCTCCATCGTCGGCGTCGGCATGCGCAGCCACTCCGGGGTGGCGGCCCGCATGTTTGGCGCTCTGGCCCGCGAGGGCATCAACATCCAGATGATCTCCACCTCGGAGATCGCCACCTCGTGCGTCATCGAGGACAAGTACGCCGAGCTGGCCGTGCGCGCCCTGCACGACGCGTTCGAGCTCGGCATCGAAGGGGTCCGGGCGTGATCACCGGCAAGGCGGCCGTCTTCTTCGGCCCCGGCCAGCCGTTCGAGATCCGCCAGGTGACGCTGCCCGAGGTCGAGCCGGAGGCGGTCGTCATTCGCGTGTCGCTGGCCAACGTGTGCGGCTCCGACCTGCACTTCTGGCGCGGCGACGCGGCGCTCAAGCTGCCCGCCGACGGCTGGATCTTCGGCCACGAGATGATGGGCCGGGTCGCCCACCTGGGCGCGAAGGTGAAGACCGACTCGCTCGGCCGCCCGCTCAAGGAGGGCGACCGCGTCGCCTACACGTACTTCTACCCGTGCGGCCGCTGCTACGCGTGCCTCAACAAGGAGCCGGCCAACTGCCCGGCCAAGATCGAGCGGCCGCGCGGCCCCGGCGAGTTCCCGCATTTCCATGGCGCCTTCGCCGAGTACTACTACCTGCGACCCGGGGGGGCACTCTTCCTGGTTCCCGACTCGCTTCCCGATGCGCTGGTCTCTCCGGTGAACTGCGCGCTCTCCCAGGTCATCTACGGCCTGCACCAGGCCGGGCTGCGCTTCGGCGGCAGCGTCGTGATCCAGGGCGCCGGCGGGCTCGGTCTCCAGGCGGCGGCGGTGGCCAAGGACATGGGCGCGGCCACCGTGATCGTGATCGACCAGATCCCCGGCCGGCTCGAGCTGGCGCGGGCCTTCGGCGCCGACCACACGATCAACCTCAAAGACGTCACCGAGCGCAAGGACCGCGTGCACCTCGTGCGCACGTACACGGGCGGCGCCGGCGCCGACGTGGCCTGCGACTTCGTCGGCTTCCCACAGGTGATCCCCGAGGGCCTGGAGATGCTGCGGACCGGCGGCACCTATCTCGAGATCGGCACGATCAGCCGCGGCGCCAAGGTCGAGCTGGAGCCGGCCCAGCTGGTCTGGGGCGCCAAGAAGATCGTCGGCGTCATCATGTACGATGCCTGGGTGATTCCGCGCGCGCTCGATTTCCTGGTGCGCAACCGCACGCGCTGGCCGTTCGACAGGCTCGTGTCCCACACCTATCCCCTCGAGCAGATCAACAAGGCCTTCGCCGATTCCGAGTGGCACGGCCGGGAGACCACGACCATCACACGGGCGGCCTTGATCCCATGAAGGACCTGCGCAAGCGTTTGGAGCGGGAGCGGCAGCTGGCGGCGAGCCGGCTGCGCCAGATGGGCGGCTCGATCACGCTGGAGGAGACGGCGACGCCGGCCGACAGCGTGTGGGACGAGGCCGATCACATCCAGGCCAGCGAGCAGCGCGAGATGGGCCTGATGAGCCGCGAGCGGCTCTTCGAGCGCATCGAGCGGATCACCGCTGCCCTCACGCGCATGGACGACGGCACCTACGGCACCTGTGTGGAGTGCGGCAAGCCCATCGCGCCCGCGCGCCTCAAGGCGCTGCCCGAGGCGACCACCTGCGTGACCTGCCAGGAGAAGATCGAGCGCGGCGGCGACGCCTGACCGTCTGCTTTCGTCCACTCTAGCCGCGGGCGGCGGCGGCGTGCGATGGTCCGCTCGTGGCGCTCTACTCGCGACACCAGCTGCTGCTCATCCTCCTCCTCGCCGGCGCCGCCGGCGCCGGCCTCGCCATCGATCACTGGCGTCGCGCGCGCCCGGAGCTGACCGAGCGACTCGAGGCGCTCGATCGTGTCGAGCGGCGCGAGACCGCGCCCTCGTTGCCGCGCGCCGCCGCGCGCCGTCCGCGTCCCGGACCGCCGGCGCAGCCGCTCGACGTCAACGTCGCCAGCGAGGCGGAGCTGGCGCGGCTGCCGGGTGTCGGCGCGGCGCTCGCCTCGCGCATCGTGGCGGCGCGGCCGTTCGCCGAGGTCGAGGACCTGCGCCGGGTGCGCGGCTTGCGCCGGGCGACGCTCGAGCGCCTCCGGCCCTTCGTGACCGTCGCCGACGATGCCCGATGAGCCGTCCGCTATCCGCGCGCGTCCCGGTCGTGCCGCTGGCCGCGGCGTTCGCCGGAGGAATCGCGGCGGCGCCGATGGCCACCGTGACGATCGGGGTCGCGGTGTGGGCGGCGACGGTGCTGGTGGCCGGCGTGCTCGTCGCCCTCGGCCGGCCGGGGACGGCGACCGCGGTGGCGCTGCTGGCGGTCGGGGCGGTCGGCGTCCTCCGGGCCTGCGAGCCCCCGGCCGCGGCGGATCACGTGAGCCGGCTGGCGCTGCCGCTCGGCGCGCGGATCGAGGCACGGCTGGTCGACGAGCCCATCCGGTGGACGCCGGACCGGGCCCGACTCCTGGTCGAGGTCGAGCGCGTGGATGGCGAGACACGCACGGGCACGATGCAGCTCACCGCGTACGGGCCGATCCCGCCCCTGGCCACCGGCCAGCGCATCGCCGCCGAGGCGCGGCTCGACCAGCCTCGCGGCTTTCGCAATCCGGGGACGTTCGACTACGCCGAGCGGCTGCAGCGCCTCGGCATCGCCGCCGTCGGCAGCGCGCGCGGCGAGCGCATCGTCGCGCTGGACGAGCGCGAGCCGCCCTGGCCCGCGCGCTTCAGGCGGCGGGCGGTGACGGCCATGCGCGAGGCCTTGCCGCCGGTCTCGGCCGCGCTGCTGGCCGGGCTGCTGCTGGGCGAGCGCACCGATCTGCCGCCCGACGTCGACGCGGCCTTCCGCCGGGCCGGCGTCTATCACGTGCTGGCGGTGTCGGGCTTCAACGTCGCGCTGGTGGCGGCGACGGTGTGGGCGCTGCTCGCGCTGGCCCGCGCGCCCCGCCGGGTGGCCGCCCTCGGCGCGCTGGCCGTCGTCGTGGCCTTTGCGGCCGTGGTCGGCGCGCAGCCCTCGGTGCTGCGCGCGACGCTCATGGCGGTGCTGGTGCTCCTGGCCCTGCTGCTCGAGCGGGAGGCATCGGTGCTGAACAGCCTGGCCGTCGCGGCGCTGGCGATCCTGGCCGTGCGTCCGACCGACCTGCACGATCCCGGCTTCCAGCTCTCGTTCGCCGCCACCGCCGGAATCGTGCTGGCCCCGATGCCGCGCGGCCGCTTGGCGGCCGCGCTGGCGGTCAGTGCCGCCGCCCAGCTCGCCGTCCTGCCGATCGGCCTGGCGCACTTCAACCAGCTATCGACGATCGGCCTGCTCGCCAACCTCGGCGTCGTGCCGCTGGCCGGTCTCGCCACCGTCCTGGGTCTCGTGGCGATCGCCGCCGGCTTCGCGAGCGACGCGCTGGCCGGGTGGCTCTTCTCGGCGGCGTGGCCGATCCTGATCGCCCTGCGCGGCGTGGTGGCAGTCGCCGCCATGGTCCCCGGCGCCGTCGTTCACCTGCCGGCGCCCGGCCCCGTGGCGGTGTGCGCCTACGTGGTCGCGCTGGCGCTCGGCCTCGGGGCCTGGCACCTGCGTGAGACGCGGCGGCGCCGCGCGCGGTGGCTGGCCGCCGGCGCCGGCGGCCTCGTCGTCCTCAGCGGACTGGCGACGCTGGGGCCGGCGCTGCGCCCGGCCGACGGACGGCTGCGCGTGAGCGTGCTCGACGTCGGCCAGGGCGACGCGATCGTGGTGGAGGGCCCGGACGGGCGGACGGTGCTCGTCGACGCGGGCGCCGGCGGACCCTACCGGCTCGACGCGGGCGAGCGCGTCGTGGCGCCGTTCCTGTGGAACCGCGGCGTCCTGCGCCTGGCGGCGACCGTCGTCACGCACGACGACGCCGATCACGCCGGCGGCATGGCCGCCGTGCGCGAGCGCTTCACGGTCCGCGAGCGCTGGGATGGCGCGGCCGACGCCGGCCCCCTGGCGCTGGGCGGCGCCATCATCACACCGCTGGCCGCCGCCGACAGCGGTCGCAACGACGCCGCCCGCGTCCTGCGCGTCGACTTCGGCCTCGTCTCGGTGCTGCTCGCCTCCGACCTCGAGGCCGCCGGCGAGCAGGCGCTCGTCTCCTCCGGCGCGCCGCTCGCCGCCGCCGTGCTCAAGGTGCCCCACCACGGCTCGCGCACCTCGAGCGGCTCCGGCCTGCTCGCGGCCGTCCGTCCCTCGATCGCCCTCATCTCCGTCGGCGCCCGCAACACCTACGGCCACCCCGATCCCGGCGTCCTCGCCCGCCTCACCGCCGCCGGCGCCGACGTCTACCGCACGGACCAGGATGGCGCCCTGCTCCTCGAAACCGACGGCCGCACGCTCACCGTCACTCGCTGGGCCTCGCGCTCGACCGTCCGCTACTGCCTCGACCCCGAAACGCCCTGCTGACGTTGAGTTGCACCGCTCGCGTGGTGTGGGTCGGAGGCGGGAGGACGCGCTGGGGCCGGCGCAGGCGCCGCGGGCGCGCCTGCATGACTCGCCTGTCGCCGTAACTCGCTCCGGGCGCGGCGAGCGCGGGCCCCCCATCCCCCCGAGGGGGTTGGGTTGCCGGCCAATCGAGACGTGTGCGACGCGCTCGCCGCGCCCTGCGCTCGAACGGCGACGACGGCTCGCCATGGAGGCACGCCCGCGGCGCCTGCGCCGGCCCCAGCGCGTCCTCCCGCCTCCGACCCACACCACGCGGCACGCTACGTCGCGGCGCAATTTGTTAGAATTCGCGGCATGGCGAATGTCAATGAGCACTACTTGAAGTTGAAGAGCAGCTATTTGTTCAGCGAGATTGCGCGACGGGTGCGGGAGTTTCAGGAGGCACATGCGGATGCGCGCATCATCCGGCTCGGCATCGGGGACGTGACGCAGCCGCTGACGCCGAGCGTGATCCGCGCGCTGCACGAGGCGGTGGACGAGATGGCGCGGGCCGAGACCTTCCGCGGCTACGGGCCGGAGACCGGCTACGATTTCCTGACCACGCTCGTCGCCAAGCACGACTACGGCGCCCGCGGCGTGACCATCGCGCCCGACGAGATCTTCGTCAGCGACGGCAGCAAGAGCGACAGCGGCAACATCCAGGAGATCTTCGCGGCCGACGCCACGGTCGCCCTCACCGACCCGGTGTATCCGGTCTATCTCGACAGCAACGTGATGGCCGGGCGCGCCGGCACCGCCGACGAGCGCGGGCGCTACAGCCGCATCGTCTATTTGCCCTGCACGGCCGAGAACGGCTTCCAGCCGCCGGTGCCCGACCGGCCGGTGGACATGGTCTACCTGTGTTTTCCGAACAACCCGACCGGCAGCGTGCTGACGAAGCCGGCGCTGAAGGCGTGGGTCGACTGGGCGCGGGCCAACGGGGCCGTCCTGCTCTTCGACGCCGCGTACGAGGCCTACATCCGCGATCCCGAGATCCCGCACTCGATCTACGAGGTCGAGGGCGCGCGCGAGGTGGCCATCGAGTTCCGCTCGTTCTCCAAGAGCGCGGGCTTCACCGGCACCCGCTGCGCGTTCACGGTCGTGCCCAAGGACGTGATGGGACGCACGGCCAGGGGCGAGCGGGTGCCCCTGAACGGGCTGTGGCTACGCCGGCAGTCGACAAAGTTCAACAGCGTGCCGTACGTCATCCAGAAGGCCGCCGCCGCCGTCTACACGGACGAGGGGCAGCGCGAGGTGCGGGGGCTGGTCGACTTCTACATGGAGAACGCGCGCATCATCCGCGGCGGCCTGGAGAGCGCCGGCCTCACCGTCTACGGCGGGCGCAACGCGCCCTACATCTGGATCAAGATGGCCCCCGGCCAGTCATCGTGGGATTTCTTCGACAAGCTCCTGGGCCAGGCCCACGTCGTCGGGACACCGGGCTCGGGGTTCGGGCCGAGCGGCGAGGGTTATTTCCGGCTGACGGCGTTCGGCTCGCGCGCCCAGACCGAAGAAGCCATCACCCGCATCAAGACTCGCCTCACTCGCTAGCGGCGCCGGCCGCGCGGGCGGGGGGCCCTGAGGGGTCCGCCGACCACGGGGCCGGGGCGCTGGACGCGTCGCGTTTTCCATACGACGCGTCCCGCCTGCCTGCGCTGGGAGTGAAACGGGTCGGCGGACCCCTCAGCGCCCCCCGCCCGCGCGGCCTCCCCCGTTGTGAGTGAGCCCACGAGCCCCGGCGCGCGGTGAGCTTCCGCGTCCCACACACGCCGCCTCAGCCATCCGACCTCAACGCAGCCACTCCGAGTATCGCGCCAACGCGAGGTCGCACAGAGAGCGCCAATGGCACCGCGACTCGGGGTAAACACGGTCGCTGCGTGTGTCGACAAGATGCCACCGGCGACTCTGGGTAAACACAGCAATTGCGCGTGGTCGACAGGACGCCAGCCGAGCCCAGGCGTGCGGGACCGATTGCGCTCAGCCCGTCAGCACGTTCGCGTTCGAGCGCCGGCTTCGCCGGCGCAATCCTGCTTTGGGTCTAGGGGGGAGGCAGGGAGGAGCGCGCCGTCAGGCGCGCGACGACCGCCGGAAGGGGGGCGAAGTCCCCCTCCGGGTTCAGTCGCGACAGTTCGACCAGTCGAAGGTGAGGATGCGGACGCGGTAGGCGGCGGCGGCGGGGACGCGGGTCGTGAAGTAGTTGCGGTGGTTGGCGATGACGGTGCCCATGACCCACGTCGTGGAGGAGCCGATCACGGCGCCGCCGGCGTCGAGGCGATCGATGACGAGGCGCATGCGGTCGACGGGGAGATCGCTGACGTTCTCGACGTAGCCGGCGATCTCGGGGCCCCGGGCGCCGGGTGTGGCCTGCCACTCCAGGCGGAAGTACCGCTGGAACGTGTCCTCGGCATGGATGGGACCGGCCTGGCCGGCGGAGGGGACCAGCGCCAGGACGAACGCCGCGACGAGGAGGGGCCGCAGCATGGCGGGACTACGTCTCGTAGGCCCGCTCGAACTGCGAGCGCAGCCGCTCCAGCTCCTCGGCGTCCAGCCGCATGCCGAGCGACAGCCCCATCTCGCCGAGGATCGTCTTGATCTCGTTCAGCGACTTCTTGCCGAAGTTCTTGGTCTTCAGCAGCTCGGCCTCGGTCTTCTGCACGAGATCGGCGATGGTGCGGATGTTGGCCGTCTTCAGGCAGTTGGACGCGCGCACCGACAGCTCGAGCTCGTCGACGTTGCGGAACAGGTTGTCGTTGAGCTCGGTGCGCGGGTGCGTCTCGTCGTGGTGCGTCTCTTCCTCCTCGGGCATCGCCTCGGGGAAATCGGTCAACAGATTGAAGTGATCCTGCAGGATGCGCGAGGCCTCGCCCACCGCGACGGCCGGCGTCACGCTCCCGTCGGTCCACACCTCGAGCATCAGCCGCTCGGGCGGCTCCTGGCCGGCCGGCGCCGTCCCGATCGTCTCGACCTTGAAGTTGACGCGCTGGACCGGCGAGAAGTCCGCGTCGAGGAGGATCGCGTTGATCGGCAGCGCCTCCGGCTCGCGCTTCTCGGCCGACACGTAGCCGCGCCCGCGCTCGATGCAGACCTCCATCTCGAGCGCGCCGTCCTTGTCGAGCGTAGTCAGCGGGACGTCCGGCGTGAGGATCTGCACGTCGGCATCCGGCTCGAAGTCACCGGCCTTCACCTGGCCCGCGCCCTGGCCCTTGAGCCGGAGGATCTTGGGCCGGTTCACGTGCAGCGCAAAGACGACCTTGCGCAGATTCATGATGATGTCGAGCGTGTCCTCGGTGATCCCCGGCATGTGCGAGAACTCGTGGAGCACGTTCTCGATCTTGACCCACGTCGGTGCGGCGCCGTGGATGGCCGACAGCAGCACGCGGCGATACGCGATGCCGACCGTCAGGGCGAACCCGGGCTCGAAGCTCTCGATCGCGAGCTTGCCGTAGGTTGCATCGGACGTGATCCACTCGTGGCGCGTGGGGAGCTGAAGCTCCAGCATGAGACCCCCTTCAAAGGGTGCGAGGCCCACCGGGGAGCCTGCCGTATAACGGCGATATTCAAGGGCTACCGGCCCAGGCCCGACAGTATACCAGACGGTGTCGCCACGCGTCACCGCTGGCCCCACCGCCTGCTCGGCCCCGCCCCCCTGCTCGGGTAGACTCGATTTACGATGCTGTGGCGCGGACTCGCTCTCCTGATGCTCCTCGGCCTCTCGGCGGCGACGGTCGTGACCTGGCTCGCCCTGAGCCCCACCCCCGCCGTACAGGCCGGCCCCCTGATGGTCGAGATCCCGGCCCACGAAGGGGTCCTCGGCATCGCCTCCCGCCTGGCCGACGCCGACGTCGTCCACAGCCGTTTCGCGTTCCTGGTCTTCACCGCCGGCCGCGGGCGCGTCCGCACCCTGAAGGCCGGCGAGTATGAGATCCCCCGGGACGCCTCCACCCTGGACGTCGTCGACCTGCTGGCCAGCGGCCGCGTGCGCCAGCACATGGTCCTGCATCCCGAGGGCGCCACGGTCGCCGAGCTGGCCCGGACGCTGGAGGCCGAGCGCCTGGCCCAGGCCGAGGACGTCATCCGGGCGGCCAGCGACGAGCAGCTGCGGCGCGCCCTCGACGTGCCGGGGCCCAGCCTGGAGGGCTACCTGTTCCCGGACACCTACCAGTTCGTGCGCGGGATGTCGCCCCAGGAGATGCTCACGCGCATGGTGCAACGGATGCGCGCCAAGCTCCCCCCCGAGCTGGTGGCCCGAGCCAAGGCGCGCGACCTCGACGTGCACCAGCTCCTCACCCTGGCGTCCATCATCGAGCGCGAGGCGGTGGACCCCGAGGAGCAGCGGCTCATTTCCGCGGTCTTCTGGAACCGGCTGCACGCCGACATGCCCCTGCAGGCGGATCCTACGGTCCAGTACGCCATGGCCAAGGAGCGGCGCACGCTCACGCGGGCCGACCTGGCGACCGATCACCCGTACAACACGTACGTGCGGCGCGGGCTGCCGCCCGGTCCCATCGCGAGCCCTGGACTGCCGGCGATCGAGGCCGCGCTCGATCCGGCGCCCGTCAAGTACCTGTACTTCGTCGCCCGCGACGACCGTCGCCACCACTTCTCGACGACGGTCAACGAGCACAACGCCGCGGTCGCGCGCTATCGGCAGTCACGGCTGAACAGCTCGGGCGCGACCTCCCCGCAATAGCCCGCCTGTCGCGGTCGATCGCCGGGCGCGCCCGCGCGCGCCCGGGTCGCGTAGCCGTCACCCCCGTGCTATAAGAACCGGCGTCATGTCGCGCTCGACGGCCCTGTCTCCCAGAACCGGCGTGGCCGGCGCGGCAACGCCGTTTCCTTTCGTCTACCAGGCGCTGCGGCGGCCGGCGCGGGCGGCGCTCGATCGATGGTTCGGCCTGCGGATCGAGGGGCTCGAGCACCTGCCGGCTCACGGTCCGTTCATCGTTGCCGCCAATCACCACAACTACCTGGACGGCATCGTGCTGGCGGTGGCGCTGCCGCGGCCCGTGGCGTTCCTCGTCATGCCGCGGGTGTGGCGGGCGACCCCGCTGCACCCGCTGCTGCACCGGCAGATCGGCTCGATCATGCTCAAGCTCGAACGGCCCGACGTCGGGGCCCTGCGCCGCGCCCTGGGCGCGCTCGAGCAGGGGCGCGTCGTCGGGATCTTCCCCGAGGGGCCGTTCAGCGTCCGCGGCCGGCTCGAGCGCGGGCTGCCCGGCGTCGGGCTGCTGGCGCTGCGGGCCGGCGTGCCGGTGGTGCCGGCCGGGATCAGCGGCACCTACGAGGCGCTCGTCGGCCGCCGCGGCTACATCCCGCGGCCCCATCCCCTGGCCGTGCGCTTCGGTCCGCCCCGCCACGTCGCCCACGACGCCGGGCACGGCCGGCTGGCGCGCGGCCACATGACACAGCGGATCATGGACGACATCGCGGCGTTGCTGCCATGAGCACGCCGGACAAGTCGCTCGCGCGCGCGCGGCTGGGTGCCTCGGCCGACCCGACGGCCGCCCACTTCACCGGCTCGCTCGCCTTCGACCGGCGGCTGTGGCCGCACGACATCGCCGGCAGCATGGCCTGGACGCGCGCGCTCGGCCGGGCCGGACTGCTCACCGACGCCGAGCGCGACCGGATCGTGGCCGGGCTGGCCGCCGTGCGCGGCGAGCTCGAGGCCGGCACCTTCCCGTTCCGCCCCGAGCTCGAGGACATCCACATGAATGTGGAGCGCCGGCTGCTGGAGCTGGTCGGCGAGGTCGGCGGCAAGCTGCACACCGGGCGCTCGCGCAACGACCAGATCGCGCTCGACGAGCGGCTCTACCTCAGGGACGTCACCGCCGGCACCGGCGAGGCCCTGCGCGGCGTGCAGCAGGCGCTGGTGGCGCGGGCGGCCGAGCACGTGGACGCGCCGATGCCCGGCTACACGCACATGCAGCGCGCCCAGCCCATCGTGCTGGCCCACCACCTGCTGGCCTACGTCTTCATGCTGCAGCGCGACCGCGACCGCTTCGCGACGTGCGCGCTCCGGGCCGACGTGATGCCGCTGGGCGCCGCCGCCCTGGCCGGCGCGGCCTTCCCGATCGACCAGGAAGCGCTGGCCCGCGATCTCGGCTTCGCGGCCGTGGCACCCAACAGCCTGGATGCGGTCAGTGATCGGGACTACGTGCTCGACTACCTCGCCGCCGCGGCCATCACCGGCATGCATCTGTCGCGGCTGGCCGCCGACCTCACCCTGTGGGCCACGGCCGAGTTCGGCTTCGTCGAGTTCGACGACGCGTTCGCCACCGGCTCGTCGATCATGCCGCAGAAGAAGAACCCCGACGTGGCCGAGCTGATCCGCGGCAAGAGCGGGCGACTGTACGGCAACCTCATGGCGGTGCTCACCCTCATGAAGGGGCTGCCGCTGGCCTACAACTCCGACATGCAGGAGGACAAGGAGGCGTTCTTCGACTCCGTCGACACGCTCGAGGCCATCGGGGGCGTGCTCCCGCCCATGCTCGCCTCGCTCACCTTCCGCACCGACCGCATGCGCGCCGCCGCCGGTGAGAACTTCGCGACCGCGACCGATCTCGCCGACTACCTGGTCCGCCAGGGGCTGCCCTTCCGCGAGGGCCACGAGATCGTGGGCAAGGTCGTCCGCTACGCGCTCGAGCGCGGCGTCACGCTCGAGCAGCTCAGCCTGGACGAGCTGCGCCGCTTCTCTGATCGCATCGACGCCGACGTCCACCAGGCGCTCACCGTCGAGGCCTCGCTGCGCGCCCGCGCCGTGATCGGCGGCACTGCGCCCGAGGCGGTACGGCGGGCCCTGGCGCAGGCGCGCGAGCTGATCGGCGCATGAGCCGCGGCCGCCGCCGCGCGCTGGCGCCGCTGCTGGCGGCGGCGCTGGTGCTGGTGGCGCTGGGGGCCTGCGGCCGCAAGGGCCCCCCCGTCGCGCCGGAGCGCCGCGTGCCCCAGCCGGTGGCCGACCTGCGCGGCCTCGTGCGCCAGGGCGCCGTGGAGCTGACGTGGTCGGTGCCGCGCCGCCGCGTCGACAATTCCCGGCTCGTCGATCCCGGCCTGGCGCGCGTGTTCCGCGCCGACGACGCCGGCCAGGGCGATCCCAAGCCCGCCCTGCTCCTCGACGACCGCGTCGCCGGCTACGCCGAGGTGGGCACGGTGCAGCTCTCGGAGCCGCCCTCGCCGCTCGTGCAGAGTGGCCGCATCCTGTTCACCGACCGGCTCGGCCTCGCTCTCGGCCGCCGCTACACCTACGTGGTCCTGACCGCCGACGCCCAGGGCCGCACCAGCCCGCCGTCGGCGCGGCTCACGCTGACGTTCGTGGCCGGGCCCGAGCCGCCCGGCGGCCTGCGCGCGGAGGTCGGCGAGCGGCAGGTCCGTCTGAGCTGGCAGCCACCGGCGCGGTTCGCCGACGGCACACCCGTCACCGACCCGCTCGTGTACGAGATCCTGCGCGCACCGTCCGCCGAGGCGCCGCTGGCGCCGATCGCCCGCACCGCCCCCGGCGTCACGTCGGCGACCGACCGCGGCCTCGAGAACGATCGCCCGTACTTCTACGCGGTGCGCGCGATCCGCGCGGCGGGCGCCACGACGGCCGAGGGCGAGACGACGGCGCGGATCACGGCGACAGCGATCGACGTGACACCGCCGGCGCCGCCCACCGACCTGGTGGCCATCCCCTCGGCGCACGAGGTGCGCCTGTCGTGGACGCCCGGCCCCGAGGCCGACCTGGGCGGCTACATCATCTACCGCGCCCAGGGCTCCGGCCTGTTCATGCGAGTGGGCTCGGTCCGGGCCCCGGCCAGCACGTTCACCGATCGCGACCTGGCGCCCGGGAACTACCGGTACGCGGTGAGCGCCCAGGACACCAGCGCGCGGGCCAACGAGAGCGGACGCTCCAACGAGGCGAGCGTCACCGTCCCCTGAGGCGGCCCGCGCCTTGACTTCACACGCAAAAAAGGCAACGATCACCCTCACGTGAGCGCCGCCGGGGGGACGAGAGCTATGAGCCAGACGACGTTTTCGGGTTCGTTCGTCGCGTTGGTCACCCCGTTCCGCAATGGACGCGTCGACGAGGCGACGTTGCGGGAACTGGTCGAGTTCCAGATCACTCACGGCACCGACGGCCTGATCCCGTGCGGGACGACCGGCGAGTCGCCGACGCTCAACCACGACGAGCACAAGCGCGTCGTCGAGATCGTCGTCGAGGCGGCGCGCCAGCGCGTGCACGTCGTCGCCGGGACCGGCTCGAACTCCACCGCCGAGGCGATCGATCTGACGAAGCACGCCGAGCGGGCGGGCGCCAGCGGCGCGCTGGTGGTCAATCCGTACTACAACAAGCCGACCCAGGAAGGTCTCTACCAGCACTACCGGGCGGTCGCCGACGCGGTATCGATTCCGATCATCACGTACAACATCGCGAGCCGCACCGCCGTCAACGTGGAGACCGCCACGATGGCGCGGCTGGCCCGTGACTGCAAGAACATCGTCGGCGTCAAGGAAGCCTCGGGCAGCCTCGACCAGATGAGCCAGGTCATCGCCGCCTGCGGGCCGAGCTTCTGCGTGCTGTCGGGTGACGACAACATCACGCTGGCGCTTCTGGCCATCGGCGGCCACGGCGTCGTCTCCGTCATCGCCAACATCGTGCCGCGGGAGACGGCCGACATGGTCCACGCCGCCCTCGACGGCGACTTCAAGCGCGCGCGGGAGCTGCACTACCGGCTCTTCCCACTGGCCCGGGCGGCCTTCCTCGAGACCAACCCGATCCCGATCAAGGAAGCCATGGCCATGGCCGGCATGCTCGAGCCCGAGTTCCGGCTGCCGATGTGCCGGATGAGCGAGGCCAACCGCGAGACGCTGCGCGGGATCCTCCGGCAGTACGCGCTCGTCACATAACCGAGATCCGACCGTGACCGCCACCGCACCGCCCGCCGGGCGTCCCGACGCCCGCGCGGTGGCCCTCGTCGTCGCCGGCGCCGCCGGCCGGATGGGCACCCGCATCGTCGCCCTCGCGCGCGCGACCCCCGAGGTCCGCGTCGTCGCCGCGCTCGAGGCGGCCGGCCACCGCGCCCTCGGCGCCGACGCCGGCGAGCTGGCCGGCATCGGCCCCGCCGGCGTGGTGCTGGGCAGTGACGCGGCCGCCGCCATCACCGCCGACCGCGTGCTGGTGGAGTTCTCCATCCCGGAGGCCTCGCTCGAGCACCTGCGGCTGGTCGCCGCCGCCGGAGCCCGGGCGGTGATCGGCACCACCGGCTTCTCGGCGGCCCAGCGCGCCGAGATCGCCACGCTGGCCCGCCGCGCGGCCATCATGCAGGCGCCCAACATGTCGGTCGCGGTCACGCTGGCCTTCAAGCTGCTGCCGATCATGGCCCGGGCGCTGGGCGACGACTACGACGTCGAGATCACCGAGACCCACCATCGCTTCAAGAAGGATGCGCCGAGCGGTACCGCCGTGCGCATGGCCGAGCTGGTGGCCGAGGCCCTCGGCCGCGACCTCGAGCAGGTCGGCGTGTACGGCCGCCAGGGGCTGCCGGGCGAGCGCACCGGCCAGGAGATCGGGGTGATGTCGCTGCGCTCGGGCGACGTCGTCGGTGAGCACACGGTGTCGTTCGGCAGCCTGGGCGAGCGCCTGGAGCTCACGCATCGCGCCCACAGTCGCGACACGTTCGCGCGCGGGGCGCTGCGGGCCGCCCGCTGGATCGTCGGGCAGCCACCCGGCCTGTACTCGATGGCCGACGTGCTGGGGCTCGCCTGAGTCGTGCAGATCGTGCGCTTTCGAGGACCAGACGCGCTACGGCGTCCTCGACGGGGCCACGGTGATCGAGTACGCCGGCACGCCGTGGACGCGCTTCCAGCGCGGGCGGCGCCGCTTCGCGCTGCGCCAGGTCGTGCTGCTGGCGCCGGTCCTGCCCTCCAAGATCGTCGGCGTCGGCCGCCCCACCCGCGAGCCGGCGCGGCGCGACGACGCGCGGGTGTTCTTCAAGCCGATCAGCGCCCTGGTCGGGCCCGACGATCCGATCGTCGCCCCCGCCGCCAGCCGGCACCTCGAGTGCGAGGCGGCGCTGGGGGCGGTGATCAAGCGCCGCTGCCGCAACGTGCTGGCCGCGCGGGCGCGTGAGTACGTGCTGGGCTACGCCGGGCTCAACGACGTCGTCGCGCGCGACATCCAGACGCGCGACGGCGACTGGACGCGCGCCAAGGCCTTCGACACCTTCTGTCCGATGGGACCGTGCATCACCACCGACCTCGATCCCAACACGGCCACGATCGAGACGTGGGTGAACGGCATGCTGCGCGCGACCGGCTCGACCAGGGAGCTGGGCTACGGCATGGAGGACGTCCTGGCCCGCGTCTCCGAGGTGATGACGCTGCTGCCCGGCGACGTGGTGGCCACCGGCGCGCCCGGCGTCTCGGGCCCGGTGGACGCGGGCGACCGGGTGGAGATCCGCATCGCCGGCGGCGGCTGCCTCAAGAACCTGGTGGTGCGCCTGTGACGACCGACCGGCTGCTGCTCGAGGACGTGCGCTTCTACGGCCACCACGGCGTGAGCAAGGCCGAGCAGACGGTCGGCGTGTGGTTCTCGGTCGACGCCGAGCTGGCCGTGGACCTGGCTCCGGCCGCCGTCTCCGACGACCTCGCCGCCGCCGTGGACTACGGCGCGGTGGCCCGCCGCATCGTCGAGATCGGGACGGAGGGCCGCGTGAACCTCATCGAGCGGCTGGCCGGGCTTATCGCCCAGGCGCTGCTCCGCGAGTTCCCGACCCACCAGGTCCGCGTGCGGGTGCGCAAGCTGACGCCACCGCTCCAGGGGCTGGTCGGCACGCCGTCGGTCGAGCTGGTGCGGACGCGCTGATGGCCCAGGTCTACCTCTCGCTCGGCTCGAATCTCGGCGACCGCCTGGCGCTGTTGCGCGCCGCCGTCGAGCGCCTGCAGGCCGCCGGCCTGGCGCTGGTGGCCGCCTCGCCCCTGTACGAATCGGAGCCGTGGGAGGTCGAGCCGGGCCGGACGGAGCGCGAGCGGCCGTGGTATCTCAACTGCGTCGTCGCCGTCGAGACGACGCTGCCGCCGCGCACGCTGCTGCAGCGACTGCAGGCGATCGAGGGCGCGCTCGGCCGCACACGCGCGCTCGCCCAGACGCCCGAGGCGCGGCGGTTCGAGCCGCGCACGCTGGACATCGACATCCTGTTCTACGAGGACCAGGTGATCAGCGTCCCCGACGACCTGCACATCCCGCACCTGCTCGCCGCCGAGCGCGCGTTCGTGCTCCGCCCGCTGGCCGACATCGCGCCCGATCTCACCCACCCCACGCTCTATCGGCCCGTACGCGAGCTGCTGGAGGCCCTCGCCGACGAGCACGAGGTGCGGCGGGGCGCCTACCCGGCGCGCTGGCTCGAGGGCTGAGGGATGGCCGATCTCGAGTTCGAGCGCCAGGCCCTCGCGCACATCGACGCGCTCTACAACTTCGCCATGTACCTGACCAAGCGGCCCCCCGATGCCGACGACCTGGTCCAGGAGACCTATCTCCGGGCGTTCCGGTTCTCCCATCGGTTCCAGCCGGGAACCCATCTCCGAGCCTGGTTGTTTCAGATCCTGAGAAACACGTTCCTGACGTTCTATCGGGTCCGCGAGCGGGAGTCGCCGATCGCCGAGGACGGCGTCCCCGAGTGGGACGTCCCGATGTTCCATCACGCCCCGGAGAACGACGGGACCGCGATGGAAGCCCACACCGATCTCGAGCGGGCCATGCGCCACCTGCCGGAGGAGTTCCGCACGGTGCTCCTGCTCGCCGAGGTCGAGGGCCTCCCCTTGGAGGAGGTAGCCCGGGTGATGGCCTGCCCGGTCGGTACGGTGAAGTCGCGGATCTTTCGGGCCAAGGAACGGTTGCGCGGCCTCCTCCGCGACTACGAGACCAAATGAGCGATCGCTTCGACGAGTCCTCCGACGAAACGCTGGGCCGCCGGCTGTCCGGCGAGCTCCGGCGCTACACCGCGCCTCCGCGCCTGCGGGTGACGATCCTCGACGCGGCCTCGCCGCCGCGCCGGCGCCCGGCCTGGCTGGCCCCGCTGCTGGCCGCGGCCGCCACCACCATGCTGGTGGCGCTCGTCGTCCTGCCGGTGCTGCCGCGCGTCGTGCCGGCCGACCCGGTCGACCGCTACATGCGGGCCGTGGTGAGCGAGCACGCGCGCACGCTCATGTGGGGCGCCCGGCACAGCGAGATCCTGCCGGCGGCGCTGCCCTGGCTCACGCAGGAGTCGGGCATCGCGCTGCCCCAGGTGTTCGTGGGCGACGAGCGGCTGGAGTTCGTCGCCGCCGAGCCGGTCTATCTCGAGCGCCAGCGTGGCGTCGCCATCCACTACCGCGACGTCGACGGCCACATGCTCACCTACATCGCCTTGCCGGCTGCCGCCGGCCTGACGATCCCCGAACCCAACCGCGTGCAGATCGGTCGCTGGCGGCCGGCGTTGCTGCGCGACAGCGGGTTCGCGGCGTGGGTGTGGAAGCAGAAAGACGTCGCGTGCTTCCTCATCTCGGACATGGTCTCGGCGGATGACGTCGAGACGTTCAAGGAATACTTCGCGCGCGTCCGCGCAACGACCGAACCCGTTCCCGCCTACTAGCTCGTTCTCCAGGCCACCGCTCCGCGTCGCCGGCTCGGGCGTGGGCGGCGCGCGTGGCGCGGGGCCTGGCCGGCTCGCCACTGCCCCTCGTCCTCGCGGCCAGCCTTGCGTTGCGCGGGCGGGTTGATCGATCCGCGTACTCCGAGCGCGACCCTCCACGCGTTTCGCGGTGCGGCCTACGGCTGCGGGCGAGAGGCAATGGCTCGCCCGCCACCCGCGCCACGCGCGCCGCCCATGCCCGGGCCGGCGACGCGGGCGCTCGCGTGTCGTCGGCGATCATGGAGCGACCCAGGCTCGAATCGACCGGCCGGCGGCGTTGGACCCTTCGGCGTCGGCCGGGACGGCGCTCTACTTTGGCGTCGGCGCCGGTGTTGCTGCGTGCCGCGGCCGTGAAGGCGCCGGGCTACGTTCGGCGCGGCCCTGCGTTACTTGCGGGGGCGGCGGGCGGCGAGAATCAGGTTGCAGATTTCGCGGAGGGCGCCGTGGCCGGGTTTGGCGCGGGTGATGTAGGTGGCGGCGCGGCGGACCTCGGGGACGGCGTCAGCGACGGCGACGGCCAGGCCGACGGCGCGCATCGCGGGGAGGTCGCCGAGGTCGTCGCCGACGTAGCAGACGGTCGTGGGGTCGAGGTGGTGGCGGGCGACGAGGTCGGCGATGGCCTGGGCCTTGTCGGTGACGTTCTGGTGGACCTCGGCGATGCCGAGGTCGCGCGCGCGGCGGGTGACGATGGTCGTCTGCTTGCGCGTGACGATGGCGGTCAGCACGCCGGCCTCGCGCAGGAGCACGAGGCCCTGGCCGTCGCGGACGTCGAAGCGCTTGAGCTCGTCCCCGTTCTCGGTGTAGTAGAGACCGCCGTCGGTGAGGACGCCGTCCACGTCGGTGACGAGCGCGCGGACGGCGGCCCAGCGCGGCCGGCGGGCGGGGCTCACGCGCCGGCCCCGCCCGGGCCGGGCCCGGGGTCGAGCGCGAACGGCAGCGCCATGAAGGCCAGGGCGACGAGCAGCACCTCGGTGTCGCCGAAGTTGTACTCGAAGAGCCCGCCGACGAGAAACGTCACGACGGCGGCCAGCGAGCCGAGCACGAGCGCGCGATCGGCCGCCGCCGCGGCCGGCAGCCGCCGCAGCACCGCGAGGCCGCGCGCGAGGCACGCCACGAAGATCCACAGCCACGCCACCAGGCCGAGCACCCCGCGTTCGACCGTGATCTGCAGCGGCGTGTTGTGCAGGTGGCTGGTGGAGTGTCGCAGGGCCTCGGGGGTCGCCACGCTCGGGTAGACGCGCTTGACCTGGCCGGGCCCGATGCCCGTCAGTGGATGCTCGAGCACGAGCCGCCGGCCCGCGGCCAGCATCGCCAGCCGGTCGCGGGTCGTGTCGTCAGCGGCGCTGCCGATCGTTCGCACGCGTGCGCCCACGCCGGGCAGGGCCACCAGCACCGCGGCGACCAGCAGCACCAGCGCGATGGCGGCGACGACGCCGCGCCGGCCCAGGCCGGCCAGCGCGGCCAGCGCCCCCACCACGAAGCCGAGCCACGCTCCGCGCACGTAGGTGAGGGCCAGGGCGGCCCCGCTCACGAGCCAGACGGGGGCGAGCCACCACGCCTCCGCGCGCAGTCGGGCCAGCCGCGGCAGCGTCGCCGTCAGGGCCAGCGCCAGGATCCCCGCCAGCGTCATGTAGATGCTGTAGAAGCCGCGGGCGCGCGTGCACTTGCGCAGGAAGTTCTCCATCAGCGTCGTGCCGTGGGCGACGGCCTCGGGGCCCGGGCACGCGGCCACCTGCGCGATCCCGGCCACCGCCGCCCCGGCGAGGGCCAGGACCAGCCAGGTCGCGAAGCGCCGCGCCGTCGCGGCGTCCGGCAGCGCCGTGGCGATCACGAACAGCGCCGCCAGGTCCAGCAGGCCCTTGCAGGCGGCGAGGCTCTCCAGCGGGCGCGCGGAGGCCAGCGCGGCCAGCACGCTGCAGGCCGCAAAGGCCGCGACGGGCCCCAGCAGCGGCATTCGCAGCGCCACGCCCCGCCCCGTCCGCCACGCCAGCAGCAGCCACGCCGCCAGCGCCGCCAGCGTGATCTGACTCACCGAGATCGAGAACGCCAGCCCGAAGACCAGCGCCACCAGCAGGAACGTCCGCGTCGAATGCAGCCAATCCCACGCGCCGATAGCGACGCCCGGGCTCACACTGGCCGGACGCGTGGAACTCACGGCTGTCCGGCTCCGCCGGTGGGAGGCGTCGGGGGGAGCGGTGGTCGCTCCCCCCGACCTCCACCTAATACGCGTTGCGGTTGCGGAACCCGAGCCACAGGGTCCGGAGGAGGATCGAGAGATCGAAGGCCAGCGACCAGCGGGCGATGTATTCGAGGTCGTACTCGATGCGCTTCTCGATCGAGGTGTTGCCGCGCCAGCCGTTGATCTGGGCCCAGCCGGTGATCCCCGCTTTCATCTTGTGGCGCAGCATGTAGCCGGGCACGCGCCGGCGAAACTCCTCGACGAAGCTCGGGCGCTCGGGTCGCGGTCCCACCAGGCTCATGTCGCCGCGCAGCACGTTGACGAGCTGCGGCAGCTCGTCCAGGCTCCACGCGCGCAAGAAGGCGCCCACCCGCGTGCGGCGCGGGTCGTCGAGCACGGCCCACTGGGGACCGGACTCGGCCTCGGCGTCCCGGCGCATGGTGCGGAACTTCAGCATGCGGAAGCGGCGGCCGTCCAGTCCCATCCGCTCCTGCCGGAAGAGGATCGGCCGGCCCGAGGTCATCGCCACCGCGGCGGCGACGAAGGCCATCGGCAGCAGCGCCACCGCGAGGGCAGCGGTCCCGAGCACCAGGTCGAGCGAGCGCTTGAGCACGCGGTTCCAGCCGTAGAGCGGCGACTCGCGCAGGTGGATGAAGGCGATCGACTCGAACTCCTCCACCCCGCCCCGCAGCGAGGCCAGGTTGAGCAGGTCGGGCACGAAGTGGATGTCGACCGGCTCGTCGCCGATCTCGTTGAGCACCGTGCTCAGTCGCGGATACTCGCTGTGGGGCAGCGCGATGATCACGATGTCCACCTGCCGCGTGGTCAGCACGGAGCGGATCTCCTCGATCCCGCCCAGCCAGCGTACCGGACTGCCCTCGCTCTCCTGCTTGTCGCTGAGCAGACCCAGGAGCTGAATGCCGGTGTCGGGGCGACGGCGCAGCACGCGCAGCACCTCGGCGGCCGGCTCGCCGCCGCCCACCACGACCGCGTAGCGCTGGTTGTAGCCGCGCCGGCGGGCGAATCGCAGGATCTCCCGAAAGGCCGCGCGGGAGAAGCTGACGCTCACGATCGACGCCACCCAGAACATGAGGATGACGAGCCGCGAGTAGTCGTAGCCGTGAAAGAGGAACGTCATGACGGCCACGAGGACGAGGACGCCGAGGGTGGAGGCCTTGGCGATGTCGAACCACTCGGACAGGTGCGAGCCCAGCCGGTTCGGCCGGTAGAGGTCGAACGTCTTGTAGGCGATGAACCACACGACGAGGATCGGCACGAGTTGCAGCGTGTAGTCCGAGAAGGGCGGGATGTCGCCGCGCCGGAACAGGCCGAAGCGCACGGCGTAGGCGCCGAGCCAGCACACCGCGATCAGCACGAGGTCGGTCGCCAGGGCCAGTTGCTCGAACAACCGCGAGTGGGCCTTCAGCATGCCGCCCCCGCCTGGAACGCCCGCCAGCGCTCCTGCACGAACTCGCCCAGGCGGCGCGCGAAGCGCGGCCGGTCGAACTGCGCGGCCCGCGCGCGCAGGGCCCGGGGCTCGAAGCGGCCGGCGCTGGCCTCGAACGTGGTGATCGCCGCGGCCAGCGCGTCCACCGTCGGCTCGGGGAAGAAGACGGCGGTCGGCGGCTCGGAGCCGTCGAGGCCGATCATCGTCTCCAGCGCGCCGCCGCGGGCCAGCGCGATGGTGGGGCGTCCGGCGGCCGCCGCCTCCAGCGGCACGATGCCGTAGTCCTCCACCGAGGGGAAGAGCACCGCCCGGCAGCGCGCGTAGAGCTCGGCCACCTCGGCGTCGGGGCGCCAGCCCAGGAACGTCACGCCCGGCCCGGCCAGCGCGCGCAGCCGCGCCTCCTGGGACCCGGTGCCGACCACGACGAGCCGGCGGCCGAGCCGGCCGGCCGCCGCCACCGCGAGGTCCACGCGCTTGTAGGGCACCAGCGCCGAGACCACCAGGTAGTAGTCGTCGACCGCCTCCGCGATGCAGAAGCGCGCCACGTCGACGGGCGGGTGGATGACCTGCGAGGCGCGGCCGTACACGCGGCGGATGCGATCGGCGATGTGATGCGAGATCGCCACGAACGCGTCGACGCCCTGCGTGCGCCGGTCCCAGCGCCGGAGCGCGGCGGCCACCGGCGGCAGCGCGGCCCGCGTGAGCCAGCCGGCGCCCTGCGTGTAGTCGGCTTCCAGGTCCCACACGTAGCGCATCGGCGTGAAACAGTAGCAGAGGTGCAGCGCGCCGGCCGGAACGCGGACCGCCTTGGCCACGCAGTGGCTCAGCGACAGCACGAGGTCGTAGCCGTCCAGCGCCAGCCCGCGCACGGCGGCCGGGAACAGCGGCAGGTAGTAACGGTAGCGCGTCGCGGCCCCGGGCAACCGCTGCACGAACGAGGTGACGATGCGTCGGCGCTCGATCACCGGGCTCACGCTGCCGGGGACGTGCAGGAGCGTGAAGAGCGGCGCGTCGGGAAACAGCTCGCAGGCGACCTCCAGGCAGCGCTCACCGCCCCGCATGCCGGTGAGCCAGTCGTGCACCAGGGCCACGCGGGGCCCGGCCGACGCCGACGATCGGCCGCCGGGCTCGCTCAGCGCGAGCGCAGGGGGAGGCGCGGTCGCCAATTCCCGAGGAGGTCGACGAGCGTCTGGTACTCGGCGAGGTGCATCGCCGGCCATACTACTACACCCCCAGGACCTCCCTGTAGACGCCGTCCAGCGCCGCCAGCATGCCGCGGACGTCGAATTCGCTGCGGGCGCGCGTGCGATTCTCGGCGCCCAGCCGCGCGCGCAGGCCGGCGTCACCCAGCACCGCGGTCAGGGCCCCCGCGACGGCCTCGGGGGTGGCGGCCACCAGGCCGGCGGAGTCCTCGCCGAGCACCTCGCGGTGGGCGGAGATGTCGCTGGCGACGACCGGCAGGCCGAGCGCCATCGCCTCCACCACCGCCAGCGGCAACCCCTCCTTGCGGGCCGGCGACGCGAACACGTCGAAGGCCGGGAACAGCCGCGCCGCCTCGGGCACTTCGCCGGCGAAGCGCACGCGCGCGGTGATCCTCAGCGCCGCGGCCAGCGCCCGCAGGCGCGCGGCCTCCGGCCCGTCACCGATGAGCGCGAGCGTGACGGCCGGCGCCAGCGCCGCCGCGCGCAGGAGCACGTCGAGTCGCTTGACCTCGTCCAGGCGCGCCGCGCAGCCCACCACGGCCCCGGCCGCGCCGAGGCCGAGCGCCTCGCGCGCCTCGCCGCGGGTGAGCGCGGCGGCGGTGAGGCGGGCCACGTCGACGCCGTTGAGGATCACGCGGCTCTGGCCGGCGGTGAACAGGCCGAGCGCGAGCCCCTCGCGCTCCTGCGCGCGCGAGACGTTGACGACGATGCGCGTGGCGGCCGACAGCCGGCGCTCCAGCGCCAGGTAGGCGACGCGGGCCGGCGCCGGGTAGCGCTCGTAGTGGATCCCGTGCAGGGTGTGGACGGCCGGGACGCCGGCCAGCCGGGCACCGATCCGCCCGTGGACGCCGGCGCCCTTGCCGTGGGAGTGCACCAGGCGCACGCCGCGCGCGCGGATCAGCCGGACGAGGCGCAGGAGCGTGCGCGGATCGAGGCGGTCCGTGCGCAGCATCTCGGTCTCCACGCCGGCCGCCCGGAACTGCTCGAACAGGGGACCGTCGGCCGGCCCGGCCACGATCGAGCGCCAGCCGTGCGCGCGCAGGCCGCGCGCTACGGCCAAGACGTGCTGCGGCCCGCCGCCGGCCCGGGTGGAGACCAGGAGCTGCAGGACCGGGATCGGCTCCGTCACGCGCGCGATCCGGCCACCGCCGCGCGCACGGCGCGCCGCAGCGGCCGCGGCAGCGCCAGCGCCAGCATCGGCCGCAGCGCGAACAGCGCGCACCACGGGGGATAGGCGCCGCGCGCCACCGCGCGCCAGCGTACGCGCGCCTCCGTGCGCAGACGGTCCTCCTCGCGCTCGACCGAGACGCGCCCCGCGCCGAGCCGTCGCTCCACCAGCACCTCGGAGAGGTTGGCCAGCCGCGTGAGGCCGGCCAGCCGCATCCACAGCTCGTAGTCCTGGGCGACCGCCAGCGTCTCGTCGTAGCCGCCGGCGCGCGCCAGCAGGGCCCGGCGCAGCATCACGGAGGAGTGCACGAACGGGTTGGCGCGGATCAGCGCGCGGCGGAGCGCGGCGTCGTCCACCGGAGGCCGGACGACGCGCACCGCGACGCCGCCGCCGTCGACCTCGCGGGCGGCGGTGCCGAGCAGCCCCACCTCGGGGTGCGCGGCCAGGAAGGCGCGCTGCCGCGCGAGGCGCTCCGGCAGCGCCGTGTCGTCGGCGTCGAGCCGGGCGACGAGATCGGCGCGGGCGACGCCGAGGGCCCGGTTGAGCGCGCGCGTGAGCCCGGTGCGCGACTGGCGCTCCAGGCGCAGTCGCGGATCGGTGACGGCCGCGAGCAGGCCGGGCGTGGCGTCGGTGGAGCCGTCGTCGACGACGATCAGCTCGAGGTCCCCGTCGGTCTGGGCGAGCACGCTGGCCACCGCCTGGGCGATCCAGGGGGCGCCGTTGTACACGGACATCAGCACGGAGACGGCCGGGGTGGGCCCGCTCACGCGAGCTTACGGAAGACGAGATTCAGGTACGGCAGCGCCAGCGACGGCGGGCGGCCCAGCACCTGGAGCGCGCGGGCGGCGACGGTGAAGACGGGCCACGCGGCGCGGCGCGCGCGGGAGCGGGCGGTGTCGCGAAAGAAGCGCCAGCCGTAGCCGCTCTCCTCGGTGACGTCGACGAGGCCAGCGCGGCCCCCCGAGGGCAGGCAGTCGGCCAGGGTGGCGTTGCGCCAGCCGGTGCCGTCGGCGACGAACTCCTCGAAGCTCACCGCGCCGTAGGTGCGTGGCCGGCCCAGCCGCGCGTAGCGCCAGGCCAGCGCCGGCGGCAGCCACTGCACCAGCGGCAGGCCGACCGAGTGCGTCTCCAGCGGGAACCAGCGATTGGGCGTGTCGAGGATCGCGATGTGGCCGCCGGGCGCCAGGACGCGGTAGTGCTCGTCGACCTGGGCGCGCCGCCAGCGCGCCGGCAGGTGCTCGACGACGCCGACCGCCAGCACCAGGTCGAAGGCGCCGTCGGGCCACGGCAGGCGCCGGGTGGCGTCCTGGTCGAGATGGCGCACGTCACGCACCACGGCCAGTCCCAGCTCCTCGACCTTCGCGCGGGTGAGCTCGACGAAGGCAAGATCGGTATCGAAGGTCGTGAGGGCCGCCACCTCGGGCTGCTCGGCCAGGTACTCCGTCATGTGACCGAACGAGCAGCCGATCTCGAGTACGCGCAGCCCGGCGGCGCCGCGCGCCCGGAGGTACGCGAAGAGCGGGGCCAGGAAGCGGCGGCCGCGCGTCTCCTTGAAGTCGAAGTAGAGCGGGGCGCGGCGGGCGCCCTTGCGCGCGATCAGCATCTCGATGATGCGCGTGCTGTAACGGGTCGGGTCCTGGCGGCCGCCGGCCTCGAGCACGCGGCGATCGCCGAGATCCACGATGCGAAAGCCCTCGGCCATCGGCGCCTATCCTGTCACGCCCGGCGGGCGACGACGAGCAGCATGTGACCGAGCAGGCGCAGCGCCGGCGGGCTGTACAGCGCCCGCCGCGCGAGGCCGCCCAGCCATCCGCGGCGTCGAGCGTCGACCGGGCCGGCCCGCCCTCCACCGCCCGCCGCCCGCCTCGATCGCCGCACGGCGCGGAGGGCCGTGCGCAGCACGCGCGCGGGATCGTAGGGGTGGGCGGCGTGCGAGACGAAGCCGTGGCGGCGCAGCGCGGTCACGAGCTCGCCGCGGGTGAACGCGTACTGGTAGAACGTGCCGCCCCCGCGCGCCAGGGCGGCCTGGCGCCGGCGGATCCACGGCCCGCCCAGCCGGCGGACACCGTTGAGGTACGGCACCGAGATCACCAGCACGCCGCCCGGCGCCAGGACACGCCGCGCCTCGGCCAGGATCGCGTCGGGTCCCTCGGGATCGTGCTCGACCACGCCGAGCGAGACGTAGGCGGCCACCGCCCCGCTGCGGATCGCCAGCGCGCGCAGGTCGCCGACGGCCAGCGGCACCGCGGCCACGCGGCGGCACGCCGCCAGCGCCTCCACGCTGCCGTCCACGCCGGCCGCCCGCCAGCCGCGCTCGCGCAGCAGGATCACGTACTGGCCCAGCCCGCAGCCGGCCTCGAGCACGAGACCGCTCGGCGGCAGCGCGTCGGTGATCAGCGTCGTCAGCGGCGAGACGCGGGCGACGGCCAGCAGCTCGTCCACCGTGTGGCCGCCCCAGTGCTCGGTCCAGAAGTCCTCGCGCGCGCGCAGCGAGTAGTACGTGAGCACGTCAGGCCGCCCGCCGCCGCCACACCGACCAGCCGCCCTGCCCCCACACGCGCTCGAAGTCGGCCGGCGGCGCGGCCGCCGCCCCGGGCAGCCCTGGATCGAGCACCGCGTAGTCGGCGCCGAGCCGGCGGGCGAGCGCGAACCAGCAGCCGGCACCGCCGGCGCCGCGGCAGACGGTGCGCTCGCGCTCGAGCGCGTACCACTCGGCCAGCGGGCCGCTGCCGGCCAGGAACATCAGCGCGCCGTCCTTGAACGAGCCGGTGATCGCCCGGCGCGTGCGCAAGCGAAACTCGAAGTCGTCGGTGAAAAACAGCGCCCCGGACGGCGTGGCGGTGGACGTCCACGCCCACAGCGCCCGCCGGGGCCCGAGATCGGGGGTCGCCGCCGCCACCGGCGGTGGTCCCATGCCGAGTGCGTGCTTGACCCGCGCGCGGGTGTCCGCGGAGACGGCGTGAATCACCGCGCCCGGCGGCACCAGTGAGACGACCACGAGTGCGACGGCGACGACGAGCGCGCGGGCGCGGCGCGCGGCGAGCAGGTGCCCGTAGACGAGCGCGAGGCCGCCGAGCAGGAGCGGATAGAGCAGCCGCAGTATGCGCAGCTCCTGGATGTCCACGTAGGGCCGGTCCAGCGAGGCGCCGAGCACTTGGATGGCCGCGGTGCCGCCGAAGCCCACCACGAGGATGGCGCCCATCACCGGCGTCAGCGGCGTGAGCACCGCGTTCGGTTCGCCGCGCCGCCGCCACCAGAGCCAGGCGGCCAGCGGCACGGCCATGTGAAAGGCGACGGAGAGCAGCGCGTTGAGCGCGATCGGGTAGAAGAGATACGCGAAGCGATAGTCGAGCGCGGCCCGTACCATCGCCGGTGCGCCACCCCCGACGCGCCCGGTGAAGAACGGCACCGTGTAGGGCAGCGTGCCCGCCGCGAACAGCGCCACGCCGAGCGCCACCTGCCCGAGGGCGCGCCGGCTGCGCTCCTGCCACAGGTGGGCCACCGCGGTGACCTGGGCCAGGTGGTAGGCCGAAACGGGATGGACGTTGAACAGCACGCCGAGGATCCCCCAGTACGCGGGGAGCCAGGGCCGCCGCCGCGCTGCCAGGAAGAGCAGCAGCAGCGGCGGAATGAGTCCGGCCAGAATCGTGCGGGTGGCCGCCGAGGCGATTCCGTCGAGCCCCCACACCTCGCCGCCCAGCGCGTTGCGCAGCGTCACCGCGCCCAGCGTCGCCAGCGCGGCCGGCGCCGGCCGTCCGGCCACCGCGCGGAAGAACACGTAGTGGCCGGCGATGAACACGGCGCCCATCGCCCAGCCGAGCCAGGCCAGCGCGCGCTCGACGTCGCCGCCGAGGCGGCGGGCCAGCGCGGCGTGCACGTCGAGGAACCACGGCACGTGCAGCAGGTCGGGGTCGTACCGGTAGAGCGCGTCGCGCGCGAACGTCTCGGGGGCGAGCTTCTTGACGACGAGCAGGTCGTAGGCGTTCTGGTCGGCGCGAAGCTGGGCGTCGCCGAGGAGGATCAGCGCGCCGGACAGGGCCAGCGCGACCAGCCCGACGAGGACCGCCTCGCCGGCGCGGCGGCTCGTCAGCGGCGGACGCGCGGCCGGGCCCACTCGCGGACCAGGAGAGCCCCGAACTTCAGACCCACCGGGATGGCGTTGAGCTTGGACACCCCGCGGCCGATGCGGGGCGACTCCTGGGTCGGGATCTCGAGCACGCGGAGCCCGGCCTGGAGCGCGCGGATCGACATCTGGAACTCGATCGCGTACCCCTCGGCGTCGGGGGCCAGGCGCAGGAAGGCCGCGCGCGTGATGCCACGGTAGCCGTTGATGGTGTCCGAGATGGGCGTGCGCGCCCGGCAGAGCACGTTCACCAGCCACGTGAACAGGAGATTGCCCCAGCGCCGGCTGGCGAACAGGAACTTGTCGTCGTCCTCGGACCGGGCGCCCCGCATGAAGCGCGAGGCGATGACCATGTCGTAGCCGGCGGCCAGCCCCTCGATCAGCTTCGGGATGTCGTCGGGGTCCTCGTTGCCGTCGGGGCTGAAGAAGATCAGGCGATCGTTGCGCGCGTGCTGCACGGCCAGGCGGAAGGCCTCGCCCCGGCCGCGCCGCTCCTGGCGGATCACCCGCACCCCGCGCGAGGCGAAGAACTCCAGGGTGCCGTCGGTGGAGCCGCCGTCCACCACCAGGACCTCGTCCAGACAGTGCAGCGGTAGCTTCGGAAAGACGTCGGTGACACCGTCGATCTCGTTGAGGGTGAGCACGACCAGCGTGACGGCCAGCGTCACCGAACCGCCCCGGCGCCCTGCGTGCGCGTGTACCACTCGATCGTCCGGGCCAGCCCCTCGCGGAAGCCGATCTCCGCCTGGAAGCCGAACAGGTCCTTGGCGCGGGACACGTCGGCGCAGCGCCGCCGCTGCCCGCTCGGCTTGGAGGCATCGAAGACCAGCCGGCCACGGTAGCCGGTCAGCTCGGACAGCAGCCCGGCCAGGTCACGGATGGCGATCTCGAAGCCGGCGCCGAGGTTCACCGGCGCGGCGGCGTCGTAGCGCTCGGCCGCCAGCAGGATGCCGCGAGCGGCGTCGTCCACGAACAGGAACTCCCGGGTGGCGAGGCCGTCGCCCCACACCACGATCTCGGGCGTGCCGGCGGCGGCCGCGTCGAGGAAGCGGCGGATCAGCGCCGGGATCACGTGGGAGCGCTCGGGGTCGAAGTGATCGCCGGGCCCGTAGAGGTTCATCAGCAGCAGGTGGACGGCGCTGAGGCCGTACTGCGCGCGGTAGGCCTGCCCCTGCACCAGCAGCATCCGCTTGGCGGAGCCATAGGCGCCGTTGGTCGGCTCCGGGTAGCCGTCCCACAGCTCGTCCTCGCGGAACGGCACCCGCGCGTGCTCGGGGTAGGCGCACACCGAGCCGACGGCCACGAGCTTGCTCACCCCGGCGCGGCGCGCGTACTCCATGACCAGCGCGCCCATCATGGTGTTGGCGTAGAAGGTACGGCCGGGGTTGACGAGGTTGTAGCCGATGCCGCCGACGTCGGCGGCCAGGTGCAGCACGAGATCGACGGGGTGCGCGGCGAAGAGTCGGGCGACGTCGGCCTCGCGGGTCAGATCGAACTCGGCTCGCCGGGGCACCACCACGGTGGCGCAGCCGGCGGCCTGCAGCCGGGTCACGACCGCGCGGCCCAGGAAACCGGCCCCGCCGGTCACCAGCACGCGGGCGCCGGCGAGCGTCAGGCCCACGTCTCCAGGCTCGCCTCGCCTACGGCTGCGGCTCGCACGATTTCGATTTTCAGGCTCGCCTCGCCGGTGGCTACGGCTCGCACGACTTCGATTTTCAGGCTCACCTCGCCGGCGGCTGCGGCTCGCACTACCACCGTTCTCAGGCTCGCCTCGCCGGTGGCCGCGGCTCGCACTACCACTGCGCCATGAACTCGTCCATGCACTCGAGGACGTACGCGCGGTCGCGCTCGCTGATGGCGTGGTGGTTGCCGATGAAGAACGACTGGCGCATGACCAGGTCGGCGTTGTCGAGCCGGCCGGCGATGCGGTGCGGGAAGAGCCGGATGGCCGGCTGGTCGCGGAAGTTGCCGGCCATGATCGGCCGCGTCTCGATCCGCTTGCTCTCGAGGAAGCGCACGAGCTCGTCACGTGTGAACGGCGCCCCCGGCCGCACGCTGATCGGATAGCCGAACCACACCGAGCGCGAGCCGTTGGTATCGCGGCCGGGGCACTCGCGCAGCCAGCGGGCGTGGCGGCGCAGCCCGGCGTTCCAGTAGTCCACGTTGTCCCGCCGCGTCTTGATGAAGGGCTCGAGCTTGGCCACCTGGTGCAGGCCGAAGGCGCCCTGCAGCTCCATCGGACGGAAGTTGTAGCCGAGGTTCACGAACAGGAAGCGCTCGTCGATGGGCGGGTTGGCGATCGTCGGCTTCTTCTTCACGTCGCGCGTCCAGCCATGGGCGCGCAGCATGCGGGCGAGGTCGGCCAGTGCGGAGTCGTCGGTGACCACCATGCCGCCCTCGATCGTGCTGATGTGGTGCGAGAAGTAGAAGCTGAAGGTGCCCAGGGCGCCGAAGGTGCCGACCATCTTGCCCTCGAACCGGGCGCCGTGAGCCTCGCAGGTGTCCTCGACGATCACCAAGTCGTGGCGGGCGGCCAGCGCGCCCAGCGCCCGCATGTCGCAGGCGTTGCCGAGCAGGTGCACCGGCATCAGCGCGCGCGTGCGCGGGCCGACGGCGCGGGCGGCCGCCTCGGGATCGATCGTGAACGTGTCGAGGTCGACGTCGACCAGCACGGGCACCAGGCCCACGTTCACCAGGGGGAAGTACGTCGTCGACCAGGCCACCGCCGGCACGATGACCTCGTCGCCGGGCCCGAGCGGCCGGGAGAAGGCGGGGTTGACCAGCGCGGCGGCCGCCACCAGATTGGCCGACGAGCCGGAGTTCACCATGACCGCCTCGGCCACGCCGAGATACTCGGCCCACATCGCCTCGAAGCGGCGGACCTTGTCGCCCATGGTGACGCGCGTGGTGAGCAGCGAGTCGATCGCCTCGTTCACCTCGTCGGCGCCGTAGGAGGGCACGTGCAGGGGCAGCCGCACCTCGCCGGGACGGGCCGGGGGCGCCGGCAGGGTCAGGTACTGCTCGACCAGTGCGCGAATCTGGGCGGCGAGGGCCGGACGGGGATCGCTCATCGGTGGCGGGCCCTCGGACAGGTTAGCGGGCGGCCCCACCGGCCAGTCGGCGCCAGCGGCGGCGCGTGAAGAGCACGTCCACGAACCACTTGGCGTAGCGCGTCTCCTCGCGACCGGTCACCGTGGCCCGCACCAGCGCGCGGACCACGCGCCAGGGCCGGAGGGCGAAGGAGATCACGTAGAAGTTCACGAACAGCCACAGCATCGTCCAGTACAGCCGCCGAGTGGAGACCGCGGGGGCGTAGGACGGGGCCTTGGCGGTGTAGAAGTCCATGGGCGAGATGAAGAAGTCGTCGTCGAGCTGGATCCGCCCCTCCCGCTGCAGCCGCCGGAACAGCTCGGAGCCGGGGTAGGGGACGAACTTGGAGACGGCCACGTCGTAGACGCCGAGCACGGCCATGCGGCGGATGAGCGAGAGCGTCTGGCGGAGCGTGCCCGGCGTGTCGTCGGGGAAGCCGATGACGATGAAGCAGGACAGCTTGAGGCCCCGCCGCACGGCCGCCCGCATCGCGATCAGCATGTGGTCGAGGTTCACCTGCTTCTTGACCGCCTTGAGGATGGTCTTGGAGCCGCTCTCCGGCGCGAAGGCCAGCGCCCGGCAGCCCGAGCGGTAGAGCAGGTCGGCCACCTCCTCGTCGAACACCTCGGCCCGGGTCCCGCTCGGCATCTGCCAGGTGATGTGCAGGTTCCGCCCGATGAGCTCGCGGCAGAAGTCGACGATCCACTGCCGCTTCACGATGGCCGTGAGGTCCTGGAAGTCGAAGTTGGAGACGCCGTACGTCTTGACGTACAGCTCCATCTCGTCGGCGAGCCGGCGCGGATCGCGGGCGATCCAGCGCTGCGTCCACATGCCGGGGTTCGAGCAAAACGTGCACTGGAACGGGCAGCCGCGGGTGCCGAGCATCGGCATCGAGCGGCCGAGGTTGATGCCGTTGGTCTGATGGCGCGTGATGTACTCGCGGATGGGGAACGCGTCCCACTCCGGCAGCGGGATGGCGTCGATGTCACGCCGCCGCGGCGACAGCCCGGTCGTCACCATGCGCCCGTCGGCGCCGCGGAAGGCGATGCCCTTCACGTCGGCGAAGGGCCGGCCGGCCGCCCGCGCCCGCAGCAGCTCGACGAACGTCTCCTCACCCTCGCCCAGCACGACGACGTCGAACGAGCTGGTGGCCAGCACGTGCTCGGGCACCGCGGTGCCGTGCTCGCCGCCCAGCACGAGCAGCGCACTCGGGAACGTCTCGCGCACGGCCTCGGCCACCCGGTGGGCCAGCGGCCACAGCGTGCTGAACATGCACGAGACGCCGACGACGTCGGTGTCGGGATGGACGCGGCGCACGATCTCGTCGAGCGTGAGGCCCTGGACCATGAAGTCGGCGCGGTCGGGGTACGGCGACACGGCGTCGAGGGCCTCGCCGGTGGCGTCGATGACGTGGTGGGGAAAGCCCGCCTCGCCGAGCGCCGCGGCGACGTAGGCGAGGCCCAGCGGTGGATTCGGGGTGTGCATCTGGAGTCCCGAAAAGGTCTTGATTCCCGGGGGGTTGATGAGGGTGATCATGTGCTGGGAACTCACGCGATTATACAGCAGCCACCCGCCGGAGCAGCGCGATCTCCGTCGTCACGAGGGCTGCCAGGTCGTAGCGTGCGACCACCATCGCCCGGCCGGCCCGGCTCAGCGACTCGACCAGGGCGGCGTCGGTCAGCAGCCGGGCCAGCCGGTCCGTCAGCTCGTCGGCCCGGTGCGGGTCGAAGAGCAGCCCGGTCTCGCCGTCGACGACGAGCGAGCGATTGCCCTCGCAGTCGGAGGCCACGCACGGCACGCCGGAGGCCATCGCTTCCAGCAGCACCTTGGGATGGCCCTCGGTGAACGAGGCCAGCACGAAGGCGTCGGCGGCGGCGTAGAGAGTCGGCAGCCGCTCCTGGGGCACGACGCCGGGAAACTCGACGTCGACGCCGGCGGCGCGAGCCTGCTCGTGCAGCCGCGCCTGGAGCGGGCCGGCGCCGACCAGCACCAGCCGGATCGGCACCCGACGCTGGAGCGCGGCGGCCGCCGCGATGACCGTCTCCAGATTCTTCTCGGCCGAGAAGCGGCCGACGTAGAGCACGCGCGCCGGCCGTCCCGGTTCGCGGGGAGCGGCCGCCGGCGTGAAGTGTCGCGTGTCGACGCCGTTGGGCACGAGGTGGACCTCGCGCGCGACCCGGGCGGCGCGCGCCCGCAGCGCCTCGGTCGTGGCGATGACCGCGGTGGCGCGGCGCAGCCCCACGCGCTCGAGGGCCGCCTTCAGTACGCGCGTCGGCCCCGGCCTCGACAGCTGCGCGTAGGAGAAGCCGTAGGTCGTCACGTACGGTCGACCGAAGCGCGCGTTGGCGACGATGGCCGGGATCGTCCCGGTCACCTGGAAGACCCGCAGCACCGCGCACTCGCGAAGGCGCGCGGCTTCCGTCCAGGGAAGTGTGACCGCCCGGCGCCCGCGGCTCACGGGGCGTGAGGGGGCGACGACCTCGGCGCGCTCGAGCAAGGCGGGGTCGCTCGTGTACTCGCGAAGCGACTCGACGAGATACGTGAAGTAGACGACGTGCTCGAAAGACGCGACGTACCGGGCCAGGTAGCCGCTGAGCAGGCGGTGGGTCTGGCCGGTGGTGGCGAGCTCGCCGAGCCCGCCGCCGAGCGCGGGGAGCAGACCCAGCGTCACGCCGCGCACACCGCCGCGTAGAGGGCGACCAGGCGGTCGACGCTGGCGTCCGCGGCGAACCGCGTCTCCACGCGCCGGCGCGCAGCGGCGCCGAGACGGGCGGCGAGCGCCGGATCGCCCAGCAGCCGCTCGACGGCGCCGGCCAGCGCCGCCGGATCGTGGCGCGGCACCAGCAGCCCGGTCTCGCCGTCGATGATCAGCTCCGGCGTTCCGCCGACGGCGGTGCCGATGACGGGCCGCCCCGCGGCCATTCCCTCCAGCACGACGCGGCTGAACGCATCCGGGATCACCGACGGCACCGCGACCATCTCGGCCCCGGCATAGAGCGCCAGCACCTCGGGGTTCGGCAGTGGACCGAGGTGGCGCACCCACGGCACGGAGGGCACGGGAACCGGCCCGTCGCCGACCAGCACGAACAGCACGTCCGGATGCCGCCGGTGGACGTGCTCGCCGGCGGCCAGAAAATCGGCGGCGCCCTTGCCCGGCGAGAGCTTGCCGACGAAGAGCACGATCCGGCCGGCGAGGTCGTGACGCCGCCGGGCGGCGACGCCGTCGGCGGCCGACGAGGGCACGCCGAGCGGCGGGATCGTGTACACCGTCTCCACCCGGCGCGCTCGGGCCAGCAGCCCCGAGCGCCGGTAGATCCCGAGGATCCCGTCGCTGACGCCGATCACCGTGTCCACGCGCGCGATGAAGCGCTGCTTGAAGCAGGCGTCGAGCCAGCCGTGCAGGAAGGCCAGCTTCGTGCGCAGGCGGCCGCGGCGCCCGCGCATCCAGCCGTCGAAGTATTCCACCGAGCACTCGCGCCACAGCTTGCCCAGCCCGCAGTCCGGCGGCCGGCGGTCGTGATGGTGCAGGCACACCGGGGCGGCGTCGATGAGGCTGCCGTCGCGGATCGTCAGCAGCACCGGCCGGCCGGTCAGCGCGCGGGCGAGCACGCCCGGCACCAGCATGTGCTTGTTCTGGACGTGGAGGACGTCGACGCCCTCGGCCCGCGCCAGCCGCGCGACCTGCAGGCCGGCGTAGAGATAGAAGAGCGGATTGGCCAGCACCTTGGCCGGGGCCACCGCCCGCCCGGGCGGACGCTTGACCGGGAACGCGAAGCGGCGCACCCGGAAGCCGTCGCGCGTCTCCACCGGCGGCGCCCCCCAGTTCGGCGTGATGACGACCACCGCGTGCCCGCGCGCCACCAGCGCGCGGGCGAGTGCCTCCACGCTCCACTCCGCCCCGCCGGGCGCGTGCGGGGGAAAGTACTCGTTGACGAGCGCGATCCTCATGGCCGCCGGCGCGCCACCACCTGGAAGCCCGTCGACTCCTCGGGGTGACGCAGCGCCGACTCGCGCTTCCAGCGGGCGAGGCGCGCGTAGAGGCCGAGCGAGAGCCCGCCGAGCGCGTCGATCGCGCCGGCCCACGGCGAGTCGTACACGACGGGCATGACCGGTCCCGTCGGGACAAACCCGCCCTGCTCCAGCTCGGCCAGGAACTCCTCGCGCGTGTACTCGATCTTGTGATCGGGATCGGAGTACGAGAACAGCCCGGCCGCGCGCAACGCCCGCCGCCACGACGAATCGCGGTTCGGACCCGACACCAGCAGGCGACCACCCGGGCGCAGCACGCGGTGGATCTCCCGGAGTACGGCCACCCGCGGGTGCAGGTGCTCGATGACGTCGAGGAACAGCGCGGCGTCGATGGTCCCGTCGCCGAACGGAAAGCGCCCGGTGACGTCCCACCCGAAGAAGTGGGCGTTGGCGACGCCACGGGCGCGCGCGGTCTGCCGGGCCACGGTCAGATGACGCGGGTCGTAGTCGAACCCGTAGATGCGCCGGCAGCGGGCAGCGGCGACGACGGTGTGGGCACCGAGGGCGCAGCCGATGTCGATGACGGTATCGGTCGGCGCCAGGTGCTCGAGGTACCAGTCGTGCCAGGGTGAGTCGATCAGGTGCTTGGGGTGGATGAAATGCGGGCTCTTGCCCGTGTAACGCACCAGGCGCACGCCCACCGACTTGCCCTTGCGGTTGACCACGTCGACCGTGCGCACCAGCCACCGCGCGGGGGTCATCGTCGCGCGCCGGCCGAGGCCGGCCGCCGCCACGCCGCCACCGCCTCCTCGTAGACCGCCGTGGTGCCGGCCACGCAGCGGTCCCAGCGGAAGCGGGCGTCGATCCGCGCTCGGTTCGCCCGGCCGAACACCGCGCGCCGCCCGGGGTCGGCGAGCAACGTCGCGAGCCCGTCGGCGAAACGCTCGGGCGCGGCCGGGTCGACGAGGAAGCCGCCCTCGCCGTCCACGAGGATCTCGGGGATCGCGCCGCGGTCGGAGCCCACGACGGGCAGCCCGCAGGACATCGCCTCGCCGATGGCCAGACCGAATCCCTCCATCGCCGAGGGGAACACGAAGACGTCGGCGAGGTTGAAGTGGTCGACCTTCTCGGCCTCCGGCACGTAGCCGGTGAACACGACGCGGCGGCCGAGGCCACGCTCGCGCGCGCACCGCTCCAGCTCGGCCCGGAGCGGACCGCCGCCGGCCACGACCAGCCGCGCCGCCGGCGCCGTGGCCGCCACCCGCGCGAACACGTCGAGGAGCAGCGGCAGGTTCTTGCGCGGCTTGAGGCCCCCGAAGAACAGCACCACGGTGGCGCCGCCGAGACCGTAGCGCTCGACGAGGTCGGCGCGGCGCGGGCCCGGCGCGAAGCGCTCGTCGATCCCGTAGGGCACGACGGCGACGTGATCGGTCCGGCACCGGAGCTCCGTGGCCAGCTGGCGCCGCGCGAACTCGCTGCCGACGACCACGCGCTCGGCGCCCTCCACCACGCGCCGCTCGATCACCCGGTTGAGCCGACCGGGATCGAGGTGGTGGTGGTGCGCCACGACGGGGACGTCGAGCCGGAAGCGCCGGCGCGCCCACAAGGCCGACGGACCGATGATGCGGAGCGAGTGGACGCGAAGCAGATCGAAGCCGCCGGCGTCCCACACCCGCTTGATGGCGCGGGGCACGACCGCCGGCGCGACCCACCAGCGCAGTCCCCGACCGATGCCGAAGCGGTGGATCGTCCAGTTGGGCGCGTCGGCCGGATAGCGCTTGCCGCGGGCCAGGATGACGTCGAGCCGCACGCCGCGGCGGCCGAGGCGCACCAGGAGCTCGCGCTCGTACGTTTCGCCACCGGAGGTCGTCTCCGGCGCCACGCCGCAGTGGGGCGTGCAGATCCTCAGGACGTCCTCGCCCGTCCCGACGCGGACCCCCGCGGCTTGACGTAACGGGCGTAGGACTCGTCGCCGCGCAGCGGCACGACGGCCTCGAGGCTCTCGTGGAGGAACGAGAGAACGCTCGCGCGCTCGGCCGCGCTCTCGACCAGGTTCTCGCGGCCGGCGTCGTCCGAGAAGTTGAGGAAGAGCGTACCGCCGGGCTTGAGGTGGGCGACGAGGTGGCGCACGACGTCGAGGGGATTCACCACGTGCTCAAGCACCTCCAGGATCGTGATCACGTCGTAGGCCCGCGGCAGGGGGAGCTCGCGGCCGAACCCGGGCTCGAGGAACTCGACGTTGCCGGCCGCTCGAAAGCGCCAGCGCGCGAACTCGAACGTGGGCACCGGCAGGTCCACCAGCGTGAACCGCCAGCGGGGGAACCGGGGCCGCAGCCAGCTGGTCACCGGCCCGACGCCCGAGCCGTACTCGCAGAAATCGCCCTCGGGGCCGACCGCCCGGAGCGCCGCGGCGACCCAGTAGAAGCTGCGGTGACGATGGTAGAACATCTGCCGCAGCACGTAGTAGTCGGTCTCGGCGAAGAACGAGCGGTAGTCGGCCTCGCCCGAGCGCGGCTTGGTGCCCCACAGCTTGGCCGCTTCCATGCGGAGCACGGTGTAGCGCACCCAGAACTCCTGCATCGTCATGCCGCGGTAGTACTCCGACAGCTCACGGAACCAGCGGCGGCCGAGCCCGACCTTCTCCAGCCCCTGGCTCAGCCGACGGTGGACCGTGTCCCGCCCCGTCATCTCAGCGCACCTCCCGGCGGCCGGCGATGAACTCGATGTACGGCGCGACCCCGCGCACGCGATAGTACGCGCGCACCAGCGGCCACAGCGGCCCGCCCACCGGCCGGCCGAGGCCGAGGTCGAACTGCCGCAGCAGCCGGCCGCCCGCCTGCTCCAGCAGGCGCAGGCACTGCCGCTGCGAGAGCGGGCGCAGCGTTGCCAGGTACGCGGTGGGGCGGCCGCGAGCGGCCAGGTAGGCCCGGCCCAGCGCCAGCGGCAGGCCCGGGATCCAGAAGACCTTGTAGTGCCCCTCGAAGCAGCTGCGCCGGTCGTTGGTGTGCAGGTACAGGCGCGCCTCCGGCCGCATCACCCGCACCATCTCCCGCAGCGACTGGGCGGCGTCCTCCACGTGCTCGATGGCCGCGTAGCAGTAGACGATGTCGAAGCTGGCGTCGGGGAACGGCAGCGCCTCGGCCATCGAGCGCAGCGCGCGTGCGCCGTGGCGCATGCGGGCGCGCGTGATGGCCACGGCGTCGGCCGAGTCGTCCACGCCCCACACCTCGGCGCCCGCCTCCTCGGCCAGCGCGTTGAAGCCGCCGGTGCCGCAACCCACGTTCAGCAGCCGCGCGCCCTTGATGGACCCCCCCATCCCCCGCTCCAGCGCGTCGAGCCGCTGGCGCTCGTAGGGCTCGTCGGCGAGCCGGATGTCGACGAGACCGCGCCAGCCGGGGATGCCGAGGGTGTCGCGGTAGTAGCGGGTGTAGTACCGCTCGAGCGCGGCGCTCACCTCCGGACGCGGGCGGCTCTCAGGCACGGCGGAACACCGGCTGGATGACGGGCCCGGCGAGGCGTGCCTCCACGTCGTCGGCCGTGACGGCCCGGGCCAGCACGGTCAGGGCCTCCCGGCAGGCCGCCAGCGTGCGCTCGACGTCGGCGTCGTCGTGGCGGTAGCAGATGTTGAAGCCGCCCGCGTTGAGAATGCCGCGGCGCACGACCTCCTGCTGGAAGAGGCTCTTCATGGCCAGCGACTCCCGCCCCTGCCGGTCGGCGAAGGTCAGCACGGTGCGCGGCGGCAGGCCGATGCAGCGCGTGAGGCCGTCGATCTTCAATTCCCCGGCGAGCGCGTTGTACCCGTCTTGCAGCCGGCGACCCTGGCGCCACAGGTGCGGGATGACGGCCCCGGCGCGCAGCTTGGTGATCGTGGCCTTGGCCGCGGCCAGCGAGAGCGCCTCGCCGCCGAAGGTGAACGAGAAGAAGATCTCGTCGAAGACCTGCATGATGTCGCGCCGGCCCACCACCGCCGAGACCGGGAAGCCGTTGGCCATCGCCTTGCCGATGCAGGCCAGATCCGGCGTGACGTTGTAGTGCGCCATGGCGCCCCCGAGCGCCACGCGGAAGCTGGTCACGACCTCGTCGTAGATCAGCACGGCGCCGTGGGCCCGGGCCCGCGCGGCCACCTGCTCGAGGAAGCCGCCGACCGGCTCGACGACGCCGACCGGTTCCATGATGACGGCCGCGAACTGGCCCGGGTGGGCGTCGAGCAGCCGGTCGAGCGAGGCGATGTCGTTGTAGGCGAACAGGTGCGTCAGCTCGCGCACCGCCGCCGGCACCCCGCGGTGACGCGTGGTGGCGCCGATGTACCAGTCCTGCCAACCGTGGTAGCCGCAGGCGGCAATGCGTTCGCGGCCGGTGTAGGCGCGGGCCACGCGGACGGCGCCGGACGTCGCGTCGGAGCCGTTCTTGCCGAAGCGGACCATCTCCGCGCACGGGATGATCTCGGTGAGTAGCTCGGAGACCTCCACCTCCAGCGGGTGCGGGAGCGAGAAGGCGATGCCGTCGGCGAGCTGGGCTCGCACGGCCGCGTCCACGTCGGGATCGTTGTGGCCGAGCACGATCGGCCCGAGGGCCATCGGGAAGTCGATGTACTCGTGGCCGTCCACGTCCCACACGTGGCTGCCGGCGGCGCGCTGCAGGAACAGCGGAGCGACGCCCCGCACGAACTGGGTGTGGCCCTTGCTGAACGTCTGGGTGGCCGACGGGATGACCTTCTCGGCGCGCGCGAAGTACTCCTCGGAGCGCGTGAGCCGGCGGGGCGTGTCCATGGCTGACTCTCCCGGTGCGTCGCCGGCCGCGCCGTCGGCGCGGAGCGACTTCGCGTAGCCTTCGTTGCGCGTGAACGAGCGATTGAGGTCGAGCAGCGCCGGTTCGCGCTCCAGCAGCGCCAGCACGTCGTCCATGCCGAACGGCTGCTCGGCGCCCAGGCGCCGGTAGACGGCGCGGACGAACTCGAGGTCGGCCGGCTCGTCCACGGTCCAGCGCAGGACCGAGAGATCCTCGTCGTGGCGGACGTTGGCCAGCCGGAACCGCCGGGGCTGCTTCCAGATGAAGGGCGTGACGTGCTCGCGCTCCGAGGCCAGCCGGGCCTCGCGCCACGCCGTGTCCAGGGCCGAGAACGAGAACACCTCGGTGTCCTGCCCGTCGGGAAACGTCGGCGGCTGGGTGTTGCTGACGTAGTCGAGCCCTCCGCCGGACTCGCGGAAGCGTGCGAGCACGCGACCGGCCACCGCCGGGTCGAGTAGCGGGCAGTCGGGCGTGACGCGGACGATGACGGTGGCGTCGAAACGCGCGGCGGCGCCGTGCACGCGATCGAGGACGTCCGACTCGCTGCCGCGGTGCACCGGCAGCCCCGCGGACTCGGCGAACGCGACGATCGCGTCGTCGGCCGACTGGTCGGTGGTCGCGATGATCACCGCGTCCACGCCGTCGATGCGCCGGGCGCGCTCGACGAGACGCTTCAGCATGGGGCGGCCGGCGATGTCGGCCAGGGTCTTGCCGGGCAGCCGGCGGGAGCCCATGCGGGCCTGCACGATGGCCGCGATCACGGATCGAGCCTCACCGGGCGCCCCTCGGCGGCGGAGCGCTTGGCGGCCAGGGCAATCGCCAGCACCGTTCGCCCGCCGGCCGCGTCCAGCTGGGGAGTCGCGCCGCGCTCGATGCAGTCGACCAGGTGGCGCAGCTCCTCGACGTACATGAGATTGCGCTCGGCGTTGATCGACTCCTCGTAGTCCTCGGCCCGGCGATCCTCCTTGCCGTACACGCGGACGAGCTGGCTGATGTAGTCCCACACGATCACGCCGTCCTCGCCGATCAGCTCGCACGACCGCCGGTACGTCCGCTGCAGGTAGTCGAGGTGCACGTTGGCGACCACGCCGTAATCGAAGCGGAGCAGGATGTCCGCGCTGTCCTCGGTGTCGATCTCCAGCGTGCTCACCTTGCCCACGTACCCGAAGACCTCACGCGGCTCGCCCAGCAGCCAGCGCAGGTAGTCGAACTCGTGAATCGAGTCGAGGATGATTCCGCCTCCGGTCGCCTGCCGCGCCGCGTACCCGTGCCGGTAGTCGGTGTGCGGACGCCAGTGCGGCAGGTAGTACCCGCAGTGCGCCCGCGCCGACAGCGGCGTCCCGATCCGCCCCTCGCCCAGCAGCCGCTTCACCAGCCGCAGGCTCGGCAGGAAATGCAGGTTGCACCCGACCAGCACCGTCCGCCGCGCCGCCGCCGCCTCCGCCACCAGCCCATCGACGCCCTCGAGCGTGTGCGACAGCGGCTTCTCGATCAACACATGCCGCCCCGCCGCCACCGCCGCCCGCGCCTGGGCCACATGCGCGGCGGTCGGTGAACACACCAGGACGGCATCGGCGTCCACTCGCAGCGCCTCATCCTCACGCGTCGTGAGCACGACATCTCCACCCGCCAGACGCCCGGCCTCCGCCAGCCGGCCCGCGTCCGGATCGTGGATCGCGGCGATCGTATGACCAAGCGCCACCGCATTCGTGAGATGTCGCCGCCCGATCGACCCCGCCCCGAGCACGACGAAGCGCATGGAGCTAGTGCACCTCGTGAGCATCGGTGACACCGGCGCCGTGATGCGGGCCCCCCGGTCGCCTCTCACGGTCGGCTGCCCTCACCCCAACCCCCTCGGGGGGATGGGGGGCCGAGCGCGCGCGGCTCGGAGCGAGCCGCGGCGTGCCGGCGAGCCACTGGGGCGACCGGGGGGCCCGCATCACGGCGCCGGTGTCACCGAGCCTCGCGCGGCGCACTAGACATCCGCCCGCGTGGCCCCGCGCACCGCGCGCTTGCGCTCCTGCAGCTCGCCGGTATGCGGATGCCGCAGCGTATTCTGACCGCCGAGCTCCGTCACCGCCCGCCAGGAGAGATCGATGATCTCCTCGTCCTCCAGGTCGCTGAAGTTCGTGCGCACTTCCTCGCCCTGCTCCCCCAGCCGCAGGAAGTACTGCTCGATCATGTCCTCGTCGGCCGGCCCCTTCTCGCCCGTCACCGCCTTGCCGATGAGCCCCTTGTCGAGCGCGAGATCCCAGAAGGTCGTGCCCGGATAGGCGGTGGTGAAGAAGAACACCTCCGGCTTGAGCCCCACCTTGCGGCAGAAGTCGACGGTCTCCTGCACGGTATGAGCGCTCTCGCCGGGCGAGCCGATCATGAACGAGCAGTCGGCGTAGCCGAGCACGCGCTGGGTCTCGAGAATGGCGATCTCCATCTTCTCGATGGTCTGGCCGCTCTTGTCGATGTTCTTGAGGATGGTGGGGCTGGCCGACTCCACGCCGTAGCCGGCCTGGCGCATGCCGACCTCGTGGCCCAGCTCCAGCATGTGCGGCCGACCCTCCCGGCGCGCGCGGATGACGTCGTCGGCCACGATGTTGGTGCGGCAGGTGCCGCCCCACTCCACCGCGAAGCCCGTCGCGTGCTTGCGCGCGCGCAGCTCGGCGAAGAACTCCAGCGCCCACCGGTAGTCGGTCATCAGCAGGTCGTCGAGGAAGTGGATGTAGACGGCGCCGTAGCGCGCCTTGAGGTACTCCATCTCGTCCACCACCTCGCGCGGGCTGCGCAGGCGATAGGTTTTCCCGAGGTACGCCGCATAGCAGTAATCACAGGCCTTCGACGCGTAGGGACAGCCGCGCGAGGCGATCATCGAGACCGAGTACTGGCCAGGCGCGACCGAGGCGCCGTCGATCCACTTCGTCTGCCAGTTGAGGTGGCCGACGGGGTTGCGCTTGTAGATCTCGTCCTCCGGCCACTTGCTGCGCAGGGGCCACGGCAGCGCGTCCAGCCCCTTGTCGCGCGACTGGATGGAGGGTCGCAGGCCGTTGTTGCGAACGTCCCACTCCCCGGGGCGGATCACGTGGCGATAGGCGGTCCCGGCCACACCCTCCAGCGAGGCGCCGGTCTCCAGGCGGTGCAACACCTCCGAGAAGGTGACCTCGCCCTCCTCCTGCACCACGATGTCGGCGGGCAGCCGGCGGACCATGAACTCCGGCATCGACGACGCGATGCCACCGCCGAGCACGATCGGCACGTCCGGATGCACGCGCTTGCAGATGCCCGCGATACGCCTGAGCCACGTGTACTGGGTGATGATGCCGCCCAGCCCGATGACGTCGGGCCGCTCGGCGCTCAGCTTCTCGACGACGCGCGCCTCCACCCTCCGCACGTAGTCGGCCATCGGGCCCTTGACCGGCTCCCGCCGCTCGGCGTTGAGGTCGAGCACGTCGACCGTGTGGCCGTCCATGGCGGCGATGGCGCCGACGTAGCCGTGGCCGATCGGCATGATGTTGGGGAACGACCATTCGCGGATCGGCGCGTTGATGAAGAGTACGCGGAGCCCGTCGCGGCGCGGCGCGAACTGTCGCTCGGACGTCTCGGTGGTGATGCGCGGCCAGTCCGCGGCCTGCACCTCACCGCTGATGAAGCGCTGGTGAAACCGGGCCGGCGGCGCGCCGCCGGCGGGACGCCGGATCGACGGCAACGGGACGGTCGTGGTGCCGATGTCACGGATGATCGCCATGGGACCTCCTGCTCAAGATCGTACCGACCGGATCAGCTCGAATGCCTCGGCGTAGGGCAGCCCGACCACCGAGCCCCACCGCCGCGCGATGGCGCGCACCGCCTCGCCCGAGCGCGGGTGGGGAAACGGCCGGTGCTCGCCACGGTACCGCTCCAGCGCGGCGACCTTCAGCTCGATGGTGGACGCCACGTCCTCGAATACCGTGGGCGCGAAGGGCGCGGCCAGCCGGCCGAACGCCCACTCGGTCGACGAGGCGATCTCGAACGCGTAGAGCTCGCGCACCCGGCCGCCCGGCAGCGGCCGCGTCGCGGTCAGCACCGCCTGGAAGGTCAGCCGGTGGTCGACGTTCAGGTCGCCGGGATGATGCGTGTAGACGATCTCCGGCTCCAGCTCGCGCACCCACGCCTCGACGCGCTTGACGATGTCGAGGAGCGCGAGCGTGTCGAAGCGATTGTCGGGGAGGTCGCCGAACGCCACCGACTTGGCGCCCAGCATCCCGGCCACCGCCCGCGCGTCGTCCTGCAGCGCGCCGACCGCGGCCCGATCGCCGCCGGCGCGCTCCGGCGTGCGAGAGGTGATGCCCTCGCCCAGGATCGCCAGGTGGACGGTGTCACCGGCCGCCGCCCGGCGGGCCGCGGTGGCGCCGACGCCGAGGACCTCATCGTCGGGATGGGCGGCCACGACCAGGATCACACTCATCCGCCCGCCTCCAGCGAGTCCAGCAGGCCATCCAGCGCGGCGGGCGGCAGCGCCGACAGGTCGGTGCGGAAGAACGCCCGCGCCCGCCACAGGCGGGCGGTGGGCCAGCTCCACCACGCCAGTCGCCGCAGCCGCTCGACGACGGCCGGGGGGAAGCGGGAGCGGATCAGCCGGGCTGGATTCCCGGCGTAGATCCCGTACGGTTGATCGAGGCTGCTCGTCACGACGCTGCCGGCGCCGATCACGCAGCCGTCGGCGACGCGGACCCCGGGCAGCACGACCACCCGGGTGCCGAACCACACGTCGTTGCCGATCACGATGTCACCCACCTTGTCGGCCGGCTCGCCCAGGAACGCGTAGGGCCCGCGGCTCACCGCGAACGTGGTCGGCAGGTGCAGCGTGTGGCGCGAGCCGATGGCCGCGAAGTAGGACGACGTGTGGCAGAACGCGCCCAGGCGGAAGCGGGCCGTGTACAGGTTCAGCTCGGCGTCGGCGCCCAGCAGCGAGCCGCGCCCGATCTCGACGGCGGCCTCGTTGTGGATCACCGCGCGCGGGTTGATGCGCGCGCCGTAGCCGAGCACGATCCGCTCGGCGTTGGTGATGATGACCGGCTCGCCCTCCAGGCGCGCGTACCAGCGACCGCCGCCGCCGGTGCCGTCGTCGCCCGGGTAGTCGTCGTCGAAGGCGGCGACCTGCTCGGCCTGCTCGGCCGAGTTCACCGCGCACAGGCCGCGCTGCCAGGCCCGCACGACGAGCGCGCCGGCGCCGGCGCCGGCCGCCAGCAACGCGTCGTGGCCGTCGAACAACGCCGGCGCGGGCTCGGGGGCCGCGCGTACCTCGACGGTGCCGGCCGCGCCCGGCGCCAGGTCGGTGACGAAGCGCCGCAGCGCCTCCACCGCGTCCGTCCGCGCGCCGGGCACGGCCAGCGTGAAGGTGCGCGCCCGGCCGGCGCCGCCCTTCACCAGTGCGGCCAGCCGCGGGTCAGCCAGCAAGGTGTCGAGCGCGTCGGCGGCGAGCAGGAACCGGGTGAGCGTCAGCCGCGGCGCCGTCACGGCCCTTTCCTCAGCACGAAGTCGTCGAGCACGAGGACGTCGAGGCCGGTGCCGCCGAAGCAGCGGAGCGCGTCGCGCGGCGAGCACACGATCGGCTCACCCTGCACGTTGAACGACGTGTTGATCAGCACCGGGTGGCCGGTGCGGCGGCCGAACGCCGTCAGCAGGTTGTGGAAGCGCGGATTGTGCTCGCGATAGACCGTCTGCGGCCGAGCGGTGCCGTCGACGTGGACCACGGAGGGCACCCGGTCGCGAAACTCCGCCCGGACGGGATAGGCCAGGATCATATAGTCGCTCGCGCTTCCGTGGTCGAAGTACGTGCGGTAGTCCTCGACCGGCAGCGACGGGCAGAACGGCCGCCAGCTCTCCCGGTGCTTCACCTCCCGGTTCAGCTTGTCCTTCATGTCGGGGAAGAGCGGGCTGGCCAGGATCGAGCGGTTGCCCAGCGCGCGGGCCCCGACCTCCATGCGTCCCTGCAGCCAGCCCACGATGCGGCCGGTGGCGAGATCCTGCGCGATCTCCTCGACGACGGAGGCCGAGCGCCGGTAGGGCAGCTTGGACTCGCGAATCGCGCCCTCGATCTCGGCGGCGGTGTAGGCCGGACCCCAGTAGGCGTGGCGCATGCGCTCGAAGCCGGTGGCGCCCGCGCGCTGGGCCAGCACCCAGGCGGCGCCCAGCGCGATCCCGTTGTCGGCCGAGGCCGGCTGCACGAAGATCTCCCCCACCTCGTCGAGGAGCGAGAGCTTGCCGTTCATGCAGCAATTCATGGCCACGCCGCCGGCCAGGCACAGGGAGCGCACGCCCGTCAGGCCGACCAGCGTGCGCACGAGCCCCGTCACCACCTGCTCGAGCCGCCACTGCACGTTGAAGGCGAGGTCGCGATGCGCGTCCTCGATGGGCTGGTGGCCGAGCCGCGGCTTGCCGAAGACGTCCACGAAGCGATCGGTGAAGCGCCGCCCGTACGTGCGCGACCCCAGGTAGCGCAGGTAGGGGTTCGTGCGAAACTCGCCGGTGGCGCCGTCGTAGGGCAGGATCTCGTCGAGCTTGGCCTGCAGCGCCTCGGAGTAGCGGCCGTAGGAGGCCAGCCCCATCAGCTTGCCCTCGTCCTGGTAGGCGCGGAACCCGAGGAACTCGGTGAAGGTCGCGTAGTAGCCGCCCAGGCTGTGCGGCAGCTTCACGCTGCGGAGCTCCTTGATGCGGTCGCCCGCGCCGTGCCACATGAACGTCGAGAACTCCTCACCGCTGCCGTCCACGGTGAGGATCGAGGCCTCGCCGAAGCCGGAGGCGTAGTAGGTGCTGGCCGCGTGGCAGAGGTGGTGGGGGATGAAGCGCACGCGCTCGGCGTCGAAATACACCCCGCGCTGGGCCAGCGCCTGCTTGAGATCGGTGCGGATCCGCGTGGGGTGATAGAGGTTGAGGAGGTACTCCTCCTGCAGCCGGTTGTAGTCGTCGGGATCCGGGTACGTCGCGCGCGTCTCGTCGTAGAAGCGCGGCATCGCGTCGATGTAGCGGTCCGACTCCCAGCCGAAGCCGATGCCGTCCACGGCGTCGAGATCGATGCCACCCTCGCCCAGGCAGTACAGCAGGGAGGCGACGGGCAGGCTGTTGGGCGCGGTCTTGATCCGGTTGAACCGCTCCTCCTCGGCGAACGCGACGATGCGGCCGCCGCGGACGAGCGCCGCCGACGGGTTGGGGCCGTAGCCGAACAGGCCGAGGTAGTAGCCCATCGTCAGGCCCCGGCCACGCGCAGCTCCAGCACGACCGCCTCCTCGCCGCCCCGATGCTCGACGCCGACCGACTCGAAGCCGCACGCCCGGAACATGGCCAGCGAGCGCACGTTGTGGGCGAGCACGGTCGCCCGCGGCCGCACGTCGGTGCGCTCCGCCCGCAGCGCGCGCACGGCCTGGCTCAGCATGGCGCGGCCCTGGCCGTGGCCGCGACGCTCGGGCGCCACCGCGACGTCGATCTCGGCCACGTCGCCGTCGAGGTCGAAGCGCACCTGCCCCACCGGCCCAGCGGCGTCGGCGAAGATCCACAGCCGGGTCGCGTCGGAGTCCAGGCGCTGCCGCAGCCACGCCACGTGGGCGTCGTAGGGGATCGGCGCCTTGCTGAACGCGTGGCGCCGCGTCTCGGCGTCGTTGGCCCAGCGCCAGAGCAGCGCCGCGTCGTCCATGGCCGCCTCACGCCGGCTCAGCGCCATCCTCCACCATCGCCGCGGTGATCGGCGCGTCGGCCGCGATCGCCCGCGCCGCCCGCCGCCCCAGCAGCGTCGGATACGCGGTGGGCGGCAGGCCGGGTGCGTTGACGCCGTTGCGGAGCACGCGGGCGTTGTCGGCCGAGAACGCCTCGCCGGCGCCGATGGGCCGAATGGCGAACACCGAGCGCAGCGCGAACTGGCGCAACTCGTTCTCGACCGGCTGGAGCTTCTTGTCCCCGGTGCCCAGCACCGCCTCGGCCTGGTGCACCGCCCGCACCAGCTCCTTCAGCTCGTGCGGCTCGACGGCGAAGCGCTGGTCGGGGCCGGGCATCCGGTTGCTCAGCGTGAAGTGCTTCTCGATCACGCAGGCGCCCAGCGCGACGGCGACGACCGGCGCGATGACCGGGTCGCGCGAGTGGTCGGAGAGGCCGACGAGGTGGCCGGTGGCCTGGGCCAGGGTCACGATCGCGCGCGCGTTGACCGCCCCGGGCGGCGTGGGATAGGCGGCCGTGCACTGCAGCACCACGAGATCACGGTTGCCCACCTCGCGGGCGACGTCGAGCAGCGGCCGCACCTCGTCGAGCGTGTGGGCGCCGGTCGAGGCGAACACCGGTTTGCCGCGGGCGAGCACCGCACGGGCCAGCGGCAGGTGGCTCATCTCGTACGAGGCCAGCTTGAAGGCCGGCACGTAGGGGTCGAGCAGCTCCACCCATTCCTCGTCGAACGGCGTGCAGAGGAAATGGACGCCACGGGCGCGGCAGTGGTCGGCCAGCGTGGGCAGCCACGCCGGCGACAGCTCCATCGCCTCGATGATGTCGTAGATCGGACGCGGATCGTTCAGGTAGTCCGACATCCCGGCCGTGCGCGGATACAGCGTGCGGGCCCGGAACCCCTGGAACTTCACGGCGTCGGCGCCGGCCTCGGCCGCCACGTCGATGAGGGCCAGCGCCTGCTCGAGGTTGCCGTTGTGGTTGGAGCCGGCCTCGGCGATGACGTAGCAGGGCTCGCCGGTGCCGATCCACCGCTCGCCGACCTTGATCCTCATCGTGGGCCTCCGCCGCCCTCGTTCAGCGAGGACGCCAGATCGAGCAGGCGGTCCGACGCCTTGCCGTCGTCGAATCCCACGAACTTCTCGAGATAGTGCGCGCGCGCGGCCGGCTCGAGCGGAAAGTCGGCCAGCCGGCGGCGGGGGAAGTCGGCGACCATCTGCTCGACGCTCAGCGGATAGGTCACGCCCGGGAAGCTGAAGCTGCTGCCGGGTTCCGTCGACAGAAACCACTCCCGCCAGATCGGCGGGAAGCCGAGATCGTCGCCGTCGGCCGTCACGCAGATCGACGGTACGGCCGCGTAGGCCGCCTCGTAGGCCACCGTGCTGAAGAAGTGCAGGCAGAGCGAGGCGATGCTCATCAGCTCGAGGATCGTGGCCGGGTAGTCCGTCTGCTCGTAGAGCACGTGATCAGCCACCCGGGCCAGGTAGTCGGCCACGCGGTCCTTGGGCCGCGCCTTGACGACGAGGGCGGCGCCGTTGGCATCGCAGAAGGCGCGCACGGCCTTCACCACGCCGCGGTCGTCCCAACCGCCGTCGATGTGGCGCGCATACCGGCGCCCGCGTCCGAGTCGTGTGGCCAGCCGCTGGTGCAGCCGGCGCGCGCCGTAGACGTGATGGACCCAGAACGTCCGCGGGTTGCTCTGAAATGGGAACGGACAGTACACGACGACGGGGACGCGGGCGTCGAGGCGGAGCCGGCCGCGCACCGCGGCGGGATCGATCGCGTGGAACTGATCCATCTCCGGAAATCCGACCACGGCCGCCCGGCGCCGCATCGTCGCCGCCACCGCCCCGTCGTCGATCGGCGCCGCCTCCCGGCCGAGCGCGCGAGCCCGGTTGAACTCGAGAATCCGCAGCGAGTCGGCGGCCCGGGCGCGCCAGTGCTCGGTGTGCACGCCGATCGCGTCGAAGGCCGTGCGACCGTGCGCATCCACCATGCCCCCGAGGTCGAGCGTGTACTGCAGACCGAGCCAGCGCGCGCGGCCGCCGGACGCCAGGCCCGACGGCGGTCGCAGCGTGACGACGACGTCGCGGTCCGCGTCGGCCAGCAGCCTGTCGAGACCGGCGTCGCCGGAGTACGGCCGCCGGCGCGGCTGGCCCTGGCGGAACGCCGGGGCCGCCTCGCGCTGCTCGCGCGCCCGCCGGCCCTTGAGCGCTTCGTCGCCGGCCTCCCAGCACTCGGTGTCCCAGCCGCGAGCCAGCGCGCGATCGACGACGGGGCCGAGGAGCCGGTAGTAGTTGCGCCGCTGGACGAGGAACGCGATTTTCATCGGGCGCCCTCCGCCAGACCCACCGCGCCGCACGCGCTCAGGATCGCCGTCGCCGCGCGGCCGGCTCCCCGCCCGTCCACGGCGTTGCGCCCGCGCGCGGCGAGCGTCCGACGGAGCGTCGCGTCGCCCGCCACGCGCGCGATCGCCGCCTCCAGCGACCGCTCGGCGGCCACGATGAGCCCGGCGCGCGCCATCTCACCGACGTTGAGCGTCTGGTTGTCGGCCAGCACCGTCGCCACCACGGGCACGCCCGAGGCCAGGCACTCGTAGAGCGTCATCCCGCCGCCGCTCACGACCACGTCGGCACGCGCGATGAGCGGCCGCAGCGAGGGCAGCCCGCGATGCACGGTGACCGGGCCGCCGGCGAGCTCCGGCGTCGGCACGACCGTGGCCACGTCGATCGCCGCCGCGGGCACGGCGCGCCGCACCGCCGCGACGGCCGTCGCCAGCAGCGGCGCCGTATCGGCGTCGCCCCCGAGCGTCACCAGCACACGCCGGACCGCGTCCACCGGCGCGCGGGTCACCGGCTCGCCGAACGCGGGATCGAGCAGCGCGTACTGGGGACCGAGCAGCCGCACCGTGTCGGGATCGGTGCGATAGGCCAGGCGCGCCGCGGGCCAGCCACCGTTGACGACGATCGAGACCGGCAACACGCGGTCGGCGAGGTCGTCCACCGCGACGACGCACGGGACCTGGGCGCGGAGATCGCGCAGCATCGCCTCGTCGGCTCGATAGGAATCGACGACCACGGCGTCGGGACGTCGCGCGTCGAGAGCCGCGCGCAGCGCCGATCGGTCGGCGAGCCAGTCGAGCGCCACGGCCGGCGCCGGCTCCCATCCCTCGCCGGCGACGCGCAGATCCACGGTGGCGCCGGCGGCCGCCAGCGCCGTCGCCAGGGCCTGGCAGCGGCGCAGGTGCCCGAGGCCGACGCCGCGGCCCGCCTCGGCCAGGACGGTGACGACGGGCCCCGGGGTCATCGCTGGTAGTGCCCCAGGACCTTCCACAGCGCGGCCACGACGTCCTCGACGTCGGCGTCGGTCATGCCGGGGAAGATGGGCAGCGAGAAGATGCGAGACGTCGCGTCCTCGGCGACCGGGCACAGCCCGCGGGCATAGCCCAGCCGTGCGTAGTAGGGATGCCAGTACGCCGGCACGTAGTGCATCGTCACGCCGATGCCCTCGGCTCGCAACGCGGTGAACACCGCGTCGCGTCCCACGCGCAGCCGTGGGGGCTCGACCAGCACCGGGAAGATGTGCCAGGCGTGCCGCACGTCGGGCGCAATGCGCGGCACCGCCAGCCCGGGCAGGTCCTTCAGCGCGACGACGTACCGCTCGGCGATCGCCTCGCGCTTGGCCAGGAACTGGCCGAGCTTGGGGAGCTGCGAGAGGCCCAGCGCGCACTGGATGTCGGTCAGGCGGTAGTTGAACCCCAGATCGACCATCGGCGACCACAGCGCGCCGCTGGCCTGGCGATCGGCGCTGTCGACGGCAATGCCGTGGTTGCGGAACCGGCGCAGCCGCCGGGCCAGCTCGTCGTCGTCGGTCGTCACCACGCCGCCCTCCCCGGTGGTCACGTGCTTGACGGGATGGAGGCTGAAGATCGTCAGGTCGCTCAGCGAGCCGACCGGCCGCCCGGCCGCCTCGGCCCCGAGCGCGTGGGCGGCGTCCTCGACGACGAGCACGCCCCGCCGGCGGGCCAGCGCCCGGAGGGTGTCGAGCTCGCACGGCTGGCCGGCGAAGTCCACCGGCGCCAGCACGCGCGTCTTCGGGGTCAGCGCGGCCTCGGCACACGCGGGATCGAGGTTCAGCGTGTCGGCGCGGATGTCGGCAAAGACGGGCCGCGCGCCGAGATAGAGGGCGGCGTTGGACGTGCCCACGAAGGTCAGCGGCGTGGTCACGACCTCGTCGCCGGCGCCGACGCCCGCCGCGAACATCGCCGCGTGCAGCGCCGCCGTCCCCGAGCTGACCGCCACGGCGTGGCGGGCGCCCACCCGCGCCGCGAAGCAGGCCTCGAACTCGGCCACCGTGGGCCCGGTGGTGAGGAACGTCCCGCGCAGCACCGCGGTCACGGCGGCGACGTCGTCGTCGCCGATGAGCTGGCGACCGTACGGCAGCAGGGCGGCCCGCACCGGCCGTCCCCCCTCGATGGCCAGGCGCTCACCCACGCGCCAGCTCCTGCATCTGGGCCGGCGACAGCCAGTGCCCGTTGGTCTCGCTCGAGTAGCGGAAGCCGGTGCCCGGCCGCTTGCCGCCCTCCAACCCGGTGAAGGCCCACGAGGGATAGATCGGCTCCAGCACGAACATGTCGTCGTGCTCGACGACCTGGCGGCTCTCCTCCTCGGCGATGAGCGTCTCGTGCAGCTTCTCGCCGGGGCGGATGCCGATCACGTCCACCCGGCAGCCGGGCGCCACCGAGTCGACCAGGTCGAGGATTCGCATGCTGGGGATCTTGGGCACGAAGATCTCGCCGCCGTGCATCAGCTCCGTGCAGCGGACGGCGAAGCCCACGCCCTCCTCCAGACGCAGCCAGAAGCGCGTCATGCCGGGATCCGTCACCGTGACCGTGCCCGTCGCTCGCTGGGCGGCGAACAGCGGGATGACGCTCCCGCGGCTGCCGATGACGTTGCCGTACCGGACCACGCTGAAGATCGTGCCGCGGCCGTAGCCGTAGGCGTTGCCCTGCACGAAGAGCTTCTCGGCGCAGAGCTTGGTGGCACCGTACAGGTTGATCGGGTTGACCGCCTTGTCGGTGCTGATGGCCATCACCCGCTTGACGCCCTGGTCGATGGCGGCGTCGATGACGTTCTGGGCGCCGATGACGTTGGTCTGGATGGCCTCGAACGGATTGTACTCGCAGGAGGGGATCTGCTTGAGCGCCGCGGCGTGGACGACCACGTCGATGCCGTGCATGGCCCGCTGCAGCCGGTCGCGATCGCGGACGTCGCCGACGAAGAAGCGCAGCGAGGGATGCTTGAGCCGCGCCATCATCTCCGACTGCTTGAGCTCGTCGCGGCTGAAGACGACCAGCCGGCGCGGCCGGTATCGTTCCAGCATGACGTCGACAAACTTGTTGCCGAACGACCCGGTACCCCCGGTCACCAGCACCGCCGCCTCGCTCCAGTCGAGCGCGCCCCTCACCGTCACGGGTCCCCCGCCGCGCTCACCGCACGCGCTCCAGCGCGGCGGTGTCGCCGAATTGCAGGCGATGCAGATGGCGGTACGTCTCGCTCCGCTCCAGCAGCTCCGCGTGCCGTCCCACCGCCTCCACGCCTGCGCGGCCGAGCACGACGATGCGGTCGGCCCGCAGCACCGTGGACAGGCGGTGGGCGATCACCAGCGCGGTCGTGCCCTGCACCGCCCGGTCGATGGCCTCCCAGACCACGCGCTCCGACTCGCTGTCGAGCGCGCTGGTGGCCTCGTCGAGCACGAGGACGGCGGGCCGGCCGACCACCGCCCGCGCGATGGCGACACGCTGGCGCTGGCCGCCCGACAGGCGGATGCCGCGATCACCGACCAGCGTGGCGTAGCCGTCCGGCAGCTCCGTGACGAAGTCGTGGGCGTTGGCCACCCGGGCGGCGCGGAGCACCTCGGCCTCGTCCAGTCCCTCGCGGCCGTAGACGATGTTGTCGCGGATGGTGGTGTTGAAGAGCAGCGCCTCCTGGGAGACGACGCCGAACAGTCGCCGGTACTCGGCCTGGCGCAGGGTGCGCACGTCGCGTCCGTCGAGCGACACCACGCCCGTCACCGGATCGTAGAACCGCAGCAGCAGGTCGGCCACGGTGGACTTGCCCACGCCGCTGGCGCCCACCAGCGCCACCATCTCGCCGCGGACGATCTCGAAGCTCACGCCCTGCAGCACCGGCTCGTCGCCGTAGCTGAACGACACGTCGGCGAAGACGATGCGGTCGCGGAACTCCCCGACGGGTTCGGTGCCGTCGGTCGTCTCGGGCCGCGCGGCGAACAGCTCGGCCACGCGCCCGGTCGCCGCCAGCACGCCCTGCACGGTGGACCAGGCCCCCGCCAGCAGGCCGATCTGGGCGACCGCGGCCCGGCCCACGTAGAGGAAGAGGAAGAACGTCGCCGCCGTCAGCCGGCCGGCCAGGAGCTCGTACACGGCCAGCAGGATCAGCCCGGCCTCGACCACGTAGTTGACGAAGCTCCGCGCCGGCTCCTCGATGTGCTTGTGGGCGCTCCGCTTGACGTTGACGCGAACGACGTCGGCCAGCACGCGGGCCAGCCGCCCCTGCTCGAAGGCCTCGGCGCCGAACGACTTCACCGTCCGGATGCTCAGCAGCGTCTCCTGGAAGCGGGCGGCCACCTCGGCCAGCAGCGAGAACTGGTCGGTCATGAAGCGCCGCACCGGTCCGCGGACACCGCGGGTGACCAGCCAGTGCAGCACGACCGCCGCCAGCGCCGCACCGACCAGGCGCGGGCTCGTGCTGGCCAGCAGGTATCCGTAGAAGAGGATCAGCAGCGGCGCGCTGAAGAGCGTTCCCACGATCGTCTCCAGCCCGTGGGTGGCGGCCAGCGTGTCGTTGGACAGCCGCGACACCAGCTCGCCCGTGCGGTGGCGGGTGAAGAAGCTCATGGACAGCGTCAGGATGTGACGGAAGAGGTCGGCCTGCAGCGCCGTACCGGCGCGCATGCGGATCCACAGCCCCAGCATGTAGTTCCCGAAGTCGAGGATCGCCTTGATCGTGCCGACGCCGACGTAGGCCAGGCACAGCAGCGCGATGGCGCGGAACCGGTCGTCCACCGCGCTGACACCGATCCAGGCGAAGAACGCGGCGCCGAGGTTGCTCAGGGTCAGGCCGGTCACCCGCGACGGAGGCGCGCCGGCGCCGCCGAGGGCCAGGTTCAGGATCGGCGCCATCAGGATCGGGAACACCGCCGCCAGCACGGTGCCGATCGCGCTGCCGATCAGCAGCAGCGTGACGGCGGGCCAGTGCGGGGCGACGTAGCGCCGCAGCAGCCAGGCGAACCGGCGCAGATCGTCCGCCCGCTTCATGCGCGCTGCCCGTTGGCGACCGGCGCCGCGGCGCGCAGCGTGACGCACTTGTCGCGGGGCACGCCGCTGGCGACCAGCATGTCGATGGTCGCGTCGGGACGCTCGAAGGTCGCCACCACCACCGCGTCGAGATCCTCGCCCGTCAGCTCCGCGACGCCCCGGACGGGGAAGCCGAGGAAGCGACCAGCGGGCTCGGGACCGAACACGGCGACGGGCTCCAGCCCCAGCTCGCGCAGCGTGAGGTACGCCAGCTCGGCCGCCTCGCCCGTGCCGTAGAACGCCACCCGCTTGAGCCCGTCGGCGGCCATGCGCCCCAGCGCCTCGCGCAGCGTCTGCCGCGTGCGCCGGTACAGCCGGAGCGAGTAGACCATGTGCTCGTAGGTGAGCCGGCTCTTCTCGGCCAGCCCCTTCGGCGTCAGCAGGTAGCGTAACCGCTTGCGGGCGGCCGGGCGGTCGTTGAAGTGGACGACCTTGATGTAGCCCTTGCGGGCCAGGCGCTTGAGGCACAGGTTGGCGAGGCCGAGCGCGACGCCGAGACGCTCGGCCAGCGCGCGCTGGGTCAGTGGCGTGCCTTCCTCGATCGCGGTGAGCAGCCGCAGGTCGCGGTCGAGGTGGCGCTCGCTCACGGGGTCGTCCGGGGGGGCTGCATGTTCAACACTTGAACACGGATTGCAGCACAGGAGCTACCACGGGGTCAACCTCTCATGTCCGGGTCGTGGCGCCCCCACCCGACACCGGGCGGGGCCGCGAGGCAGGGAGTGGGAGCCGCTACTCTCCGATTACCTGGAGGGTGATCTCACGCTTTCGCGGGCCATCCAGCTCGGCGAAGATGACCGACTGGAAGCGGCCCAGGGCCAGCTCGCCGTTGACGAGGCCCACGGCGATGCTGCGGCCCAGCAGGGCCGCCCGCAGGTGCGCGCACGCGTTGCCGCGCTCGCAGTCCGAGTAGCGCGGGTCGTCGTGACGGTAGCCGCCCCGCTCGGGGACGAGCCGCTCGATGAGGCCCTTGAGATCGTCGATCAGGGCGCTCTGGAACTCGTTGATGAAGAGCGCGCAGGTGGTGTGCAGGGTGTTGATCAGCGCGATGCCATTGGTGACCGAAAACTGCTGAATCGCCTCCCGGACGTGCTTGGTGATGTCCGAGACCTCGTAGCGCTCATCGGTCGACAGCGTGAACGAGGCGTTGAAGACCTTCATGTCCGTTTCATTCTCCGAGTCTCCGAGCCGCTCTGAAATTTCGCTGGCGCGCGCCGGTGTGTAGCCACGCCGAGACCAAGGGTTACGATAAAGGCTCCTTCACACCATTGTCAAATATCGATACTCAGGCGGTTTTCGGGTCGAGCAGGTCGCGCAGGCCGTCACCGAGAAAGTTCAGACCAAGCACCGTCAGGGCGATGGCGCCGCCAGGAAAGACCGCGAACCACGGGTTCAGGGACAGGAAGTTCTGGGCCTCCTTGAGCATCAAACCCCAGGAAGGGTACGGGGGTTGCGTGCCCAGGCCGAGATAGGCCAGGGCCGCCTCGGCCAGGATGGCCACCGGGAAGCTGGTCGTCGCCTGCACGATCAGCGGCGGCAGCGAGTTCGGCAAGATGTGGCGCAGCACGAGGCGGCCGGCGCCGCCCCCCAGCGCCCGGGCGGCCACCACGAACTCCCGCTCGCGTAGCTCGAGCACGCTGCCGCGGGTGAGCCGAGCGAAGGCGGGCACGAAGGCGATGCCGATGGCGGTCATGCTGACCAGCATGCCGGGCGAGAAGACCGCGGTGAACAGCAGCGCCGACAGGATCGCGGGAAACCCCTGCACCGCGTCGACGAGCCGCATGAGGATCTCGTCGAGCCAGCCGCCGGCGTAGCCGCTGGAGAGCCCCAGCAGCATGCCCACCGCCGCACCGATGCCGACCGCGATGAGCCCGACGGCGATCGAGGTGACGGCGCCGGTCATCACGCGCGAGAGGACGTCGCGCCCGAACTGATCGGTGCCGAACGGGTGGCCCCCGCTCGGTCCCTGCAGTCGGCTGGTGATCGACATGGCCAGGGGATCGACCGGCGTGTAGACGAGGCTGAGCGCGGCGGTGGCGACCAGCGCCAGCGTGAGCCCCGCGCCCAGCGTGAAGGTGACGTGGCGGAAGGGACGGCGGCGGGCCACGGTTACTCGTACCGGATGCGCGGGTCGAGGAAGCCGTAGGCGACATCGACGGCGAAGTTGATGACCACGATCGACGAGGCGACGAAGAGCGTCACGCCCTGCACGACCGGCAGGTCGCGCGCGCTGATGGCGCCGAGGGCCAGCCGGCCGAGGCCGGGCAACGCGAACACCGACTCCAGCACGATGGCGCCGGCCATGAGCTGACCGAGCTGGACGCCGGCCACGGTGACGATCGGGATCAGCGCGTTACGGAAGGTGTGCTTGACCACGACGACGCGCTCGCGCAGCCCCTTGGCCCGGGCGGTGCGCACGTAATCCTCGCGCAGGACGTCGAGCACGGCCGAGCGCGTGGCCCGCACCAGCACGGCGGCCTGGAAGAAGCCGAGGGCGACGGCCGGCAGCAGCAGCGCGCGCAGGGCCGCCCATACGCCCGCCGACCACCCGTCGAAGCCGCCGGAGCGGACCCAGCCGAGCGTGACGGAGAAGAAGAGGATGAGCAGCAGGCCCGACCAGAACTGCGGGATCGAGATCCCGAGCTGGGAGACGATCATCGCCAGGTAGTCGCCGCCGCGGCGATGGTGGGTGGCGGCGTAGAGCCCCAGCGGGATCGCGACCGCCACCATGAACGCCGCCGCCAGCAGCGCCAGCGGCAGCGTGACCGGCAGCCGGGTCAGGATCAGCTCGCCGACCGGCACGTCGTACTGGATCGACCGGCCGAGATCGCCCCGCAGCGCGTGGACGAGCCAGTCGACGTACTGCACCGCCAGCGGCCGGTTCAGCCCCATCGACTCCCGCAGCCGCTCGGTCGCCTCCCGGCTGCCCTCGATGCCCATGATCAGCGCCGCCGGATCGCCCGGCAAAATACGGATCACCAGAAAGACGAGCAGCGACACGAACAGAAGCGTCGCGGCCAGCGCCGCGACTCTCCGCGCGACGTAACGGCGCACGCGCTACTGAATCGCGCGGAGCGCGGACGTGCCAGGGCTCGGGCGTGGGGGTCGGCGGCCGGCCATGCCCCGCGGCCGCGCATCATGGCGAGCCGTTGTCGCCGTTGTCGCTCCGGGCTCGGCGAGCGAGCCGCCGAGGGTTCGACTTGTCCGCGCCCCAACCCCCTCTGGGGGATGGGGGGCCCGAGCGAGCCGAGCCCGGAGCGAGTTACGGCGACAGGCGAGCCATGCGCGCGACCGCGGGGCATGGCCGGCCGCCGACCCCCACGCCCGAGCCCTGGCACGTCCGCGCTCCACGAGATTCACTCGCGGGTTATTTGGCGGACGACCACGAGACTTCCGACAGGTCGGCGGCGGGGACCGGCAGGTCTTTCCAGAGTCCCTGCACGCCCTTTTTCGTAACGGCGAGCCGGGGGTGCATGTAGAGCCACACGGCGGGGGCGTCCTCCACGAGCATCTTCTGCATCTGGACGTAGAGGTCGCGGCGGGCCTTGTCGTCGAGCGTCACTTCCGACTTGTTGAAGAGCGCCTGGAATTGGGCGCTGTCGTAGCGGAAGTAGTACTTGGGGTTGGCGTAGTTGGCGATATCCCAGGACTCGGCGTGGCCGATGATCGTCAGATCGTACTCGGCCTCTTTCCAGACGCGCGAGATCCACTGCCCCCACTCGATCTGCTCGATCTTGACGTTGACGCCGACCTTGCGGAGCTGGTCGACGATGATCTCGCCGCTGCGCACCGTGTACTGGTACTGCGGCGACACGCGCAGGACCGCGTCGAACCCGTTCGGATAGCCCGCCTCGGTCAGGAGCTTCTTGGCCTTGGCGGGGTCGTAGGGCATCGCGGCGGTCATGTCGACGTAGTACGGGTTGAGCGGATCCACGTTGGTGCCGAGGATCTTGCCCATCCCGAACATGGCGCCCTGGAGGACGTCCGGCTTGTTGACGGCGTAGGTCATCGCCCGCCGCACGCGCACGTCGCCGTACGGCTTGCGGGCGTTGTTCATGGCCAGGATGACGTCGTTGGTGGTGTCGCCCACGATGACGGCGAAGCGCGGATCCTTCTGGAGCTCCTGCACGTGCTCGGCGCCAAGGCCGAACAGCGAGGCGTCGATGTCGCCGGCCTTGAGCGCGGCCTGCACGGCGTTGGGGTCGGTGATGAAGCGGAAGGTCACCCGGTCGAGCTTGGGCAGGCCCTTGACGTGGTAGTCCTTGTTCTTCACCAGCACGATCTTGTCGCCGCGCGCCCACTCCTCGAAGCGGAAGGGCCCGGTGCCGATCGGCGCGCTCTTGAGCGTGTCCACCGCCTCGCGCGGATAGATGACCGAGCCCTGGCGGGCCAGGTTGAGCAGGAAGTTGGCGTTGAGCGTCTTGAGCGAGAAGGTGACCGTGTAGTCGTCCTTGACGATGATGTCGCCGATCGCCTCGTAATAGCGCGGGTAGGGATGCTTGGTCTCGGGGTTCATCGCCCGCTCGAACACGTACTTCACGTCGGCCGCCTTGAGCTCGCGGCCGTTGTGGAAGTGCACCCCCTTCTTCAGGAAGAAGGTGTAGTTGCGATTGTCGGTGGTGTGCCAGCGCTCGGCCAGCCACGGCACGATCTTGCCGTGCCGGTCCACCTTCACCAGGCACTCCTGGATGTTGTAGAGGACGACGCCGGCCGTCGCCGAGGCGGGGGTGGCGGTGAGGTCGAGACCGGGCGGCTCGGTGGAGGCCTGCACGACGAGGTTCTGCGGGGCCTGGGCGTGGACGGGCCCGGCCCCCGCGCCCAGGGCCAGCACGGCGCACACCGCGGTCAGGATCGTTCGGCGCGTCATAGCGACCTCCGGAAGTAGTCGAACGTGCGGCGCAGGCCCTCGTCGAAATCCACCAGGGGTGTGTAGCCGAGCAGCTTCCGGGCCCGATCGATGTCGGCCAGCGTGTGCGGCACGTCGCCGGCCCGAACCGGCGTGTGCCGCCGCTCGACGGCGCGGCCGAGCAGCGTCTCCAGCCGCGCGACGATGTCGAGTAGGCTCACGCGATCGCCGCAGCCCACGTTGAACACGCCGGCGGCCTCCGGCGCCTCGGCCGCCCGGCAGTTGGCGTCGACGACGTTGTCGATGTAGGTGAAGTCGCGCGACTGGCGGCCGTCGCCGTGGATCTCGAGCGGCTCGCCGCGCAGGCCCCACAGGATGAAGCGCGGGATCACCGCCGCGTACTCCGAGGCCGGGTCCTGCCGGGGGCCGAAGACGTTGAAGTACCGGAGACCGACCGTCTCCACGCCGTACAGCCGATGCCACACGGCCGCGTACTGCTCGCCGGCCGCCTTGGACACCGCGTAGGGCGAGATCGGCGCCAGCGGCTGGTCCTCGCGCTTGGGCAAGTCCGGCCGGTCGCCGTAGACCGACGACGACGAGGCGTAGACGACGCGCGTGACGCCCGCCCGCCGCGCCGCCTCGAGGACGTTGAGCGTGCCATCGACGTTGTTGGCGTTGGCGCCCAACGGGTCCGCCACCGAGCGCGGCACCGAGCGCAGTGCCGCCTGGTGGAAAATGACGGCGGCCCCCGCCGCCACCCGCTCGACGGTCGGCAGGTCCCGGATGTTGCCGCGCACGACCTCGAGCCGCTCGCCCGCCGCCGCCGCGAACGGCAGGTTGCGCAGGCTCCCGGTGGAGAAATCGTCCAGGACCCGCACGCGCCCATCGGGATGATCGCGCAGGAGTCGCTCGACCAGGTGCGATCCAATGAACCCGGCCCCGCCCGTGACGACGAACACGCGTGTCACGGCGCCGATTGTAACACCCACCTCGCGTACCGCCGCCGCGCGGCGCGGCGCCGAGCCGCGATGCTCGTGGAATCCGGCGACGCCGCCGGGCGGGCGCAGGGACCGCGGGCGCGCCTGCGTGGCTCGCCTGTCGCCGTAACTCGCTCCGGGCCCGGCTCGCTCGGCCCCCCATCCCCCA